>NZ_BDHE01000008.1:25000-61135 GCF_054786175.1 Treponema sp. R8-4-B8
GGATAGGTGGGAGGCTATGAGGCATGGGCGTTAGCTTGTGCGGAGCCAATGGTGAAATACCACCCTTGTTTGATTAGGTTTCTAACCCGACCCGTGAATCCGGGCCGGGGACAGTGATAGGCAGGCGGTTTGACTGGGGCGGTCGCCTCCAAAAGAGTAACGGAGGTGCGCGAAGGTCTCCTCGCGCCGGTTGGAAATCGGCGCATGAGTGTAAAGGCACAAGGAGGCTTGACTGCGAGGCTGACAGGCCGAGCAGGTACGAAAGTAGGTCTTAGTGATCTGGCGGCAGCGAGTGGAAGCGCCGTCACTTAACGGATAAAAGGTACTCCGGGGATAACAGGCTGATCTTCCCCAAGAGTCCACATCGACGGGAAGGTTTGGCACCTCGATGTCGGCTCATCGTATCCTGGGGCTGAAGCAGGTCCCAAGGGTTTGGCTGTTCGCCAATTAAAACGGTACGTGAGCTGGGTTCAGAACGTCGCGAGACAGTTCGGTCCCTATCTGCCATGGGCGCTGGATGGTTGAGAGGAGCTGTTTTTAGTACGAGAGGACCGAAATGGACCGACCGCTGGTGTACCGGTTGTCCCGCCAGGGGCAAGTGCCGGGTAGCTACGTCGGGACGGGATAACCGCTGAAGGCATCTAAGCGGGAAGCCCTCCTCAAGATAAACCATCCCTGGGGGTTCAACCCCCCTAAAGGTACCAGGAAGACTACCTGGTTGATAGGTTGGAGGTCTAAGCATGGTAACATGTTCAGCCGACCAATACTAATCTACCGTGAGGCTTGACCATATTATTGTTCCAAAATTGATCGCTATGCGGTCAGCTATGTAACATTGCGGAGTAAATGTGTTAAAAAGTCATTTTACCCCGCAAGCGATAAAAAGCTATAGTTTTGTAAGAGTATTATTGCCCGGTGATTATTGCGGAGGTGGCACACCCGTTCCCTTTCCGAACACGGAAGTTAAGCCCTCCCGCGCCGATGATACTGCATCTCTAAGGTGCGGGAAAGTAGGTCATTGCCGGGCTTTTTTTATTTATTTGCCAGCGTGGAGTTTTGCCGAAGGCAAAAAGTTACGCTTTTTTTGCCCCCTACCCCCCCTTGGGGGCTTTTTTTTGCCTTTTTTTGAATTACAGAGTAAAAATCAATATGCCGATATTAACGATATGAAAAAGAAATATTTATTTTTAGCTATTTTGTTTTTGTCAGTAATTATGCCGTTTCAATTGCAGGCTCAAAGCGCGGACGTTTTCCGCCAGGAAGGAATAGCTTCGTGGTATGGCAGAGAATTTGAGGGGCGCCCGACAGCGTCGGGGGAAATTTTTGACGCATCGCAACTGACCGCGGCTCATCCAAGCCTGCCTTTTGGAACAATGCTTATTGTCACAAATCAGCATAATAAAAAGAGCGTAACGGTAAGGGTAAATGACCGCGGACCGTTTGTCCCCGCGAGAATTATCGACGTGTCAAGGGCGGCGGCTGAAAAGCTGGACATGATTGTTACGGGAACCGCTCCAGTTACCGTTGAAAGTATAGACAAGATCGCCATATCAACCCCTGTTTTGGGGACGCAAATGGCTCCTCCTGCGGTTACTTCCCAGTCTGCCGCTCCTGTTGCAACCGCTCAAACCGCGCCGGTTCAAAGCGCTCCTGTTCAAACTGTCCCTGCTCAAACCGCGCCTGCAATTGTTTCTCAGCCTGTTACTGTTTTTATCCCTACAGGTCAAATTAAATTAACGCCAGAAATCAATATTGTACCCGGAAAAAATTACCGCTTGCAGGTTGGCTCTTTTAGAAATGCGAAAAACGCGGTTGAAGCGTTTGATAAATTAAAGGCTTCCGGGCTTGCTCCCGCTTATGAACGGTTTATTAACAGTGATAATGTTGAGTTTTACCGCGTGGTGGTCGCTGGAGTGCGCGGAAGCGACGTGCGATTAACCGCGGAAAAAATCAGCGCCGCCGGTTTTAGGGAAGCGATAATTAAAGAAGAAAACTAATAATCTTTATGAATAATAAACCTCTTATCAGCCGCACCGCGTTACGGGCGGATTTTCTTCTGATTCTTACCGCGGCTATCTGGGGGTTTGGTTTTGTCGCCCAACTTTCCGGAATGGAATATTTCGGGCCGTTTGCGTATAACGGAGTTCGTTTTATTTTAGGAAGCCTCTCGCTGGTTCCGCTTATTCTTGTCAGGCGAAAAAAAGCGGCTTCTTCAGAATCACTGCTATCGTTTAATTATTTATTAAAGGCTTCTCTTGCGGCGGGAAGCTGTCTTTTTATCGCCGTTATTCTTCAACAGCTCGGTTTAATTTTTACTACCGCCGGAAACGCCGGTTTTATTACGGGGCTTTATGTGGTATTTACCCCTATTGTGGGAATTTTTCTTGGAAGAAAAACCGGGCTTCCCACGTGGATTGGTTCCGTTCTGACTCTCATAGGGCTTTATTTTGTCAGCGCCGCGGGCCGTCCTTCAGTGAATCCCGGCGATATAATCACCTTTATTAGCGCGTTTTTATGGACAGCGCACGTTCTGCTTATCGACAAGTTTATGAATGTTGATATACAGCGTAATATTTCAATTGATCCCGTAGAGCTTTCCGCCGGTCAATTTTTTATTTGCGGAGTATTGATGCTGTTAGGCGCTTTTTTTGTTGAGCCTCATGTGACTTCCGCGGTAGAAAAAATTAATCCCTCGTTGCTTGATAAAGGCCTTTTTGAATGGCTGCCTTTCCCGAATCTTATCGCCGCTTTTAAAAACGGCGCTTTGAGGCTTTCTTTGCAGATGTTAATTCCAATCCTATACGGCGGACTTGGCTCTGTCGGAATCGCCTATACTCTTCAAGTAGTCGCCCAACGCGACGCTCCTCCCGCCCACGCGGTTATAATCCTCTGTTTTGAAGGCTGCTTCGCCGCTCTTGGTGGGGTGTTATTGCTTTCTGAGAAAATCAGTTTATGGTCATTGCTGGGATTTATTCTGATGCTTGCAGGGATGTTGGCTACCCAGTGGGATGTGATTGTTAAGGCGAATAGGGTGGGTAGTTAATTAATAATCTGATGTTGTATATACAGTCTCTGTTTCCTGAACAAAATCACTATTAATAATTCACAAGAACCAGATGAAAAAATATGGGCAAATAATTCGTTCAGAGAGTTATTCTCTCTGATTGGTTATACAGTAGCATATGACGCGCCATCTTCTTTTTTCTTTTGAACATTGTTATACTGTAAATTAATGGGTAAAAGCGAATTAGTATTGTATCAACCCGACAACTCTATTGCGGTCGAAGTCAGACTGGAAGATGAAAATGTCTGGCTAAACAGACAGCAAATATCCGTTTTATTCGATAGGGATATAAAAACCATCGGAAAACATATCAATAATGCGTTGAATGAAGAACTGGCAGATTTTTCAACTGTCGCAAAATTTGCGACAGTTGGAGAAGAAAAAAGTGGAAATCCAGTTGTCGCAAAATTTGCGACAACTGCCACAAATGGCAAAGTTTACCAAATGGAATACTATGGTCTTGATGTGATTTTATCGGTTGGGTATCGTGTAAAATCAAATCGTGGCATTCAATTTAGAATATGGGCTAACCATGTTTTGAAAAACTATTTAATGAAAGGCTATGCGGTCAACAAAAGGTTTGAACGTTTAGAAAATCGTGTAACTAAAACAGAGAAAAAAATAGATTTTTTTGTTAAAACTGCCTTACCCCCGATACAGGGTATTTTTTATGAAGGACAAATTTTTGACGCTTATATATTCGCCTCTAATTTGATAAAATCGGCAAAGAATTCAATTATTTTAATTGATAACTATGTAGATGAAAGCGTTTTACTCTTGCTGTCCAAACGGCAAACAAAAGTCAGCGCACAGATTTATACAAAACGTATATCCGCACAATTACAGTTGGACTTAAAAAAGCATAATTCACAGTATGAACCGATACATATTAACACATCAGACGCTTTCCATGACCGCTTTTTAGTCATTGATAATACAGTATATTTTATAGGCGCTTCACTTAAAGACTTGGGCAAAAAACTGTTTGCTTTTTCAAAAATGGAAATCAAACATACGGAACTTTTATCTGCAAAAAAGAACAGTAATTAACATTTTCTGTAATTACTCATTACTCATTGTGTACACTGCAAGGGAAGCGAAAAGCTGATATTAACGTTTGTATATTGATAAAAGAAAGATAAGGATATTATCAACCAGTTACTTGATAAAGGCCTTTTTGAATGGCTGCCTTTCTCGGATCTTATTGCCGCTTTTAAAAACGGCGCTCTGCGGCTTTCTTTGCAGATGTTAATTCCAATCCTATACGGCGGACTTGGCTCTGTCGGAATCGCCTATACTCTTCAAGTAGTCGCCCAACGCGACGCTCCTTCCGCCCACGCGGTTATAATCCTCTGCTTTGAAGGCTGCTTCGCCGCTCTTGGTGGGGTGTTATTGCTTTCTGAGAAAATCAGTTTATGGTCATTGCTGGGATTTATTCTGATGCTTGCCGGAATGCTGGCTACCCAGTGGGATGTGATTGTAAAGGCGAATAGGGTGGGTAGTTAATAATATATTTACAAAATATTTTACCACGAACCACACGAACTGCGTACTTTCGGTACGCTCACGTACTTTTTGCATATAGCTATTTACGATTTATAATACCACCATTATGGTGTAATATACAAGAAAGAGTATACTACTGAATTTAGATAGCAGATACATTTGCGTGTACATCCGAAGCTGAAGGTTGCATGTCCGAATCCTGTATCTCTCAGAAACTTTTAACCGACATTCGGTGTGGGAGGAGACAATTAAATGTCCGCTAATTTGAAACTTGCAATAACCAAAATCGGCGACTTATTGTTGCACAATGAAATTACACAGGATATAGACGGTAATGCTATTTCTGGCATTAATTTGAAGATACCAGATTATCAACGGCCATATAAGTGGACTGCTAAAAATGTAATTCAGTTATTGGACGATATTCTTGATGCCAAAGATGCGAACAAGGAAACCTATCGCGTTGGTACACTTATTCTTCATCAAGATGGCGAGAGAACCTATAATATCGTTGACGGGCAGCAAAGAACAATCACTTTTTCACTGTTATTAAAAGCCCTTAAAAGCGATTTGGCTATCAGGTTTTTGGAGCAGTCTTTGACGGGTAATCAGTATAACACGCGCAATGTGCCCAATAATTTTCGCGCTCTCGAAAGGCGCGTCAATAACATGGCTGATGAAAAAGACAAAAGTGATCTGAAAAAAGATATGCTTAAATATATTCAGGATAATTGCGAGCTTATCGTCGTAATCACTGAAGACATTTCGGAAGCTTTTCAATTTTTTGATTCACAAAACGCACGCGGTAAAAAGCTGTATCCACATGATTTGCTCAAAGCGTATCATCTTCGCGAGATGAACGATATGGACGCGGCTGAAATCGAGAGGACGGTAAAAGGTTGGGAGGATTTAGACCAAAAAGCCCTATCTGCGCTGTTCAATGAGTATCTGTACCGTGTAAAAGAATGGACGAAGGGCAACAGAGCGTTGGAATTGACTGAGCATAATATCCATAAATTTAAGGGTATAACCCGACAGGAAAATTATCCTTATGCCCAGTTCTACAAAGGCGCATATGCGTATTCGGATATGGTCAACCATTCCGCGATACCGTTTGTAGCTGGCATACGGAACATTAATGCTTTTCAATTAGACACACCGATTGTCGCTGGCAAACCGTTTTTTGACTACGCAAAGCATTACTTTGATATTCTGAAGGACATTCAGAATAATGATAAATACGAAGGTTATTACATCAATGATAACGAAATTGTAAAAACGCTTGACCTGGGCAAGTATAAAAACGGTGTCGGGAACCGGATTACAAGGTTGTTGTTCGATACTGCCATTTTGCTTTACGTTGACAGGTTCTGCCCGGAAAGGCCGACAAAAACAGATTCAGCGATGATCGATCAGTTTGTGGTGTTTGCTTTTATCTGGGCTTATTCGCTTAGGGCGCAGTATTACAATCTTGGCTGGCTTACGGCGCAGAACTATATTATTGGCAATGGCGTGATTAACTCGTTCAACCTTTACAGAGTTATAACCGAAGCCGATTCGCCTGTGGCGCTCCTGAGTAAGCTTTCGGATAAGGTAAACTCTTTGCCAAACAACGAAATCGTGGCAAAAAAGGACGGTATAGACGAGAGGAACAACGAGGGCATTTATCAAAACTATCTTCACTACTTTAGGACGAACAAATTTATGGAGGACGAAAATGAAAAATAAAAATCTGCCGCTTAAAGAAATGTCCATTAATGAACTCTATAACGGCGATAAGGCGATCTATGAAGTACCGATTTATCAGAGAAATTACGCATGGGAAAAAGACGAGATTTCCGCGCTGATTCAAGACGTTTATGATGCTTATACCGCAAACAAGCAGACATATTACATAGGCACGTTGGTGACGTTTCATAAAGGTGACAATGTTTATGAGATCATCGACGGACAGCAGCGGCTGACGACCATCAATCTTATTTTGTGTGCGTTGCAGATAACTATACAAAACAAGCTTACTTACCGTGCGAGGAAAAAATCAAACGATACCATACAAAACATTCCGTCTTTTGAGGTAGAAGAAAAAGATAACGGAATCGTAAATGGCTACCGATTCGTAAAAGACGCTATCGACGAGGTTGTTCTGAAAACTAAGCAGGATGATTTTAAAAACTTCTTTCTCCACAGTGTTCATCTGATACATTATCAAGTGCCGAAGGATATAGACTTGAATCATTATTTTGAAATAATGAACTCAAGGGGCGAACAACTCGAAAAGCATGAAATTATTAAGGCTCGGCTCATTGAAAAGTTTAGACCCGAAGATAGGGCAAAGTTTAACCGCCTTTGGGAATCTTGCAGCGAAATGAATGTCTACATTCAACAGAAACACGCTGACGCTGAAAAAATTTTCGGCAGGCAATTGTGTGATTTTAAAGTCGATTCTTTTGACGATTTGCCAAGCTTCATTGATAATAGTGGTACAATAAAAATCGACGACCTTATAAAATATGCAGGGAGTGAAAGCAAAGGAGAACCGAAGGATAAATTAGATACATTCCAGCCGATTATGGATTTCTCTAATTTCCTGTTGGTTGTGCTGAAACTTACCAGAATAGACGAGAAAACTTTTAAGCCGACAAGTTTAATTTTAGATGACAAAGAACTCCTAAAAGAGTTTGACAAGGTGAAAAATGATGGGCTTTTGAACGAGGATTTTGTGAAGAGATTCGGCTTTAATTTGCTAAAAGCAAAATTTTTGTTGGATAATTATCTTGTTCATCATTCCAACGAAGACGATACTGTGGAAAATAATCCATGGAAGTTGCAACGCTGGCAGAATGACGGCAAAAAGAGCTATCTGAAAAATTTGGATGAAGATAGCAACGACAAAGACAGCGATGTGCAGCATAAATTGGTGCATATGCTTTCTATGTTCGAAGTGTCATTCACGCCACGGCAAAGAAAAAATTACCTTTTCTACTGCCTGTTATATCTGTTTAAAGCCAATAGTTGGGATGTCTATAAGTATTGCCGATTTGTTTCCGGTTTGGCGGACAAATATTTTTATGACGTATATTTGAAGGTTGAAAATCTCAATGAAATCAATACTCCGATACCTGGAAGTTTTGACGACATCATACTTATTGACAATGTACTTGATATTAATATTTACAATAAAGTATTTGATTTTACAGGTATTTACGGAGATGGCACAAAGGCATCGAATGGGATTCCGTTGTTTATCTTCAACTATCTTGACTATAAACTATGGGAAAAATACTACAGCGAACTGCGCGGGGAGAAAAGCAAAGAAGGCGACAAGGCGAGAAGCGCCTTTTTTGAGACTCTCGGCTGTGGTGACTTCGGTCTAAAGGTTTTTGAACAATTTTATTTTTCAAGAACACGCAGGAGTTTGGAGCATTATTATCCACAAGCTAACGTAAATAGTGAAAATGATACTCCGACAAAAGAACAAATCAACTGCCTTGGTAATTACGCTATGATTGGTAGTGAAGTGAACAGTTCCGGTTCAAATTGGAGTCCAAAAGTGAAGCTCGACCATTACTTAGATTCTTCCGGGAAGATAAAACAAGTCAGCGTTGCCTCAATCAAGTTTATGGTTATGATGCAGATGTGCAAAAAAAATATAAATAACCGAGAATCTGGGAAAGAGTGGACATTCGACGACATATCAGCGCACCAAAACAAAATGATTAATATTTTGGGCGTGAAATAAAACGTATAGAATACGCTTTATTGACAGATGAGATATACTTCGGTTTGGCTGGCTAAAATACCTAAGTTACTAAAAACTAATAGGATTCCAAGTAAAATTCTTGGTCATACATCTTGCCAACACTTTGAAATAAAGCATCATTATAGATAACTAACTCTTATCCCTCTTTGTGATCTTTGTCCCTTTGTGTTCTTTGTGTGAAATCTTCCGATAAAATATTTTAAAGTAATGCTCTGATTTTCCCCGCCGTCTCCACATCATCGCGCCCGGGCTCTATCCAGTTTACATTAGAAATACCCGAAAAAAAAGTGATTTGACGTTTCGCATAACGGCGGCTGTTTTGCGCGATCAAAGCCTGCACTCCTTCGGTATCCTGCGAAAGCCGCCACTTGTCTTGTTTGTCTGCGGAAAAATCGCCGTCTTGCGCCGCCTCGACAAAAAATTCTCGGTAGCCGATGGCTCGCAAGCCGGGGTCTTCGGGGGTGTATCCTGACTTGAAAAGAGAGGTTACCTCGGCGGCAAGACCCTGTTTGAACATGTCGGCGCAGCGTAAGTTTATGCGATGGTATAGTTCTTCTCTGGGGCGGGAAAGGCCTATTATAAGAAAGTTGAATTTGGAACGGTTTTTAGCGGCGTTGGTTTCAAAAGATGAAAGTGGCTTGCCGCAGGAGCGGAAAACTTCCAGAGCGCGAAGGAGACGGTATTCGTCGTTTATGTGGATGCGATTTGCGCTTATGCTGTCGCAGGAGGCAAGTTCTTCCATGAGACTCTCGGCGCCTTTTTCGCTTATCTCCCGCCTTAATTGTTCGCGGATTAATTTGTTGCTGGGGGGGGCTTCGCTCAATCCTAAAATAAAGTTTTTTAAATAAAAACCTGTTCCCCCGGACACCACCGGAAGTTTTCCGCGAGAGGCAATTTCAACGCAAGCTTCGTCGGCAAGGCGGACAAAATCACCTGCGTTAAATTGTTCGCAAGGGTCGCGGATATCAATTAAATGGTGGGGAAGCTTTTCTCTTTCATCAGCCGAAGGCTTGGCTGTCCCGATGTTCATGCCTCGGTAGACCTGCATGGAGTCGGCGGAAATAACCTCAGCTTGCAAGTTAGATTGAGAGTTGAAGAGTTGAAGGAGTATGCCGGTCTTGCCTGATGCTGTGGGACCAAAGAGAATTAAAACCGGAATGGCGGCGGTTTCCAAAAGTATTATTCAGCTTCCAGACGGAATTGGACTTCTTTGGTAAAAACCTGTAAGGCGGCAAGGGCTACCATTTTGCCGTCGTAATCGTCTTTTTCATCTTTTTCCAACACAGTAGAAAGCTGATACGCTCTGTGCGAGGCGGCGGTGGTTATTTCGTACATATTGTCACCGTATTCGATTAGTTCTTTTAATGGAAATATCATAGTTAATTTATAGTGAATTTTTCAATTTTTGTCCAGTGGTTAATAGGATTTTATTCGAAATATTTCACACGAAGATCACAAAGTTTTGGGAGTGGGGAGTAGGGAATGGGGAGTGGGGTTGTTGTTCGTTATCTTATCGTAAAGTCAACGCATAGCTTTCAGACAAAAAACCCTGATTCCTCTTTGTTATCTTTGTACCTTTGTGTTCTGCGCACTGACGGCAGCCTAAAGGCCGCCTAGCTTTAATTACAGATAGCGGCATTTATTGGTGCTACGCTGTGCGGCATTATTGATCCACACGGCTGCGCCGTGCGTTTATTGAGCGTGTGTGAAATCTTGTCATATAAGTGCCCTTGCTGTTTTTTATTATTGCCGTTATATTCTTTTTATTATGCGTAAGTTATCAGATAGGACGGCCGGGTTTACTGATTCGGTTATTCGCCGTATGACGCGGATTTCGCTTAAGCATGGGGCGGTTAATCTTTCGCAGGGGTTTCCGGATTTTGATCCGCCAAAGGAAATTTTAGACAGGCTTGCTGAAATCGCGCATACGGGGCCGCATCAGTATTCCATTACATGGGGAGCGCAAAATTTCCGCGAGGCTCTTTCTGATAAACAGTCAAAATTGATGGGCAGGCAAATTGACCCGCAGCGTGAAATCGTGGTGACTTGCGGCAGTACCGAGGCGATGATGGCGGCGATGATGACGGTCGCGAATCCCGGCGACAAGGTGATTGTGTTTTCGCCGTTTTATGAAAATTATGGAGCGGACACGATTCTGTCCGGGGCGGAGCCGATCTATGTGCCTCTGCGCCCGCCTTTGTTCAACTTTGACGCGAATGAACTGGAAGCTGCTTTTAAACAACGTCCCAAAGCGCTGATACTGTGCAACCCTTCAAACCCTTGCGGAAAGGCGTTTACCCGCGATGAATTAACCGTGATTGCTGAACTCGCGAAAAAGTACGACGCGTATGTCATTACAGACGAAGTTTATGAACATATCGTCTATGCGCCGCATACGCATACCTATATCGCGTCATTGCCGGGTATGTTTGAGCGGACTATTTCATGCAGTTCGCTTTCTAAAACTTATTCTATTACAGGCTGGCGGCTTGGATATATTATCGCGGCGGAAGAAATTATTGAAGTGGCAAAAAAGGTGCACGACTTTTTGACGGTAGGCGCGGCGGCTCCCCTGCAGGAAGCGGCGGTTGTTGGATTGCGTTTTCCTTCCGCATATTACGGCAATCTGTTACGTGAATATACCGCGAGGCGGCAACTTTTCCTGAAAGGACTGGATGACCTCGGCATACGGCACACAAATCCTGAAGGCGCATACTATGTAATGCTTGATATTTCAGAATACGGCTATGAAAGCGATCTTGATTTTTGCGAGACGTTAGCTGAAAAAGTCGGCGTGGGCGCGGTTCCCGGTTCCAGTTTTTTCCGAGAAGATGTAAACAGCTTGATACGTTTCCATTTTGCAAAAAAGAACGATACTCTCTATGAAGCGTTGAATAGATTGGAAAAAATGAAAGAGCGAATGAGAAAGTAAAGTTTTTTTTTACCACGAACCGCACGAACCAAAGAGCGAACCAAGAAAAAATGGCGTACAGTCAAGCAAATCAATGATTGTTTTTACGTTTTGCTTGACTGAAAATCGAAATACACGCTATTTTACCTTTTATTTGCTTTTTTTATTTATTGTTATAAAATAAATATATGGCGAAAAAATTGACGCAAATATATAATATGATTTATGAAATTCGCGGATATAAAGTTATGCTTGATATTGATCTTGCTGTATTATATCAGGTAGAAACCAAGTACCTTAACAGAACGGTAAAAAGACATAAAAAACGTTTTCCATCTGATTTTATGTTTCAGCTTACTAAAAGAGAATGTGAAAACTTGAGGTGCCAAATTGGCACCTCAAGTTGGGGCGGTTTAAGATATTTGCCTTATGCGTTTACCGAACAAGGAATAGCGATGCTTTCGGGGCTTTTGAATAGCGATATTGCGATAAAAGTAAATATCAATATTATGCGGACTTTTGTACAGTTAAGACATTATGTGCTTGATAAATCAGGTACAAAATCAGATACAAATAAACAAATAGCGGAACTTCGCAGGTTGCTTATGCTCTATATTGAAAAGAATGATAAGCGGGTGAATGAAATAATAATCGCTCTTAATAATCTTATTACAAAGCCGCCTGAAACTAAAAGAATCGGCTTTTAATTATTCTTTACTCAATGTTGCTCTAATCTGAATAATTACATTCATCATTTTTTACTAAGCTCCGACTAACTTTTACGCGTATCTTACCGCCGTCTGTTTTTATTATAATTTCGAGGTATAATTCTATCTTTTTTTCCTTGACAAATATTTAGAGAAGATAATAAAATGTATGCAATGGTAGAAACCAGAAAATACCAAATGTAAATGGAGGATAAAAATGAACATCGACAAAATTGTAGACAAGAAGTACGAAAAAATGACATTCAAGGAAATCGCCGCCGCTCCGGTAGACGCGCTTTCCGGCATCAGTGAAGGCGATGCTGATTTGCTCAAAAAAGCCTTTAAGGTAAAAACCGTTTCAGACTTAGCAAAACTCAAATATGTGAAGTGGGCGCAGGCCATCTGCACCCTTGCAGACGGTGAAGCATGATTAACAGCCTCGCCCCTAAAGGGCGGGGTGTTAATTAGGTTCGTTGTAGAATTCTAGATATCCCTTTTTATAGAAAAACCTGTTCCAGATAGACAGCCAGTCCTTCTTCGGTATTGGGACCATAAATCAAATCAGCCTGCTCGCGGATTTTTTCTCTCGCGTTTTCGGGGGCTCCGGCAAATCCCGCGATAGGGAACATCGGCACGTCGTTTTCTTCATCTCCAAACGCGATTACTTCTTCGGGTTTTAGCCCCCTGTGTTCCATCGTGATTTTTAAACCTTCGCCCTTTGAGACTCCGCTGTTCATCACTTCCAAGAATGTCGGATAACTGCGCATTATGCTTATTTTATCGCCAAATCGTTCTTTGAATTTTTGCCGTACTTTATCGTGCAGAGAAGGATCGGCGATAAACATTCCCTTGATGCAGCCGTCAAGCGGCAGGGAGGCAATGCTTTTTAAATCTTTTATAACGGCGGAAACTCCGGTATGCTTGTAATACATTTCCGCTTCGGGACCGTATTTTTCTATTAATAGCGCTTCCCATTTTTGTTTTGGATCTTGTCTGCCGGTATCGGGTGAAATGCCCGCAGGCAAATAAACTTGATAATGTATCCCAAGTTCGCGGGCTAAATCCGCCCCAAAATCGACAACGTCAAGACTTATCAAATTTGTGTGCAATACTTTGCCTGACGGAACATCCGCGATTTCCGCGCCGTTAAAAAAAACCATTGGCCCTTCCGTTCCAATCGCGCTCCTGTATTTTTCCGACGCTTCAATCGCCCTTCCCGTCGAAATTATTATTTGCATTCCCTTGGAAATAAGTTTTTGCAAACATTTTTTTGTCCTGTCTCCTAGGACTCCTTCGGGCAGTAATGTGGTTCCGTCAAGGTCTATCGCAAGAGCCCTAATTTTTTTGGGATCGTAACTTCTCATATTGCAAGTATACAGATAGAATACAAGGTGTTCAACATATAGGATGGAATCTCATGAAAATCAGTTTGTTTATAACGGTTTACGATATTCTACAGAAGTAGGAATGTAAAGCGGTTATACCACCTGTAACCTTTATGTAAAAAAATTGTTTATTTTATAGAAATATGCGATATAATATAAATCTATTATAGTGTTTTTTGAATAAGGTTGTTTTAAATAAGGATGCAGCCAAATGGGCGGATTAGCGGTAATTGCTATTATCATTGTTTTTGTTTTCATTATTGTTATACCTAAAAAAATAAGGCAAATAGAATTCGACGCGGAAGGTAAAATGGATCCGAATAATTTTATTGTTCGTTATAAAAAAAGCACCTTAATATTTTATATAATTTATACCATAATGTTTGCGTCTACATTAGGATACGTATATTTTCCTTTTAATTTTGATAATGATAAAGAATTACAGCAAGCGTTGGCATTGTCGCTTTTACCATTACCCGGTCTTATCGGTATTTTTCTATGGATCAGATTTAAAATCGTTGTTAATGGCAATCAAATAACGTCCAGAGCTTACTTTGGAAGAAAGAAAACTTTTACTTTTAACGATATTACAAAAATAGAACAGGGGATAAAACAAACGGATGCGGGGCTTACGGAATATATTACCGCATATCATCAAGAGGAAAAGCTTTTTACTGTTAAATCCGCGTGTCCGGGTTATAATGTTTTGATTTCATGCTTAAAAGATAAGGGCGCGCGTTTTGTAATTGGAAAAAAATGCATGCAATGCAATAATGTATATTTAGTTTCAGATAGAGTATGTCCTAATTGCCGTTCATCTTTATTTCAAGAAATAATTCAGGAAAGAACAAGTCAAAGTCAAGGATATAAACCGTTATTTGCGCCCGTGTCAGGCGATACGTGGGTTTGTAAAAAATGTGGACAGGTAAATAGTACTAATTCTTCAATGTGTAAAGGGTGCGGGGATTATAAATAAAACTGTACAGCGGCATCCGTCCGTTGGACGTCTCCGCTGAAAATGCAAGCAGTAAATTAAATTATAAGAGGTTATTGTATGGAAAAGAAAAAAATTGTAACAATCGTAACGGTCATTGTTGTAGTATTAGCGGCTATATTTTTTAATTTTGTTTTACCGCCTATTATAGAAAATATCAAATTAATGAATGCCATAAAAGAGGACGCGGAAAATGAGAATAATAAATGTCCATATATGGCTGATGACGGAATTTCCGTGGAAAAAGTTTCATTTGTTAAAAAAGATAAAAAAGTTGTTTATGAATTTAAATTATTGAATTATAGTAAATCTGATTTTTATGATTTAGAAGCGTTTAGAACTAATGTAACTCAGTCATTAATTCAGGGAATAGAACAATCAATAAAAACAGATGATTCGATGGGTAAAATAAAAGATAAAAATGTTGTTTGGGAGTATATATATTACGACAACCAAAACGAAGAATTAACAAGGGTGAAAATTTTATTAAATGAGCCGGTTAAGGCAATTGAGTAAACAAGGGAATAAATGAAAAAGAATTTTATTATTCCCGTCTTGTTTTTAATGCTGATATTCAGCGCAATGGGAGTATACGGGCAATCTGACGAAGATGCCAACGAAAGCGGGTTAACGCTCTTGGGCAAAATAATAATAACGGAATAGTCATAGTCATTGCTATTATTGGCGGAATTATTCTTTTTGCGATAATTCTTTCGATAATGGCAAATAAAATGAAAAAGCGCATGATGCAAGACAAGAGGTTAAAAGACGAGAGCGTACCTATAAGCGGTAAAACAAATATTCAAAATTAATTTTACTTTGTTGACTTATTTTCTCACATTGCATACTATTGTATGTAGGATACTTTTCCTTGTCATTATCCTCCTTTGATAATATGCCATGAATAATTGTCATTTTGTCGCGCCTTTATTAATAGGCACATAACCGGTTTTTTCAACTAAATATTGTCCTTCTTCCGATAAAATCCAGTTTATAAACTTTTTTGCGTTATCTGTTTCGTTCCCCGTTGTTATCGCGTAAAATGTGTTGGAAAAAATATATTCGCCGGAAATAATTGTTTCCCTAGAAGGCTTTACCCCATCTATCGCAAGTATTTTTATTAGATTGCTGTTTACCATGTCCGTAGTAAAATATAAAAATGTATATCCTATTGTGGTAGGGGGATAAGGAAAAATTACCGCTACTCCCGTAAACAATGAAGTCATTTTATAAACAACCTGCCGCCGCGCCGGCTCAATTATCGGCGTGTCACCCATTATCGACTCAAGAAGCGTCTGACTGCCGCTTCCTTTGTTACGTTGAAACGCCTCAATTTTATAATCTTCCCAGCCTAATTCTTTCCAATTTGTAATTTTTCCTGAGTATATCCCACGTATTTGCGCGGATGAGATATTATTTACCGGGTTTTTCGCGTCTACAATAAATACAAATGCGTCTTTCCCTATCGGCGTCATATTGAGCGTTAATCCTTTTTCTTTTGCTTCTTGAATTTGATCTTTTGAAGGCTCCATGCAAAAAATAATGTCAACATCTCCATTTATAAGACTTTTATATGCGTTAGGTGTTGTCGTGCATCTTACAAATCCGCTGTCAAACTGATATTTGCCATTGACCTTGTTATAATTTGATTTTGGATACACTGCCTGAACAAAAGACGCGTAAACGGGAAATAAAGCTGTAGCGCCGTCTAATTTTGGCAAATTATTTTTTAGCATTAGGCTGGATTTCGCAGGTAGTGTGGCAAGCCGGGAACTTTTAAATGGCGCATAATTTTCAAGTCTCACATCGTTGAACCATTCAACATTTTTATTTTCTTTTTTACCTGATGGAAATAATAAGGCTTCACAAGAGAAAAAGAGCGCTAAAAAAAACAAAGGCTTAAATTTCATAACATATCCTTACAATGCTTTCGCCGTTTCCTGCGTCAATATTGGGCGCGGTTTGCGAATGTTAAACGGAAAAAGAGACATTTATGGAGATAATTCCATAGTTTAATACTAAATTTTTTTAATATTTAAGTCAATCTACATTCCTTTTCTTGCGCTGAGATAAGCCGATAAGGGCGTGCGTTTTGAAAATTGATAAATCGCATCAATCTTAAAGATGCAACTAAAAGCGTATATTTATTTTTTTTAAGATATATGTGATATAATATTAGTAAGTTTAGGTGGAATCTTTCCTCCAAACAGGGAAATATTATTGCAATTAATAACTTTAACCTGGTACAAAATTATCGCGCTACACTGGGCAAATTTGGAATTATTACGCAAGACCAAAGAAGAATCTTGAACTTCCATGAAAAAAATAAATTAAGGAGGCAACTAAATGTATATATATTTATTGATAATTTTTTCCTGCGTTCTCTGTTTTATTGTGCCCTTTCTCGCTATGAGAGAAGCAAATAAAACCGGAAAGATAACGGACGCGGATGATTTTACCGTCCGCAAGCCAAAAACAAATCTTATTATTTTTATTTTATTTATCGTTTTTCTTTTATTCATATATGTAATGTCATTAATGTCGATTGAAGATCAGTCTCAAAAATTTACTTTTGCATTTGGTTTCTTGCCTGTTTTATTACTATTTAATTTTATTGTCTTTATATGCGTCAGGTGGAAAGTTAAAGTAAAAGACAAGCAAATAACATTTACGCCTTATTTTGGAAGAAAAAAAAATTTTGGTTTTGACAATATTACAATGGTAAAATACGGAATAAAATTAATATTGATGAAAAATGGTAGTACGGTACAAAGAGATTATATTAAAGCGTATCATGAAAAGAAAACCTTATTTTTTCTTAGAGACGACTATCCCGGTTTCCGTACGTTTGTCCAAAAATTAAAAGACGAGAGCGTGCCTATTGAGTGGTGAAACGCGCGATGGTAAACATTTTTTAATACTTTGCTTTTCTATAAAAATTAATATATTATTAACGGACAGGAGTTTTTATGAGAGTTATTACTTTTGGTGAGATTATGCTGCGTCTTGCGCCTGAGGGCTATCATCGTTTTGTTCAGGCTAATTCCTACGGCGCGATTTATGGCGGCGGCGAGGCGAATGTCGCCGTCTCTCTTGCCGGTTTTGGAATTGACGCGGCGTTTGTGACAAAACTTCCAAAACATGAAATAGGGCAGGGTGCGGTGAACAGTCTTAGGAAATTCGGAGTAGACACTTCCCTGATCGTCCGCGGCGGCGACAGGGTAGGAATCTATTTCCTTGAAAAAGGAGCTTCCCAGCGACCGTCTAAAGTGATTTATGACCGCGCCCATTCCGCGATTGCTATGGCCGTGGAGTCGGATTTTGACTGGGATAAAATTTTTAAAGACGCGAATTGGTTTCACTTTACGGGGATAACGCCCGCGCTTTCAGATAACGCGGCATCAATCTGCATGGTGGCGGTGAAAGCGGCGCGGTCAAAGGGAATTACAGTCTCCTGCGACATAAATTACCGCGCCAATCTTTGGACGCGGGAGAAAGCCCGCGATGTTATGGGCAAACTTATGGAGTACGTTGATATTTGCATAGCCAACGAAGAAGACGCCGCCGATGTCTTTGGCATTAAAGCGTCTGGTAGCGACGTGACAGCGGGAAAAATCAGCCATGACGGCTACAAAGAAGTAGCCGCCGCCCTTATTAAAAAATTTAGTTTTAAGCAGACCGCAATTACGTTAAGGGAGTCAATTTCAGCTAACGACAACAACTGGGGCGCGATGCTTTGTACGGGAAAAGATTTTTATTTCTCCAAGAAATACGCGGTTCATATCGTGGACAGGGTAGGCGGCGGCGACAGTTTTGGCGCGGGGCTAATATACGCTAATCTTCAGGGAATGTCCCCCGATGAAGGGCTGGAATTTGCAGTCGCGGCAAGCTGCTTAAAACACACAATTGAGGGCGATATTAACCTCGTTTCCGCCGATGAAGTTAAAAAACTTGTCTCCGGCAACGCGTCGGGAAGGGTACAGCGGTAGGTTTTAACGCTCGTTTTTAATATTGTTTTTTCCCGAATAATAGGATAAAATAATAAATCCTCAAACTGGATAAATTTTAGGAGAAAAATATGGCAAGACAAAAAATAACGGAAGCGCTCAATGCTGGAAAGGTTTTAATTTCTGACGGCGCTTGGGGGACTTTTTTGCATAAAAAGGGCTTGAAACCCGGCGAGTGTCCCGAGTTGTGGTGTATCGACAGGCCGGCTGATGTTTTGGATGTGGCGAAAAATTATATTGACGCGGGCGCGGATATGGTCGAGACGGATAGTTTTGGCGGAAGCAGTTTTAAATTGGCTCACTTTAAACTTGACGGCAGGGCGGCGGAAATAAATGAAGCCGCGGCGAAAATATCCCGCCAGGCGGCGGGGGACAATCATTGGGTGATAGCGTCTATCGGCCCCACCGGGAAAATGCTTGTTACTGAAGAAGTTACGAAAGAGGAACTTTACGAGGCGTTTAAGACGCAGGCCGTCGCTTTTGAAAAAGGCGGGGCTGACGCGGCGTGTATTGAAACTATGAGCGATATAGAAGAAGCTTGTCAGGCTGTTAAAGCTGTCAAGGAAAATACAAAATTGGAAATTATCTGTACGTTTACTTTTGAAAAAACCGTACAAGGCGAGTATAGAACGATGATGGGAGCTGATCCTGTTTCGGCGATGAACGCGGTTATTGAGGCGGGCGCGGATATTGTCGGCGCGAATTGCGGCAACGGGATTGAGAGAATGATCGAAATCGTAACTCTTATGAGATCGGCAAATAAAACTATTCCCATTCTTGTTCACGCAAACGCGGGCCTTCCCAAAAATGTAAACGGGCAGACAGTGTTCCCCGAAACTCCCGAAGATATGGCCGCTATCGCGCCAAAACTTGCCGCCGCCGGAGCGAACATAATCGGCGGTTGTTGCGGAACTACGCCGGCTCATATAAAAGCGATTAAAGAAGCGTTAAATAAATAAATTAGTATATTTTTAAGTAAGGAGAATTTATTATGATGAAAACCAAATTTCTTTCCACCGCAATCGGCTCAATGCCTTTTGAGGATCCCGCTTACGCAGTCGGCGTTTCGTTAAAATCTATGGACGCGCCGATTTGGCCGCAGCTTCCGCGTCTTGGGTTGTTGGAGCAAATGGAGGTGCAGTATTCGGAGAATATGCCCTGCGCCGTGGTTGATACCGAAAAAAACAGGCTGTACTTTAAAACTGACGTGGATTATTCGGAAAAATTCGCTGAAGTTTATGAGGCTTATATGGCGGCAACTGAAGAAGGCACGAATGATTTTTCTAAAATGGCAATCAGCGAAAAATATTCCAAGGGCATTTACGCTCTATTAAAAGTTTTAAAAGAAAAAGGCTCCAAAAGGCCGTGGCTTAAAGTGCAGACTACGGGGCCGATTACTTTTGCGCTTTCAATCGTAGATGAAAACAAACGCGCCATGTACTACAACGAAGAATTCCGCGACGTAATTGTAAAATCAATCGCGATGAAAAGCCGCTGGCAGATTCAGCAGTTTAAGCCTTTCGCCGAAAATA
Source organism: Treponema sp. R8-4-B8 (assembly GCF_054786175.1). NCBI lineage: Bacteria > Pseudomonadati > Spirochaetota > Spirochaetia > Treponematales > Treponemataceae > Treponema > Treponema sp. R8-4-B8. Next base: position 44,867 of record NZ_BDHE01000008.1, read on the forward strand.
TTATCTGCTTTTTAGATGAGCCGATTTTGTCGGCTTTTGGAAGCTCAACTTATGTCTCCGTTAAGCGTGAAGACGTGGTAAGCATTTTAGCAGAGTCAATTGAAGCGCTTCATGCCGAAGGCGCTATCGCCGGTATTCACTGCTGCGGCAATACCGAATGGAGCATTCTTATCGACGCGGGTGTGGACATCGTAAACTTTGACGCGTTTGAATACGGCGATACAATCGCCATTTATGCCGACAGCGTAAAAAAACATCTTGAAAAAGGCGGAGTGCTCGCGTGGGGCGTAGTGCCTACTTCTGAAAAAATCAGGGAGCAGACTGTAGAGTCCCTTGAAAAACAGCTTGAAAAAGTTATGGATAATCTTGCTTCAAAAGGCATTGATAAAAAACTGATAATCGATCAGGCGATGATCACTCCTTCGTGCGGGACAGGCTCTCTTGCGGCGGCGGACGCGGAAAAAGTTTTTTCGCTTTTGTGCGATTTAACCAAGCGAATGAAAGAGAAATACGCTTAAAAGGTTATAGATGAAAGTAGCAGTTTCAGGAAAGGGCGGGGTTGGCAAGTCCACTGTCGCCGCCTCTATCGCTTTAATTCTGGCGCAAAGGGGAGGCAGGGTGCTTGCCCTTGACGCCGATCCAGACGCTAATCTTGCCGCGTCTTTGGGTATTCCAAAAACTGTTAAAATTACCCCCATCTCGCGGGAAATCGCGCTCATTGAGGAGAGAACGGGGGCGAAGATTGACAAGTACGGGCAAATTTTTAAACTTAACCCGAATGTCAGCGATGTGGCGGAGAAGTTCGCTGTTTCACATAACGGGGTGGAACTTTTGGTTCTGGGAGCCGTAAAAAGAGGCGGCGGAGGCTGCGCCTGTCCTGAAAATGTTTTTATAAAAGCGTTGGTGAACGATCTTGTTCTGTATAAAAATGAAACTTTAATAATGGACATGGAAGCCGGAATTGAACATTTGGGACGCGCTACTTCAAGCGGCGTAGATGTGATGGTCATTGTAGTTGAGCCTGGCCAGCGCTCTCTTGATTGCGCGGATACGGTTATCAAGATGTCAAAAGAAATAGGGCTTGCTAATTTTGTGATTGTGGGGAACAAGGTGACTTGCGAAGACGACAAACGCTTTATCATTAACGGGCTTTCAGGTTTTAACGTGTCCGCGTTTCTTCCATACTCTGAAAATATTCGCAAAGCGGACAGGGACGGAGTTTCCGCGCTGGACGGAATGAACAGCGAAGAACGCGCGATTTTGGAAAATCTTGTCGAACTTATTTTGAAAATGCCGAGTCAGGGGAAACAGGAATGAGTAACGAAGAACGCGCAAGTTTGGAAAACCTTGTCGAGCTTATTTTGAAAATGCCAAGTCGGGGGAAAGAAGAATGAGCGGCGAAGAACGCGCAAGTTTAGAAAATCTTGTCGATCTCATTTTGAAAATATCGAATCGGAGTAATGTATGAGCGCGAATAAAAACAGCAAATTAATCGCCATAACGGGAAAGGGCGGCGTAGGTAAAACCACGGTCAGCGCGCTTTTAATAAAAAATTTATTGGCGGCGGGGAAATCTCCCGTGCTTGCGATTGATGCCGACCCTAATAGTTGCCTTGACGCGGCGTTAGGCGTACATGTTACCGATACAGTAGGCAGGGCGAGGGAAGACGTTCGCAATTCCGCCGGAGCGGATATTAATGTTTCCAAGCGCGAGCTTTTGCGATTAAAGCTGGAAAGCGCCCTTGTGGAAGAAAAGGGCTTTGATCTTATCGCTATGGGAAGGCCGGAAGGAGAGGGTTGTTACTGTTACGCGAATAACGTGCTTAAAGAGATAATCGCGGAAATTTCGTCGGGATACCCTTATGTGGTGCTGGATAACGAAGCCGGTCTTGAAAACCTTTCACGGCGGATTGTTCAAAAAGTTGACCTTATGATACTGGTTTCCGACGCTTCCAATTCAGGGTTGCAGACTTTGCTCCGCCTTTTTGAACTTGCAGGCGAAATGAAAATGGCTTACGGCAAACTCGCGCTTGTAGTGAACAAATTGCGAAGCGATAAACTTCCCGACAGAATGAAAGAGATAAGCGAAAAAACCAAAGCGGATATTGTCATCGGCCTTCCCGACGATGATGAAGTTTCGCTCTTCGCGCAGGAGAACAGAAATTTTTTGCGTATTTCGGATTCAAACCCTGTTTATTTAAAAGTAATGGAATTAGCGAACCTCTAAAAACACCGGATACGCACCGATCGGATACTGTTTTTTCGTAGTACTCTGTGACAACTAAATATTTACAAAAAGATATCTCGCAGAGGCGCAAAGGACGCAAAGTTGTTGTTTGCAGGATCCGTTTTTCCTTCAAGATTTGTAGTCAAACTTATATATCTTGATCAACAATAGACTGTCGGACAGGAACTTTGCGCCTCTGCGTCTTTGCGAGAGAAAATTTGGAATAATGTTTTGTAAAGTTTTAGTTGTTACTGACCAGTAGTGTACTTTGCCTTGCGAGGTACGCTTCATGGAGCGGTGTCGAGTCCATAAAAAAAATAAAATTTTTTCACAAAACAGTCAAGCAAAATGCGTACTTCGCGCCATATATAGGTGTTGCGTATGCAACATTTAAATTTCTTTTTTCAGGAGAAAAAAATGAAAAAACAAATAGGGGCGATAGATTTTTCAGAAATAGAAAAAGCTATAGTATCAGTCAAAGGGCAGAATGTTTTAATTGACAGCGATGTGGCGAGTATCTACGGCGTGGAAACAAAAGAGGTAAATCAAGCCGTAAGGAACAATCCTAAAAAATTTCCCGCCGGTTATATTGTCGAAGCTGACAGGAACGAACTGGTCAAAATTTTTGACCGGTTCAAAAACTTGAAACATTCTACAACGCAGCCAAAAGCTTTTACGGAAAAAGGCCTGTATATGCTTGCCACAATATTGAGAAGTCCGCAAGCGACGGCGGCGACGATTGCCATTATTGAGGCTTTTGCCAAACTGCGTGAATTATCGCATACAATCGCAAAATTAACGGACGCTAAAGAAAAGCCGGAACAACAATCCCTTATGCAAAAAAGCGGGGATATTTTCTCTGAATTGATAGCCGCCGACTTGCCTGTATCGGGAACAGAAACTACCCTTGAGATAAACTTTGCGGTAATGAAATTCAAGCACACTGTTAAAAGAGAGAAAAAAAAGGGAACAGTACAAGGCACTAAAAAGCCAAGCGGCGGATAACAAAGTGAACAAATAACAATTATTCAATCCTGAAAGTTAACTTTTCTTTAATTCGTCAGCTTTCTTTCTGGCGTTATCCATAATAGTTTTAATTTGTCTTTCAGCTTCCTGCTCTGTTTTTTGGGCTTTATCATTGCCTTCGTCACGAAGTTTTTTAGCAGCCAATTTAGCCGCGGTTTTTTCAAGAGGCGTTTTAGCCTGCGCTTCCAATTTATCGGCGGCGGCGTTGGCTTCTTTGCGTATTCTGTCGGCTGCTTGCTTGGCGGTATTACGGAGGTTTTGAGCTTGTTTTTCGGCCTCGGCCATGACGGCGTCTATTTGCTTATTAACCTCTTCTTTTACTTGTTCTTTCACTTGTTCTTTAACGGTTTCAACAACACTGCTTGCCATATCGGCGACGCCAAGAGTGACAGCAGGTTTGGTAACCGTGCCGCCTATCAATCCCGTCAATTTAAATTCATTGATCTTTACGCCTCCGGGTATTTTGCTCAAAATATCGGTCGCGCCGGGACCGACTACAGAAGCTGGCACTGTCGCATTTATCTTGTAATGCAATGACATGTCAAGGTTCTGTCCGCCTGTGATCTCAAGCGCGGTTTGCGCGATGTTCATCCGTATCGGTTCAATCGTCAACTCCCCATCCTTGATCGCGTATCTGACATTAACATTGTTCAGAGTGGGCGTGCGCCACGATTCGTTTTTTAACAGGTTGGCCATTGTGCCGAACAGTTCCGAGTTTTGTATTCTCAGGTTATGCGTTTGCAGTTGGCCTTTGGAATCCACCGTATTCATAACGGGACTGAGATGTTCGTCCAGAATACTGTTCAGAGTCAGGTTTGCCGACACTTTTCCATCGTAGTTCTGCGCCTGAGGCAATATTTTTTGGAGTATGTCAAACGATGAGATCGCGGAGTTTACGTTGAACTGTTTGATTGTCACGCCGAAATTAACCGATGGAACTTTGATATCCTGCGTATTATATTCGCCTGTGAGATTCATGCTTCCACCCAGCAGATTCATGCCGAGGTTCTGCATTTGCGCTTTGCCGTCCCTCACGAGCAACGAGCCTATAGTGTTAGTTATTTTTAATTTGTCAAACAGGAGATTGCCGATGTTAAGCTTCACCGCAAAGTCAATATTTTTTGGCACTTCGATAACATTCATCGGGGAGGAATCATCGGGCTTTTTTTCAGCGGGTTCTTTTTCTTTGGAACCCATAAATTCATTTAGATCAATGGTGTTCGATTTCAAGTCGAGATTGCCGCTTACAGTGCTGCCTTTGAAAATATACGGTATGAAATTTTCCAGCGTGCCATTCATGACGATATCGGTTTTTCCTATGACGGCGTCGAAGTTTACAAGGTCAACCTTTCTTGGCGAAAGATTAAGCTGCGTGCTGTTAATTTTAACAGCTTGCGGGAAACTGGAGCTTTTAAAATCAACGCCGCTAAGTTTCAACATTCCTTTTGCGTCAAAATCCTCATACTGTTTTTTTTCGAGCGCTGACATCCGTCCCGCCAGAGCAAAATCACATTCCAGCAAACCTTTCAGAGTGATATTGTCCAACGGAACAATATCAGCAAGAGAGTCAAAATCAATTTTGCCTAAAAATTTTGCCGCAGCCTGCAAATCGCTTTTTGGCGTCTTTACGTGCAGTTCGGCGTCGAATGGGTTGCCCGCCATCTCGAAATGCATTTTATTCAAGTCAAGCGTTGTTCTGTCGAACACGGCGCCGTCGTAAAATGCGTTGAGCTTGATGTTGATATTTTCTACCGACTTGGGCAGGTCGGGATATTTGAACATGGCGTTGTCAATAGACAGGTTTACGTTTGCGCTGGGCATCTGATTATTGTTGTATGTGCCTTTTATGGCGCCGGACAGGGTGAAGGTGCCGGTCGTTTTTATCGATTCAAAGCCCTTCATAAATACGGCAGGAACAAGTTGCAGCACGTTCTTGAAATTTATTGTTTCGGTTGCAAATGTCATATCGACGATGATGTCGCCGGGTATCTGCGCCGAACCTGCGAATTTCAGGATAATTTCATTCAGGTTGAATTTATTATCTTTTAAAGTGAAAGTCATATTTTTAAGATCGGCCGCGACTTCCGAAACAAAGCCGACGCGCGCGTTGGTCAGCATGTGAATGCCGCCCATCAAAAAATTAATATCCGTAATATCCAATTTCATTTTTAAATCAGCATTGTCAAGCGACATATCGCCTTGCAGAGTGAAATTGAGGTCAGCAACAGTCGCCGTCATTTTATTTTTATCGTCTTGAAAGGATAGTTTGGCGTTGCGTATCTCGAACTTATTAAGGGCGACCTTGAGCGGAGAGGTTTTTTCAGAGGAGCTTTTTTCCGCTGGAACTTCTGCGGGTGGGACATCTGCGGAGGGAACCTCCGCAGCCGGTTTTTCCTCCTTGCCTGATTTCATGATATTCCAGTTTGCGTTGCCATTTTCCGCTATATGGGCGTTTATGCTTGCCTGATCGAGCAGTATTGATTTTACCAGTATATTTTCCATCTTAATTACGCTCTTGATGTCCACTGTTACGCTGAAACTTTTAAATGCCACCAGCGTTTCACCGTCAAACTCGCCCTTGCCTGTTACCGTCAAATTTTCCAAAGCCACATAGGCGTTAGGGAAATTACGGATGAATGACAGTTTGAGATCCGAAAAATCGACTTGCGCCTCCAACATTTTATTCAATTCTGTTTTGGCTATATTTAGGATTTTTCCCTTGAACAGAATAGGCGTAACCAGCAATATCAAAAAAATCGCTACTACCGTAATCGAAATAATTATTAGTATTTTCTTAACTATTTTCATTTTCTTTGTTTTCTCCCTTAATAATAAATATATCACATTTTCTAAAGATTGAGAAGTATATAATGATCATGCAAAAGAAAAGAGAAAAATGAAGAAAGAAAAAAAGGAAGAATGTTTTAGTTTTATAATTTTTGTTCTAATAAGAGTTAGAAATAAATAGAGAAGTTGTCCGGAAACCGCGTTCCCGGGCAACTTCATACCTTCTAATCTTGATATACGCTAAAAATTATTGCCATTAAGCTCCAAAACGCCTGGAGCCAAATTTTCGGCATGCTGATAGGTATTAGCCGTTGTATTGTACCATTTAAGAACGCCAATACGCCTCCCGTTCGCGCCGACAGCGTTAATCTGAACTTCAAGACTGATAGGTTTATGATCTTCAAGCTTATAGGTTGACGAGAATCTCCAGGGAGCTTGAAAGATTACCGCCCAACCGCTGTCGGTCTTAAAGGTGTTTTTGCGGCCAAGCGCGTTAAACGCCGTTACCGCGGCGGCGGGATCGCCTGATGTGCTGCCGTTAGTGCCGAGGCGGTACTGCCCGCCTATATCATTGTAGTTACCCGAGTTCACCGCCGGATACGCTTCATTAATAAAGAGTTCTACCGATGAATCCAGATGGTCGTTTGAAAAGCCGGAAGTAGTCATATATTGGGATACTACATCAACATACAGCCACAGGCCGTCCTTGTCCCAGTAGAGTTTTGCTTTTCCTGTTGAACTTGGATTATCAAAGAATTCCTGATTCGTTTCCGCGCGGTTTTGTTTTTTTACCTCTATCCACTCAATTTCATTCCAGAGAGGATCAATGTATTTAACATTAGCCGCGTTAACCGGATCTGTCAGACTCGGAGTTCCGTAGGGAATATACATAGTTGCCAAAAGGTCCACGCGGATTTTGTAATAGTTGGCAACCGAGCCGCCCCCTGACGTTACTTTTACACCAAGGAATTCTTCATCTGAAAATTTTATTGTTTGCGGCGGCGCTTTCCAGTTAGTTTCAGCCTCGTCAGCCTTTCCAATTATTACCGTCGCGATTGTGTCATTTGGCGTAACGTCAACTGTAAAACCAGCCGCAGGCTGTACTACCGCCATCAATATATACCCTTCCTTAGCGGAGGCCAGTGCGGTTCCGGGCGTTCCATACTCCTCAACTTCAGCGCCGCCGATATTAATTATTTTAACGCCAACGTCATTTCCGACAGAAATCTTAAAGCCGTAATAAAGGACTGTACCGTTTTGCGCGATCATTTTTACATAGATTTCATCTCCGTCTTCAAAGTTATACGTAACGGGTTCATTATATGCCGCGAAAGCCGGAGTTCCCCCATTGTCCACTTTGGCAATTTCCATCGTTCCCCTGAAAGCGGCGGAGGGGATAAGTTTGATTTCCTTGCCCGTGTTATCGCCTCCATTGAAGCTGATTTCCCGCAAAGTCGGAATGTTATCCCACGCGGCTGCGGAATTACCCGTGGTTGTATATAGAGTAACTTCCGCAATTTGCAATGAATTCAACGTTGTATTGGCGCTGATGCTTGAAGTTTTTACGCAATAATAATTGACATTCATCCCGTCTTCGGCTGTTACGCGAATATACAGATAACCTCCGTTGTACAATCCAACCATGTCAATCGCGTCATCTGCAAATTCATCGTCCGCCGGCTGTTTAAGGCTTCTTCCGGACGCAAACGCGACGGAAGCTTTGGGGCTTCTTCCGGTTATAATCGTAATATCCGTATTAAACGCGGATACGGCAATAATAGCCTCGCCTATCTGCCCGTCTGTCAGAAAAGAAAGATCGTCATTGCCTTTCCAGTCTGAGGCTTTAATAAGCGACGGTACGGTAACATCTACATCGGCCACTTTAAGCGATGTTAAAACCGCTTCGTTGCTTTTTCCAGGGTTAGCGCCAGCCGGGCTCTCACAGCCTGTAATTCCAAATACCAACATTACAGTAAACAGGGTAATGCCTGCCATTAAAAATTTTGACTTAATCATATATGACCTCCTAAAAAATCTCACCACTTTACGCAAAAACGTAAATTAATCCACTGCCTTGTATGAATAGGCAGCATATTTTTCGCCTGATAATCGGGATTGTCCAGTTTGTATTGAGTACGGTAGTTATACGCAAACGCGATATAAGAGTCAGGGTTTAAGTTAAACTGTACTTTAGGTTCAACTTCCATATACTCGTAAGGCGAACCTTTGTATATCTTGCCTTCGCCGAAATCCTGGCCATACCAGAATGACGCTCCGACGTTAATTAAATTGCCGAAAAACTTGCAGTAGAAACTGGGCCTGATATGCAGAACATTACGGGTATCCCGCACGTCAAAACCAAAACGAATCTGGGCGGTAAAATTATCAGTATCATACTGGGTAAAGAGCCAATTCTGGAATGTGACAAAATCAGCAGCTTCCGCCCCGACTCCCACCCAATAACCGAGCGCCCAAATTGACAAACCGGGCAGGAATTTTCTTAACATATATTCTTCTACCCGGTATACAAGCTCCCCTCCTTCTATTGACGTTCTTGTCTTCACGCTGGTTTCCCTGATGTCCCTGTCGCTGTCAAGCCGGTAAGCAAAACGCGCGTGAAACAGTTCGTGGGTATACGCGATGCCGATAACCGATTCCATAAGATAATCCGCCAGGGTTATGTTTCCTGACGCGACTTTATCCGTATTGCTGTTAAAATAATTCAACACAAAACCCGCGTTCAGGCCGGGAACAATCCGAGGCTTTATCTCGAAACGTATTCCGCCTATCGTTGAAATTTCCAGTTCTTTCCACATTTCCGGCCCGCCAGTTCCCCAGGGCGAGGCTCCCAGTTTGCCCAGAGATAACGTAAACTGGTCATCAAAAAAATTACCGTAGCCGAAAGCGTAATTAAAAACCGGCATGCTTTTATCCAACAGCCATCCTTCATACCGCAGGCGGGTCTTAAACCCTAAATTATTATGAGAATACGCAACGTCTATCTGGAACCGTCCCGGAACAGGATACGTCGGATCTCTTTTACCGCTGTAGTCATCGCCCGCGTCGTCCCTGCTGTGGAAATAGGATTTCTCAAGAGGTTCATTAAGCCCGTCTTCATATTTAGACCAATACAAACCCGTTTTTACTTCGCCGCTTACGGTAAACTCATGGGCGAAAGCGGAAGCGGCCATAGTCATTGCAAGCGTTGTCATAAACAATATTTGTAATAATTTCTTCATATTGATTACTCCTCTTTATTCAAGAGAAAAATGAAGAGGGAAAAAATCCCCCTTCTATCGCGTTATTTGGTAAACCTTACCGAAAGGATAGTGCTTTCAGGCAATGTTACATAAGCCGCATTCCTGTCTTTGGTTATAGGCACTGTTTCCATTCTCGACTGCGCTGTCGAAGTTGACCGCATGGCCTCAGCGTTGCGTATAACAAAACCGTCGGGGAGTTTTATCTTAACGGTTCCCATGCTTAACCCGTCGGAACTGGCAGTGAGGGTGGGAGTATACATGACTAAATTGATTGCGGTTATGTCATTTAACGTGAGGTTATTTTTCTGCCGCATCCAGTCAAAATCGTCCCTCACCGACACAAACGCCGTCACCCTTACCGAAGTGCCGTTCAAAACATTGCTGGTCTGGTTGACAGTGGCAGTGGATATAGCGCCATTGGCCAGCGTACCGGTTACATCGACGCCGACCCTTCCGGTCTCTTTGGCAAACTTGGCATAATGTGACAGTCCGTGGCCCCGCGGCAGAATAACGCCGTTAGTAGTGCCGTAATCGCCTTCGCCCATCATGCTGTAAAAGCGTTTAATCAGCCACCAGATAAAAGCGCTTTCGTTATTCAGCCTGATGGTCAAATCAACCGTATTCATGAATGGCCATACATAGTTCCATGTCGGGTCATTTTCAAAACCTGACGCTTCACTGTGCTGATCATTTTCGGTCATCCAGACTTCTTTTGCGTCAAATTTAGGATCAGCAGGATTCGTGTAAAACCGTGGATTAGTGGCAAGCGGATAAGGGCTTGGATTTCTATTGTTGCCGTAAATATGGCGGCCTACAATATCAATGCACGCCCTTGAATGCGGATCCTGCAGAGCCAAGTCCTGTGGGGTAAGTTCATTGTGCGACTCGCCGCCCATCATCAATACCGATGGAAGCTCTTTGCCGCCGCCATATCCAGGTACGCCTTGGGTAATACGGCCTTCAAACGGCATACCCGGCGTTTTCCAAAAATCCCGGTTTTCCTGAGGCGAATATTGACAGCCGTCCCATGTCGCCGCGTATGAAAATTCATTTTGTAGCGAAACCGCGTAAATGGGGGCGCCATTTTCATACATGATTTCACAGTACCTTCTTAGATAGTTTGCGAAGTCAATGTAGTTTTCTTTTTTTAAACCGCTGCCGCCGCCAAGGACGCTGTTATTCGTTTTCCATTCAGCCGGAGGGGACCATGGGCTTGCCAGAACATAGCCTCCGTACTTGTTGACTATTTTGACGCGTTCATAGAAGTCCGATCTGTCGTACTTGGGATAAATAATATTAGTTACAAGCTCTTCCATGGTTTTGTCAATGTCAGTATTTTGGGGCAGTATCATGACGCGGAACATGTTATAACCCAGTTTCTCCGGATTAAACATGGTATCCACTTCCTCCAAAGTTGGCGGCGGCGGCGGATTGTCCCACGCCACATCCATTCCGCCAAAGCCGCGTACATACTGGTACCGTTGATCGGTATTTACCGTTACAACAGCGTTTGCAACATTGGGGACTTCAGCCTGGACATCCACAGTTGCCACGGCGCTGGTTGTCATTTGGGCGGGGTTTTTCTTGGTTTTATTAGTATTGGTGATAATCACATAATAGTAATGCGTTTTCGCCGCTGCCGTTATAGTTGAGGGAAGCGCGTAAGTCAATCCGGTCGCGCCGTTAATTGCCGTCCCGCCTGTCTTGACGGCAGACGTGTTTGAATACCACTGGAAGCTTAAAACATCATCAGCGGTCATTGATTTTACCGATACCGACAAATTTTTAATATCAGTATCGCCGACAAAATATATAGCGCCCTGCGGCTGCGCGGTTATTGTTGGCGCAGCGGCGCTACCCGTAGAAGGATTATCCGGATCTTCTTTTTCCAAGCTACCCGAAGGACAGGCGGTAAAAACCAACGTCCATACTAGCGCTGCAAGACCGAAAAATCCACAAAAAGAAAATTTGCATCTGTTCATTTTTTTCCTCCATAAAAGACAATAGCGTCATGAAAATAATTAAAATGAATATTTTTCATCATTAATATTATTTATGTTAATTATTTTTTTACTTAAAAATTCCATCCGGAGCTTGTATCGCTTCCGCCAAAATGCCACAGGTTTCTATATTGTATTAAAACTGTTCCTGAATTGCTTTTTCTTGTTCCCAAATTGCTTTTTTTATTTAAAATGATGAAAAATATTCATTTTTAATTTACTATCTTTATAAAATAATAATTAAGGAGGATTTTATGGAAATAAGACAAGTTTTTTACAATGATGAATATTGGCCTAAACTTATTGATTTTGTAAAAAAATCATCTTGGCGTGAAAGCCCCATCATAGCGGAAAATTGGGAAAAAAATAATTTTTTGGATTGGGAAAGGATATTTGTCGCCATTGAAGATAATAACATTATGGGGCATTGTTCATTTAATGAAAGAGACAGTGTTCCCAATGTAGAATATACTCCGTATATTCAAGCCGTTTTTGTAAATGAACAATATCGCGGCCATAGATTAAGTGAAAAATTAATTTTATGTGCAATGGCTTACGCTAAAACATTGGGGTTTGATAAAGTATATATTGTTAGCGCTCATAAAAATCTTTATGAAAAATACGGATTTATAAAAATAGATGAAAAAGACGATTATAGGGGCGAACGTCAAAATATATATTTTCAAAAGATACAATAAAATAATAACATACGCTAATTGAGGATGAAAAATGAATCGGAAATTGTCTCTTTTTGTGATTTTAGCTTTTGTTTTTAATTTAATTTTTTTGTTTATCCATATTAAATCGAATATTAGGTTTGAAAAAATCAGTATTAACCTGCCTCAATTTGCTCCCGCATTAGCATTTTTTGTTACTATATTATTATTCAGGGATTTATTTAGGCCAATAATAAGTTTTAATAGAATTGTTTTGGTTAAAACATTTCTCGCAATAATTATTCCAATAACATTATATACGCTTACCTTTTATATTGGAATGTTAGTGGGTATCAATGTAAAAATACAACCTAACTTATTTTCCACATTAATTGCTTGTCTGTTTGGATTAATTATTGGAAGTATTGGAGAAGAGATAGGTTGGAGAAGTTTTCTTCAACCGGCATTGGAACTAAAATATTCAAAATTTGCGTCTTCGTTAATAGTTGGATTAATTTGGGGGATATGGCACATAATTCACTATAAAAACGGACTATTATTTATGGTAGGATATGTATTATTTACTATTTCCGTTTCAATAGTTTTTGTATATTTATTAAAAGGAACGCAAAATAACATAATAGTTTCAACAATATTTCATACGTCTATAAACGCGTCCGCTATAACTTTTTTTTACGGCAATTTTGCAAATATAAAAATATGGTTTGTAAGTTGGATTATATGGTTAATTGCCGCAATAATATTAACAATATGTGAAAGAAAATATTATTTTAAAAGAGGAAAATAAAACGGCATATAACGTTATGTGCGAGTTTGTGCTGGATTATAAACCGAAAGGAGATTAATTAAATTATGGATGCTGATAATTTATTTGAAACAGTAAAACGAAACGCGGTAGATATTTTTTCGGAAGAAGGACTGAGGATGCGTTTCGCCTGCGGAAAACCGTTAAAAATAAAATTTGGCGCTGACCCGTCACGTCCTGATCTTCATCTGGGACATTCTGTTCCTTTGCGGATGCTCCGTAAATTACAGGATGCCGGGCATGAGATTATTTTCGTCATAGGGGATTTTACAGGCATGATTGGCGACCCGTCGGGACGCAGTAAAACAAGAACCCAGCTTTCTTTTGAGCAAACCAGACAAAACGGAAACAGCTACTTTCAGCAAGTGTCAAAAATTTTTGATCCGCAAAAAGCCCGTATCACTTATAATTCCCAGTGGCTTTCCAAATTAAATTTCGCGGATATTTTGAACCTTGCCGGTAAATATACCCTTGCGCGCATTATGGAACGGGGTGATTTTGCAAGCCGTTATTCCGCCAATCAGCCTATTGGCATACATGAATTATTATATCCGCTAATGCAAGGTTATGATTCCATCGCCTTAAACGCCGATATTGAGGTAGGCGGAACCGATCAGATTTTTAATCTTTTAGTCGGACGGGAATTGCAAAAAAATTACGGGCAATCACCTCAAGAAGCCATAACTTTTCCTCTGCTGCCAGGGCTTGACGGAAAAAATAAAATGAGCAAATCTCTGAACAACTATATCGGTATAGATGAACCTGCTGATATTATTTTTGAAAAATGCATGAAAGTACCAGATAATATTCTGCCGGATTACTTTAGATTGACTACGGATATGCTGGAAAATGATTACACAAAAATTATAAATGATGATATATGGCAAGCTCATTTGGTTTATGCGCGGGAGATAGTCAGAATGTATCATGGAGAAATTTGTGTTTCTCAAGCCGAAGAACATTATCGAGCCGTGGCGAATAAAAAAGCGCCGGATTCAATAAAAGTCTATACAATTAACAATGAAGAACAAATTATCCGATTGCTTGTTCTTACGGAACTTGCAGGGACAAATTCCGAGTCTCGCAGGTTAATAAATGAAGGTGGAATTAAAATTGACGGAAAAACAATCATTGATTCCGCTCTAATTATTAATAAAAATTGCGTTATCAGTCGTGGAAAAAATAAGTACATAAAAATACATTTTAACAAAGAAAATTAATCGGTAAAATTCAAAAATGATGAAAATTATTCATTTATTAATTACCGTTTTTATAATATAAAAACAAAGGAGGAAACAATGAAAAATCAATCATTAATGGGAAAGATTTTGTCAGTATATGTTTGTTGCTTTTTGATGGCATGTGCCGTAACAAATTCAAAAGATGGGCAAAATATTGATACGGATTCAAAGAATACGGAATCGAACGGAAAAACAGAAGTTAGCGGAGTAATATTTAACGGCAACAGCCACGGGAGCCAGCCCTTGGAAGGCTCTCCCTATAGTTATGAAATATGGAGCGCCAGCGGAAATAACAACCGTCTTATTTGGTACGGACCGGAAAAAGGCGGCGGGGCGGCATTCAGAGCTGAATGGAATAACGCGGATACTTTCTTGGGACGGGTGGGGCTATATTGGAATAAGGGAAAACCATACACGGATTACAAAAATGTTTTTTGCGATTTTGAGTTTGCCAGATCCGCTAATGGCACTGCAGGAAGTCATTCTTATCTTGGAATTTATGGGTGGTCAAAAAACCCGATGATAGAATGGTACATTGTAGACGATTGGTATGGAAACGGAATAATACAACCACAAAATATTGGCGGCGCGGCGGCAAAAAAAGGCGAATTTACAGTAGACGGCGCGACATATTTCATTTATCAGGCGACAAGGCCCGCCGGTTCCGGCAACATTGAAGGAAGCAAAGAACCATTCCCGCAATATTTCAGCATACGCCAGGAACGCCGTCAGAAAGGAACCATTTCCATAACGGAACATTTTAAGGCTTGGGAAAAAATAGGCTTAAAATTGGGAACAAATATGTACGAGGCAAAATTTCTTGTTGAAGCCGGTGGAGGGACTGGGTGGTTCGACGCATCATATATTTCGTTTTATCAAACGGACTGAAAAAATATTACTTTTTGTGTTAAGAAATATAAGGATGATTATATGAATATCCTAAAAGTTTTAAAACGACATACGGAAAATAGTTTTGAAAGTATTAATATGCTTTTTAACGCATTTAGTGAAGACGACTTTGAAAAAACAGTAAACGGTTTTCCAATATGGCAGCAAATTTATCATATGATTAACTCCATAGATAGAATATTTATTGATCCGGAAAATTATGTATATCCTGAATTTCATAAAGAAAATATTAATAACTTGGATTATCATTTTGATAAATCATATACAAAAGAATGTCTTTATAATTATTTTCAAGTAGTAAAAAATAAAATTTATTATTATCTTGATTATCTTAATGAAGACATATTGTTAAATAAAAGCAATCATAAAACATTTAATATGACAAAATTAGATCATATACTGGCTCAATTTAGGCACATGGGATTTCATTTAGGCTATCTTCACAGTTGTGCAAAAGTATTGCATGGAAATACGCCTGTGCATATATTGATTTGATTGTTGGGAATATGGAACGATAAATTATATATGAATTGAAATATGAAAGGTTAAAAATGTATGGCAATAAAATTGATTAAAATATTGTTTCTTACATTTTTAGTTTTATTTGTTTTTATAATGTGCCTACAAAGAAACGGCACTGAAAAAAAAGGAGATGAAATTTTGGAAATTAACATTAAATATTTAAAACATTTTGACCTTGTTTTTCATGTATTGGCATATTTAAAAGTAGATAACGCTTCTAATTTATATAGCGATGAATATATTGAAAAAATGGCTATAGAAAAGCAAAATTTTGCTTATGATATTATTCCACATATAAATTCACTGAAAGATTATTACAATAATAATTTTAATCGATTATCTTTAATAAACTTTTTGCCATTTTACAGCAAAGACTTTAATGATTTAAAAAATATTTACAGAAACTGCAATTCCTTTACTACAGATGACATGAAACATTTTATAAATCCGTTTATTGATATATTGGAAAGCGAATCTTCTTTTTATTTTAATTATTGGGAAAGTATTCATAAAGATAACAAATATATAAGAAAAACTGTTGAAGAAGAATTCAAACATGATCTTAAAAAATATTCATGTATGTTTGAGCATTACAATAAAAAGCCATTTGTAATATTTTCATATAGCCTTACTAATAACGGAAGAGGTTTTGGAACGGACACATTATTTTCCGCCGTAATTCGTTTTCCGAGAAATGAAAAAGAAGTCGCCTGTTCATTCATTCAATTATTACATGAATATACGCATAAATTTACGGATAATTTACTTGGTACAAATATTAACATGGAAGAGGGCTCCAATGATCTGGCGGCTTAC
>NZ_BDHE01000009.1:0-53963 GCF_054786175.1 Treponema sp. R8-4-B8
CTTCCTTTTAGTTCTTTGTGTGAACTCTTTAGAAACAATCCCCCTGTCGGGCAACCCGGATTTGAACCGGGGACCCCAAGTCCCCCAGACTTGTACGCTGAACCAACTGCGCTATTGCCCGGCAGGGGAATCTGTTTTGTTACAATAACAAAACGGCAGGTTTTTGTCAATGTATCGAAAAATACCGCTTACGCTACATCTTCAACACTGATTTATCGTAATCAGCAGGCGGAATAAATCCTAACAACTGCATGCAGGTTGCCGCTATGGAGCTAATCCCTAAGCCTTCGTTAAGACTGCCGTCTTTTGGCTCACTCTGATATTCGCCCTTGTATTCAGGGTCGTGAATAATGCAGGGTACGGGATTGAGGCTGTGGCTGGTTTTGGGTCTTGGAGTGCCGTCCGCTTTCAGGGAAACAGCGCCCGTCTTTTTGTCATGCTCATACATGTCGTCGCTGTTGCCGTGGTCGGCGGTGATTACCATTACCGCGCCTGCTTCGTCAGCGGCTTTTAAGAGCCTGCCAAGCTGAATGTCCATCGCTTCCATTGAACATACGACCGCCTGATAAACGCCCGTGTGCCCTACCATGTCGCCGTTGGGATAGTTCAGCCTGATAAAATCATACTTGCCCGAACCTACGGCGGCCATTACATAATCGGTAATTTCAGCGCACTTCATCCACGGGCGCTGTTCAAAGGGAAGAACGTCGCTTTTTATTTCAACGTAGTCTTCCAGCTTATCATCGAATTTTCCCGTGCGGTTGCCGTTGAAAAAGTAGGTAACATGACCGTATTTTTGCGTCTCGGAAATGGCGAGCGTTCTTACTCCGCTTGCCGCAAGGTATTCGCCCATCGTGCGGTCGATTGACGGGGGATTGACTAAATACCGCTTTGGAACATGCAAGTCGCCGTCGTATTCCATCATGCCGGAATAGCAAACCTTTGGGCGGCGTTTTCTGTCAAATTTGGTAAAGTTATCTTCTTCAAAAGCCGCCGATATTTCAAGGGCGCGGTCTCCCCGGAAGTTGAAGTATACGACGGAATCACCGTCCTCGATAGTGCCGATTGGTGACGGTTTCCCGTCTTGGCCGTTTTCGACTACAACAAATTCTTTTAAGTCTTGATCGATAATGTCGGGAATTTCTTTTCTGTATGTTTCCACCGCCTCACGAGCCGAGGCAAATTGGCGGGCTGTTCCAAGAACGTGAGTCTGCCAGCCGCGATCCACCATCGACCAGTCAGCGCCGTAACGGTCCATCGTTATCCACATTCGTCCGCCGCCTGAGCCGATTTTTACGTCAAACTTGTCATCACGCAGATCTTTTAAAAATATTTCAAACGGGTCGAGGTATTCAAGGGCGCTTGTCTCTCCTACGTCGCGCCCGTCAAAAAGGGTATGCACCCTTACGCGTTTAACATTTTCTTTTTTAGCGTGGGTAATCATCGCTTTTAAATGATCAATGTGGCTGTGTACGTTGCCGTCTGAAAAAAGGCCGATAAAGTGAAGCGTGGGAATATGCCCGTTTTTTTCAGCGCCGTTTTTTACGTAGGAAACAACCTCTTTCCATGCCGCTCCTTCAAACATCGCGCCCGTATGGATAGAATTGGAAACAAGCGCCGCGCCCTGGTTAAAAACCCGCCCGCAGCCCATCGCGTTGTGGCCGACTTCGCTGTTGCCCATATCGTCGTCTGAGGGGAGCCCTACGGCTTTTCCGTGCGCCTTTAATTTAGTGTGCGGGCTTTTATTAGTAAGCGCCGTAAGATGGTCCATTTTAGAGTCGGCGACAGCGTCGCCCTCTTTGTATTTTCCGTAACCTACGCCATCCATGATGACCAGTACTACGGGTCCGCGTCTGCCTTTCCATGCAGGGTTTTTCTTTAAAGCTTCCATGTTTACTCCTTTTATTGTTATTATAGCAAAGATTTGTAATTTACTCAACGAGCTAATATAGATTTATTCAGTAAAGAATTTTGGTAACAAGTGCGTATACTTTTACTATTGCGTATCCTGCGCCTTTAGTATTTGCACAATATCTCTGCGTGAGTAGATAACCCGGTGAATTTCAATTTTTTTATTATCTACCACATAAAAAAGAGAATAATTGTTAATATGTAAAACCCTGTAATAATATTTCAGTGTTTCTGATAATGGATATAAACGGCAACGAAACGGATTATCCGCTATTTTAAGGACTTCTCTGTCAAGTTTTGAAAGAAAATTTTCCGCCGCCCTCGGCGATTCCAGCGTATTGGCTATGTAGTTTACAATATCCTTTAAATCATCCAACGCCAGAGGAAGATAATGGATTTTATACATTTGGCAGACTTTTCCTGCGGGTTTTTTTTCCTGAAATTGCATTTCGCAGTTCGGTCATTACTTCATCATGGGTGTAACGCTTTTTTACCGCCGCAGCCTGATATTCCGCTTCTTTTAATTTAAGATAAATTTCAGACTCAAAAAGATTCTGTTCATAAGCTGCCAGACTCATCACAACCATATCACCCCGGCCGTTTTTAGTTAAAAAAACCGGCGTATTGGTTTCATGCACCGACCTGGAAATATCGCTGAATTTGTTTCTAAGGTCGGAAACAGGACGAATTTTGGGTATTACCGGCATAGGCTCCTCCTAATGAATGTTTATCATAATCATAGCCGCTATTGTGCTAAATGTCAACATGTCGCTATATTTGAAAGAGTTCACACACGCTCAACAAACGCACGGCGAAGCCGTGTAGATGATTAATGCCGCACAGCGTAGCACCAATGAAAGCCGCTGTCTGTAATAAAAGCAAGGGCACCTTTAGGTGACCGACAGTGCGCAGAACACAAAGAGACAAAGATCACAAAGGGGAATTAGGGGTTTATGTTCGTTAGCTTATCGTGAAGCTTACGCATAACCTTAGGATGCCAAAGGCGTTAACTTGACAGAATATCAATATAAGTCTATTTTAAAAATAGAGGTAATATATGGCTGTTGCTACGATAAACTTGTCATTTGATGATGATTTGGTCAAACAAATGGATTTAATTGCAAACACCGCGTCAATAACTCGAAATCAACTGATATATAATTCTGTAAAAATGTATATAAATGACAGACAAAGATTAAAAGAATTATATGCTTATGGAGAAAGTATAGCCGCAAAAAATAATTTTACGGAAGAAGACGTATTTAATGAAATGTAGATTATATTGTAACCGGCGATAATGATTTATTGGTATTAAAAGAATATAAAACTATAAAAATAATTAATCCAAAGAATTATTTAGAAATAGTCTGAAAAGATGTGGTTATATCTTACTTATTGGACACCTCCTTACTTTTATTACAAACAGCGACATTTATTGGTGTTCTCGCTATGCGGCATTAATCATCTACACGGCTTCGCCGTGCAATTATTTTACGTCCTTAGCGCTCTTTGCGTGAATTTCTTCGCGAATAAAATCACAAATAAACTTTAACAGGCGCTGATATTCCCTTTTCAGAAAACGCGCGGCGCAGAGACGCGGCGCGTTCTTCAAGATAATCGCTTGGCAGTGAAGACGCCAACGGGTCTTCAGGAGCGGAACGCGCTTTGCCGTAAAGCTGTACTTTACGAACACCTGCGTTTAATGTGCCGCTGACACTGTTCGCGCTTTTTTCCGTATTTGCCGCCAATTCGCATACAAGCGATTCCCACGCTTGCTTTTCCGCCTCTGACGGTTGTTCTCCATTTATCGAACAGAGCATTGTCTGTATTGTTACAGCGGCTCAGGAAACAAATTCTTTTATTACCGTAATCAGTTTTTCATAAGGAATAGCACAGCGGTTTATTTTGTTGTACCAGTCCTGAGTCCCGGCGTCAACTTTTAACCAAATATCCGTGGTGGGTAAAAAAGCGTATTCCTTTAAGAGCGAAAAAATTCGCGGTTGTAACAATCCCGCGCCGTTGGTTATAACGACAAGCCGCGCCGAAGCGGCAATTTCCGCGCGGATGTCCTCCGCCAATTTTAGCGCAGAGGGAAAAGCGGGGGAGAGGGTAGGCTCTCCGTTGCCTGAAAAGCAAATGTCTTTAATCAGCGTATTTTGTTTTTGCGCTCCCAAAACGGCGCGGCGCAGATCGTCTTCTAACTGATCAAGAGAAAATTCGGCATTGCTAGAGAAGGGAAACACCTCGCAATACGGACAATCAAATTGGCAACTTTTTTTATCCGTAAATAAATTTATCCCGATAGACAACCCCGCTGAACGCCGCGAATACACCGGGTACACGATTACGCCCTTCTCCCTTTCGCGATGATTTGTAACAGTAGTGATATTTAACATTACAAGTCATTATAATAATACTTTTTAAATTTTTCTATAAGATTTCACACAAAGAACACAAAGTAAGAGAAGATCACAAAGAGGAATCAGAGGTTTTTGTCCGTTATCTTATCGTAAAGCTCACGCATAGCTTTCGGACAATAACCCCCTATTCCCCTTTGTGTTCTTTGTATCTTTGTGATCTTTGTGAGAGGTCTTTAGAATAAATTGTGGTAAGGTCAAGTGATTCATGATATCTTAATGTATGGATAAAACAGCGGTACAGGCGCAGATGTTCGCTAATCGTTTGCAAAAAAGGTTTCGACATCTTAAAAAATGGGCGGCAAGATGCGGCATTGGCGCTTTTAGGCTTTATGACCGTGACATTCCCGAAATACCGCTTGTTTTGGATTTTTACGGTAACTGCGGCATGGTCAATGACGCGGCTCTTTGCGGCGCCCTGTATAAGCGTCCTTATGAAAAAGATGAAAATGAAGAAGATAAATGGCTTTCAGTTATGAGGGAAACCGCATCCGCCGCGCTTGGCATAAACCTTGAGAGAGTGTTTTTAAAACAGCGTCAAAAACAAAAAGGTTTGTCTCAATATGAAAAAATTGGCGAAAAGCGATTTGAAAAGATTGTAAGTGAGGGCGGACTTTCCTTTAAAGTAAATTTATCCGACTACCTTGATACAGGGCTTTTTATTGACAGGCGGCTGTTACGTGAAATGGTACGCAAGGAATCCGGCGGGAAAAGAGTATTAAATCTCTTTTCCTACACCGGCTCTTTTTCAGTATATGCCGCAAACGGCGGAGCGTTGTCAACAGATTCAGTTGATCTTTCAAATACTTATTTAAATTGGGCGCGGGAAAATTTTTCGTTGAATAATTTTTCCGCCGATATGCTTCAGATTTGGGATTTTTTTAAAAGCGATGGCAAGGCTGAGAGCGGAATAAACCGCGCCCACAAACTTATCCGCGCCGATGTTGTTGAGTTTTTAGAAAAAGCGATAATTGCGAAAAAACAGTGGGATATCATCGTGCTTGATCCCCCCTGTTTTTCCAATTCAAAAAAAATGGCGGATGATTTTGACTTACAGCGCGATTTAACGGAATTGCTTTGTAAATGTTTAAAACTGCTTGCTCCAACTGGAAAATTATTCTTAAGCGTAAATATAAAGCGTTCCGCTCCCGCCGCCGCTGAACTTGAAGACAGTTTGCGTCAATACGCGTCAAATTTGCACATAACAGATTTGGGAGAAAAACTAATTGACGAAGATTTTAAAGGTAAGAAACAGCCAAAAGCGTTTCTTATTATGGATTTTATCAGGAATATTCTTTAGACAGATTCTAATATAACCGGTTACTCCACAACAAAAGTGTAGCCGCCGCTTGTACCGCTTCTTGTTGTAATTCTGATAAAGTATGTTGTTCCTGAAGTGGTTTCTTTAGTTAATTTGGCATTATACCCTTCGCCGCTATTATCATCCTCGTTGCCCATATAAGACCAATTATAAGTACTGGCTCCTTCAAAAAATTCCATGTATGTGTCCACAACATTACCCTCAGTCTTAAAGGTTACAGGTTCGCCTGTGCCTTGATAAATAAACCAGTATTCGCCGTTATAACTGATGGTATGGGAAGACGAATATTCCTTAGTAACCTCCATGGCATTGTACCGTGAACTGCCATTGCCGTCGCCATTGCGTACAATAAAAGTGTATGTGCCGCTGTTTCCTGTAATATAGATTAATACGTTGTTCCCAATACTGTAATAAAGTTGACTCCCTTATTACCTTGGGTCTTGCTATAAGAAGATTCCCCGCTGCTTTCAATAAAAATACTTAAGTTTGTGTTTACCACATTCCCCTCGGTTTCAAAAAACACGCGATTGCCTGTTCCCGTGAATATGAACCAATGTTGGCCGCTGGAGTTAATTATTTGGGGAACCGAATATCCCACCGTGACCTGTATAGGATTAGTTCTAATATTTGAAGTAGGAGCCGATATAACAAATGTGTAGTTGCCGTTTGTATCGCTTCTTGGCGTAATTTTTATGTAGTACATTGTATCTAAAGCGGGGGTTTTGCTTAACAGCGCATTATACCCTCCGCCGCTGTTATCGTCCTCGTTGCCCATATAGGACCAATTATAAGTGCTGTCCCCTTCAAATATTTCCATGTATGTGTCTACGACATCACCCGTCGTTTCGAAAATTACAGGATCGCCCGTGCCTAAAAATTTAAACCAGTGTTCACTATTATATCTGATGGTATAAGTTTTTGAATGGCCCACAGTAACCGATATGGCGTTTTCTCTTTTACTGCCGGGATTTTTATTACTGTCTTTTCCGCTGCCATTGTCATTGTTATTATTATTGTTATTATTATCAGAATCATTATCGTTATTACTGGTGAAGCCGCAACCCATTACTGAGAACCCGATTATTGCCGTAATGACGATAATTAAGAGGGAAATCTTCGCGCTACGCGCCCGATTGAGGTTTCTGATGCTCTTAATTAATTTCTTCAATAACAGATATTTACTCCTTAATATTGTATTTCTTCCTGAACCTTTCAATGCGTCCGGCAGTGTCTACAAGTTTTTGTTTGCCGGTAAAGAAAGGGTGGCAGGCTGAGCAAATTTCAACCTTTATGTTCTTTGTGGTGGAACGCGTTTCAATCACGTTTCCGCAGGCGCACGTGATTTTTGTCATCTCGTACTTTGGGTGTATTCCGCTTCTCATATAATCCTCCAAAAAGTTGTCCAACTCCGCCTTGTTTCAGGCAGTTTAAGGACTTAATCCATGCCCCCTGTTCCGGTATTCATGGATTTTAGGAATGCTTCATTATTCTTACTTTTCTTCATTCTGTCAACTAGCAATTCGATAATTTCGATGTCGTCCATAGGATTGATAACTTTGCGTAAAATCCAGATTTTTTGGAGTTCTTCCTCCGTAAGCAGGAGTTCTTCCTTGCGTGTGCCGGATTTCTTGATATTGATTGCCGGGAACAGGCGGCGGTCGGAAATGCGCCTGTCAAGGTTAATTTCCATATTGCCTGTACCTTTAAACTCTTCAAAAATTACTTCATCCATGCGGCTGCCGGTCTCCACAAGGGCTGTGGAAATGATTGTAAGACTGCCGCCTTCCTCAATATTACGCGCCGCGCCGAAAAAGCGCTTTGGCTTGTGAAGGGCGTTAGAGTCAACGCCGCCTGAGAGGATTTTTCCCGACGTGGGGACTGTCTGGTTATACGCGCGGGCAAGGCGGGTAATGGAGTCCAAAAGGATTACCACGTCTCTTTTGTGTTCAACAAGACGCTTGGCTTTTTCAAGCACCATCTCAGTAACCTGAACATGTCTGCTTGCCTGCTCGTCAAATGTTGAGGAAATAACCTCCGCGCGCACGGTGCGCTCCATGTCGGTTACTTCTTCGGGTCGTTCATCTATTAACAGGACGATAAGGTATACTTCCGGGTGGTTTTTTGTAATGGCGTTTGCTATTTTTTGCATCATTATTGTCTTGCCGGTTCTGGGAGGGGCGACGATTAGCGAGCGCTGGCCCTTACCAATGGGGCAGAACAAATTGATGATTCTTTCGCTTACGCCTTCCGTTGACGTTTCTAGGTCTAGTTTGCGGTTGGGGTACAAAGGAGTGAGGTTGTCAAAAGGAATGCGGTTCTGGGCGACGGTGGGGTCGTCGTAGTTTACGGTTTCCACCCTAAGCATGGCAAAGAATCTTTCGCCTTCTTTTGGGCTGCGAATTTGACCGTATACGGTGTCGCCGGTTTTAAGCGCGAAGAGCCTAATCTGGCTTGGGCTGATGTAAATATCGTCGGGACCGGGAAGGTAGGAATTTTGCGGACTGCGGAGAAAACCGTAACTGTCGGGAAGAATTTCAAGGGAACCGTAAGCGTAAATAATACCGCCCCTTTCAGTGTGCGCTTTAAGGAGGGCGAAGACAATTTCCTGTTTTTTCAGGACTACCATGTCGTCGTGCGTGATGTTGTAACAGGCGGCAAGTTCGCGCAGGTCTTTCATGTTAAGCCTGATAAGTTCGTTTATTGTAAGGCGCGGTTTGCCGTTGTCCTGATCCTGCCGGGGAATTGGTTTGCCGTACAGGTCGGGCATGGAGGGCAGTTTTGGCAATGCCGGCAATTCCGCCGGTACGCCTGTCTGCCCATTTGTCTGTTCTTCTGATTCGCCGTTTTTGTAATCAGAACCGTTTTCACCGTATGGCTTTCTGCGGACAACTACGCGTCCCGCTTTACCGCCATTGCCGTTTTCATTGTTTTGTTCCGTTTCTTCTGAATTCACTGTTTCCTCGCCATTGCCCTCTGATGTTGATTCTTCCGGCCTTCTGCCTTTTCTTATAATTGCCATTTTTACCACCCATGGATAGTATATTTTTTGACTGGATTCACATTAATTCTAATTAATAAATTGATTCATTGTTATTGAATGGATACTTCAACTTTAATAATTTCTTTTATTAATGTCAACCCTTAATTTAATTTTTTTTGAATTTCTTCAAGTGCCGCGCAAGCGGCGCGAAGGCGGACTTCATTTCTTGACCCCTTAAAATGAAACGCCTTCGTTTTAATTTCTCCGTCCCGTAAAGCGGCTGCGACCCATACCGTCCCTACAGGGACTCCGCTGCCGTCTCCGCCGGGGCCTGCAAGCCCCGTAACCGCGGCGGCAATATCCGCGCCGCTTTTTTTTAATGCCCCCGCAGCCATTGATTGCGCCGTTTTTTCGCTAACAAGGCCGTCCGCGGAAAGCTGGCTTTTCTTTAACCCGAGCATGGAGACTTTCGCCTCTTTTGTGTAACACACAAAAGAACCCCACAATACAAGCGACGCTCCCGGCACCCGCGCTAATAATGATGAAATTAAGCCGCCGGTACACGATTCCGCCAACGCCAGTTTTAGTGAAACGTCTTTTAGTTTTTTTATCAAGCAGGCCGCCTTTTTTTCGGCCTGTTTAATTAACTTTTCATTTATAGGAGTATCCGCCGAAGTATCCATCGGATACTCCTCCGCGTTATGTTCTGACATTGCTGCGCTGCAAATCCGCTTTTATTTCTTCCGTGGGACGGTGAAAAATTTCCACGTCTTTTTCCACGTTAGTCATCTTGCATTTGCCTTCAAAAAGAACCCCGTCCGCTATACGCAGTCTTGCGGCGCTTACGTCGCCTTGGACTTTCGCGCCGCCCATCATGTCAACCTTGTCCATCGCGTGCACTGTCCCTGAAACATTGCCGTATACCGTAAGAGAATTTACCGTTATGTGATCTGCGTCAACTACCGCCTCTTTATCGACAATTAAATCGCCTGTGGCGTCTATTGTTCCTTTAAAAATTCCCTGAATACGCAGTTTTGTCGCGAATTTAAGAATTCCCGTAAAATTTGTGGTTTTGCCCAGGATTACTGTTTCCGCTTTATCTTTCTTTTTTCCTTCCCGCTTGGACATTTTTATTGCTGCTCCTGATGTAAGAATTTTCGTATTTGGCTTTCAAGCACGGAAAGTCCGATTTCATCTTTCTTTAAATTATCCCATTCGTTTATTGTTTTTTCTATCCTTGCGTCAAGCGCCGCAATATGCTTTCGCACGGAAAGGATTTTTTCGCTCACGGGATTCAAATGCTGAATAAGTGTTTCCTGATTGAAATTTTCGCCGTCTGCCGTATTTTTGCAGATCAGGGCGATAGCCCTGTCCAACTCGTCAATGCTTCCGATAAAGATTGAAAGATTTTCTTTTAAATGCCTGTTTAATTCTTCGGCAAGGGCAAGGCGGGTTTCCCGCGCTTTTATCTGTTCAAATAACGCGCGGTTGCGGAAGACCGCGTTTATGCGCGCCAGAACTTCGGAAAAATTAAATGGTTTTGTTATATAATCATCGGCTCCAGCCTCAAAACCGGCAACCTTGTCTTTTACATCGTCAAGGGCTGAAAGCATGATTATTGAAATATTTTCAAAATTTGGATCGGTCTTAAGGATTTTTGTTACTTCGCGTCCTGTCATTCCCGGCATTATATTGTCAATAATGACCAAATCGGGCATGAATTTTTTAACTTTTTCCAAAACTTCGGGGCCGTTATCGCATTTTTCCACAACAAAACCGAGTTTGGACAGCATTACTTCAAAGAAATCAAGATTAATTGTTTCGTCATCCGCGATCAGTATCTTCTTCTGGACGTTCATGGCTTTATTGTACACCATAGCGCTTTGAAGATCAACAAGGCGGCAGCCATAAAAACAAAGAAAATCGCCAGATAATCGCCGTAAAGCGTGTAAATCGCGGTTTTATTTACAAGCGGTATAGTTACATTAAGATAAGTTTCAGTGAATGACGGCGCCATTGCAGTTACTCTGCCGTTTGGGTCTATGGCGCAGGTTTGGCCCGTGGATGTTGACCTTACCATAGGGCGGTAATTTTCCACGGCTCTGAAGACCGCCATTGAAAGATGCTGGTACTGCGCGGGAAGGCTCTTTGACCACGCGTCGTTTGAAAGGTTTACAAGCGCGTCCGCTCCGCGCCGTACAAAATTTCTTGACAGGTAGCCAAATGTGTCTTCAAAACAAATTGGAGCGGAAAAAGCAAATCCCTGTGCTTTAAAAACGGTTTCCTCCTCACCCTTTTCCCAAAAATGGGTGTCGGCGTTTTCTAGCCATTTATAAATTAACGGAAATTGTTTTTTATAAGGGAAATGCTCGGTAAAGGGAACTAAATGTAATTTCCTGTAAGATGCCGTATTTTGCCCTTTTTCAAAAAGCAATGCCGCGTTGTAGTCTACGCGGAATTTTTCGCTGGGGTCAGGATTTCTTGAACTGTCCATGCGTCCGTCGTCGTTTCCAATTAAGAAGGGAACGTCTTTTGAAGAAAGATACTCTAAAAGTTCTTTTACAATCAGCCATGAATTTTGATCGTCGCGGTATGTCGTATGCCAGTAAATTCTTGGGATAAATGCGGTTTCAGGCCATACTACAAGGAGAGGTTTTGGATTAGTAGATAGGGCTTCATTGGAAAGGCGAATTAATTTTTCAAGGTCATTGCGGTACCCTTGGGTTATTTGCCATGAAGACGGAGATCTGGCTGCTTCCCAAGGGTCGGTGTTGTGCTGGATTAAAGCTACAGGTACATTGGGGTATGAGGAGAAGTCTTTGATGTTTATAAAACCAAAAATTAAAGTCGCGATAAGAGTAGCAAACCAGATAAAAGCGGATATTTTTTCTTTAAAGAAAAACGCCACAAAAGAGGTTTTTAAATCATGCCCTTTTAAATTATTAAGAGCCTGCGCCAACCAGAAAGAGGGAAATGTAACAAGGGCGCTAACACCCCACACGCCCGTGACGCTTGCTATCTGTATTAACGGTATCATGCGCCATTGCGAATAACCTGTTATTCCGTAGGAGTACCCTAAAAATCCTTTTGTACGCAAGTATTCATAGGCAAGCCATACTGCCCATTGAACAATATAACCGCGCTTTGGGAAAAGAATACATGCCAATTTAAGAAATACAAAAGTAACGCATAAATAAACAAGATAGATACTGTAAACGATTATTCCCGCCAGCGGATGAAATTTTCCAAGCCAGTAATTGAATAGGGCATAAGCGATTGTGCCGTAAATTGCGCCAAAGCCCGCGCAAGCCAAAAGATTGTTTTTACTGATGATAATAAGGACTGGTATGTACGCAAACCACGCAAGAAATGGCAAACCGTTTATAAATACTGTGTTTGGAAAAGAGGCGGCAAAAAGAATTGACGCTGAAAAAATAAGCCCCAACTGGATTAAAACATTTTTAATCCGGTTGCTTTTTGTTTCCATTTGTTACTTTTTAGCGGCTTTTTTATCATCGTTTAAAGCCCATACGGCCTGTTTTAATTCACGGCCTGAACGGAAAGAAACTACGCCATGTGAATGTATAACAATGGTTTCGCCTGTTTTGGGGTTTCGCGCCCGCGGACGCGCTTTTCGCACCTTTACTTCAAAAGTTCCAAAACCGCGCAATTCAATAATCTGACGGCGGATAATAGCTTCTTTCATCTCATCAATGAAAAGATCGACAACTCCTCGAATCTCCGTGCGGCTCATTCCCATTTTTTCATAAAGTGCGTCTACAATGTCAACTTTTGTAAATTTTTTCATTGCCATAAAATGTTATTGCGCTGATTTCATCGCGTTATAATAACGCTGCATCCTTGATTTTTTTCTGGCTGCCGCGTTCTTTTTAATTATTCCCTTTCCTGCGGCAGTGTCAATTTTCCTGATCATTTCTTTTAAAGCAGCGTCCGCTCCAGGGTCTTTTTTCTGAGCCAGAACCGTAAATTTTTTTACGCTTGTTTTTACCGCGCTTTTTGCCGATTTATTACGCAAGCGGCGTTCTTCACTCTTGCGGTGCCGCTTTTCCGCTGAATTACTTTTCTTTGCCAAAGAATTCCTCCAAAAAAATTACTTAATTTTAACGCTAGCTCAACGGAAATCGGAAGGGCGCCTTTCCTTTCGTTTGCACTTTTCACATTCCGCTATGCTTTTTAATTTACCGTCTTCAAATAGAGTTTTCATCTTTACTTCTCCGCCGCAACTGGAACACATAAATTTCTGTGTCGTGCTGGAAGTACGGCTGTTTTTACTCTGTGCCATATTTATCTCCTAATAATTAGTATGAGGCAAGAATACTATAAGCACCCTTATAATGTCAATACATTTTGTGCGTTATTGCGCGTCATTCATCTCCGCTTCACCGGGCGGGAAAAGGTATAAATCCGGCAGTTTGAAAGTGCGGTTTAAAGCATAGGACTGCGGATTATGAAATTTACTAATTGATGAAATAGTAAAATGGTGGCTTAAAGGTTCATATTCCGGTGAATTCACCTTTATTGTAAATTTAAATTCTTTTGTAATATCGGGAACATCCGCGACAAAAGGGGTAGGCCAAAAACTGAATATGCTCGGAGTATTAGGAACTATTCTGTACGGGTTTTGCCAGTTGCTGTTCCTCATTTGGACAAGTTCGCCATTGTAGAACAACTCCACGTCAACTCCCACAATCGGCTCAAAACTTATGCCGTGGAAGATTCTGCCCGCGATAGTCGGGATGTCAAACAAGGGGGGCGTGATCTTATGCGTGACGACTCCTGTTCCGTCATGCGGCGCCGTCGGACGCAAATTATGATTTACAAGACGCAAACCCTTGTAAATCAGGGCGTTTATATCAGCCTCGCTTTGCTGTTGATTAATGCCTTCTTGATAAGTTCTTGTAAATCCGCGGTTTGACACTATGTAATTTGGAGAAATGCGGTTAAGCGTGTAACAGATCGTGTCTATTCTGCATTGATAACACATACAGAATTGTTCCGGATTGCCGCTCCGTTGTATTTCGTCAAAAATTTTCTGTACCGATTCAAAGACTAAATCTTCGTTTGTATTATGAATATCCATATCGCTCTCCCCGCTTTTATTACTTAGTGTCCGTTTTTTTAATAGCGGACGCTAATTCATATAGTATACTACATATTTTAGAAAATGTCTTTACTTTTTCTTTATATTTTTGATTAATAAATATTCTGATTGTGTAAAGCGTCCGTATAAAGGCGTTTACCGTCTGAGGCTTAAACGCGCTGGAACTTTCGCTAAAACTGCGTTTTTCATCAATAATAAAAAGCCCTGTTTCAAAAGATACGGGTTCGGGTATATCGATTATTATATCTTCCCCTTTAATTTCAAATCCGCGGCGACGCAGCCCCTCTGCGAGCTTTTCTTCGTACTTTGCCCTGTCCTTGATGCCCCTGATTGCTTGAAAATCGACATTTTCATGAGAAATTTCAGCCGCTGTGGCGTAAAACTTCCCTTCACGCACGGAATTTAAAAGATTTACCCCATTTATTGAAGAATCGCGGTTCTTTTTACTAATTTTTTGCTCAAAAAGGGTAAAAAGGCTTGCGTCGTCAAGGTTATACAGGTCTTCCCCCTTTATTTGACCTGATTCAAGGCCGTTTATCAGCAATTTTTTAAGCATGGCGGTAACCGCGCGTACCTGACGGTGCCAATAAACTGTCCTATACATCAGATATTTAGAAAAAAGCACTGATTCAACGTTGGGAATAAGGCGGGAATCGATGTCTGCGCCGCGTTTTTTATTGGGATGAAGTTTTGAAAGGATAAAATCGACATCCTGGGCACCATAGGGGACTCCGCAATAACGGGCGTCGCGGTTAAGGTAGTCAAGTTTATCAGGATCGAGAGCCCCTGACAGGAGTTTACGGTAAAAATGAAGCTCAGCGCCGGAAACTGCCCTTTCTTTGTCTATTATGGCGGCGGTTAGGGCAGGATCCGCTCCTGTTGCCCCCACAAGGCTTTTCATTGGTTCTTTTAGGATAATTTCGCCTGTAAGCGCCTCATGGGAAGAGAGGGACAGTTCTTTTAAAGAGTGGGTATAGGGAAAGTGACCTAAATCATGGAGCAGGCAGGCGGCAAGGAAGGATTTTATCCCCTCTGCCGTAAGCCAGTCAGCGGCGCCCCGTTCCGCCAAATTCTTTAAAAGCCGCTTGCCCAGGTGGTATACGCCGATTGAATGGCTTGCCCTTGTGTGCGTGGCGCCGGGATAGACAAGGTATACGGGGCCAAGCTGCATAATCCTGCTCAGGCGCATAAAAGGGGCAGATTCTGTCAATTTTGCCTGTTTTTCCGTCATGTAGACGTGTCCCCATAAAACGTCCCTTATGGGGTGGGTAAAATCATCCATCAATGAAATTTTTGTTTTCTTCTTCATTATCTGTGATATTATAGATATAAATTGCTTTTTTTACTAGAATATAAAGTAGTGCGTATTTTTAATATCATGCGCCGGTTGGCGTTAGGTCTATTTTTATTTGTCTCCATCTCCGCCGTGTCTTGGCAGTCGGCGGCCGCTCAAGAGGAGGCTGCTCAAGAGGAGGTTGCTCTGGAGCAAAATGCTCTGGAGCAGAATGCTCCTAGGCAGATGGACGTTGTATCCAGAGGTTCCATACCTGAAGAACTACTGCGTCCAAAAAGGGGAGAATCGCCGCGTTATCCAATTGATACTGTAATTGGAGAGCTTGGCAGGGGAACCGCTTCGGAGGCAGCGTTTACTTTTGCCAATAATATCGGTACCGCTTTGTTATCGGGAGACAAGGCAAGTTCCGCTCTTGCTTCCATTGAAAAGGCTGTAAGAGAGAACCTTTTATCCTCGCTGGAAGCTATTGTTCCGGTAAGTTTTAGGATTGGCGGTGGAAGGGAAGAAGCGGATGGCGCGGTTTCATTTTTAGTGCGGTTTATCGGGAAAGATCAGGGAATTACAGGAGAATTGTATATTAGGCATATAACAAAGCAAACCCAGGGACAGGACGAAGAAGTTAAAACAGTAAGTTACTGGGTATTTGAAGAATTGCTTCTTGAAGAAGCGAAAGATCGTGAGGTTGAGCAAAAGGAGTCGATATACCGTCATGATTTTTATCCGTATGAGAGGTTTTATTGATTTATGGCGACGCCGGTAGGAAGAATAGAAAAGGAATTTCTCTTTAATATTTTATATGAAGAAAAAATTCCTATAATGTATATAAGGGACAGAATAGAATATAAATTTATACTTGAGCAGCCTGCGGGTGAAGAGTTGGTTTTGCGTCCGGAGAAGCCTTTGGGCAAATTAAAAAACCATGTAAAATTGCCGTTTAAATTTAATTACCGGGGGCAGGTGATTGATTTTTCCGCGGAAATATTATCGCAAAAAGAAGAGCTAATTTTCTGCAAGGCTCCAACGACATTATATAAAAATTTGGATCGAAATTATTTAAGGGTTGACACTCCGTCCGACATAAAAATTCTTTTTACTTTCCGCGGAGATCGTTATAATCTCTCGTTTCCAAAAGTTTCAGAATATGAAAGTATCGCAGCCAATGATCTGTCAAAAAATTTTGATCCGCGCAATCTTTCGGGGTTGATAAAGCAAATAACGGGAATGTTGAGCAATTTTGCGGACGGATACAAGATAGTCAATTTTAAAGATAAAAAACCTGAAACGGTAGAGGAGCATATTGTATCAGAGACGGGGAAAACGCTCTTTATTCCCTCAACGGTAGGATTTTTGCCAAAGACGGATCCGTATCCTAAAAAACGCATAATAACCGAGGAATTGTTCCACAGGTACCTTGAAACTACCGGAATCGGCAAAAAATTTCTGGAAGAAAACACGGCGCGTTTTTTAAAAAACAAATTTGACGACAATGTTTTTTCCGACGCGTGGATACCAATTCTGTTTCATGAATATGTTATTGGGTATATCCATATTTGGATTAGCAAGCAGGGAAAACTTCCGTTTGATTTCAGCGTGCTGGATAATGTTTACCAATACACGAAAGTGCTCGCCTTCGCGTTAAAAGAGAACGGATATTTTGAGCATGGGAAAGTCGCGAACCAGCCGTTTGAAGGCAGGGTTCTTGACATAAGCGCGTCCGGTTTATTATTCGCCTATCCCCTTGGCTCCACTCTTCTAGCGACTCTTTTAATTGACTCGGAATTATCGGTAACGATAGAAACTTCAAACCGCACAATTAACGTTCTAGCGAAAATTGTCCGCCGTTTTAAAGATAAAAACGCGTGTTACTTAGGCTGCCGCTTCATAAACATGGCTCCCGAAGATACGCGCTTCCTCTTTGAACACCTGTACGGCAGACAAATCGATGATTCCGAAGCTGCTTTCTTGTCCGGGCAGGTTTGATTAAGCAGTGAGAAGTGAGAAGTGAACAGTTAGCAGTGAGAAGAGGAAATTATTGTCCGAAGGCTATGCATGGAGCTTCACGACAAGATAACGGACATAAACCACTGCTCACTGCTCACTGCTCACTGCTCATTGCTAACTGAATTACTATCTTTCCAGTTTACGATACACGTAGCGGTGAGGGCTATCTGCCGCTGAGCCTAGTTTTTCTCTGCGCCAGTCGGCGTACTCTGACCAGTTGCCGTCGTACCATATTACTTCGCCGTCTTCAAAGGCTAATATGTGCGTGACGATGCGGTCTAAGAACCAACGGTCGTGGCTGATTACTAGGCTCACTCCGGCGAAAGCGTCCAGAGCTTCTTCCAAAGCGCGTAACGTATTCACGTCTAGGTCGTTTGTCGGCTCGTCAAGCAAGAGAACATTCGCCCCTTCTTTAAGCATCATCGCGAGGTTAAGCCTGTTGCGCTCTCCGCCGGAGAGGACTCCTACTTTTTTGGATTGATCGGCGCCTGAAAAATTGTACCAAGCGCAGTAGGCGCGTGAGTTCACTTCCCTCGCGCTTGCTCCCGCGCCGATTTTAATCAAATCCTGCCCGTCGGAAAGCTGCTCCCAAACGCTTTTTTCGCCGTCAAGAGTGGCGCGCATTTGATCGGCGTAGCCGATTTTTACGCTTTCTCCAAGTTTTATAGTACCGGAATCCGGCTTTTCGCCGCCTGTTATCAATTTAAAGAGAGTAGTCTTTCCCGCGCCGTTCGGCCCGATTATGCCAACGCACGCTCCCGGCGGCACTGTAAAACTCATGTTGTCGAATAACAGTTTGTCCCCGAAAGATTTTGATAATCCTTCCGCCTCGATTACAAGTTTGCCTAAATGCGGACCGGCGGGAATTGTAATTTTATTGTTGTTTACCGCTCCCCGCGAGCGTTCCCTCTCATCGTCCTGATAAAGTTTTTCATACTGGGTGATACGCGCCTTGCTTTTCGCGTGCCGTCCCTTGGGACTCATGCGTATCCATTCAAGTTCGCGCTGTAAAGTTTTACGCCTGTCGCTTTCGCCCTTTTCTTCCTGCTCCATGCGTTTTTCTTTTTGTTCCAGCCACCCTGAATAATTTCCCTTCCAAGGGATTCCCTCTCCGCGATCAAGCTCCAGTATCCAGCCGGCAACATTGTCTAAGAAATAGCGGTCGTGGGTTACGGCAATTACGGTGCCTGCGTAATCACGAAGATGGCGTTCCAGCCATGCTACAGTTTCCGCGTCCAGGTGGTTGGTAGGCTCGTCGAGTAACAGGATGTCGGGTTTTTGCAGGAGCAGACGGCAAAGAGCGACTCGCCGCCTCTCGCCGCCTGAGAGGTGATCTACAACTTCGTCGCCCGCGGGGCAGCGAAGGGCTTCCATCGCAAGCTCAAGACGGCTGTCTAAATTCCAGCCGTCCGCTGCCTCGATTTTTTCCTGTAATTCAGCCTGCTTAGCGCCAAGTTTGTCGTAATCCGCGTCAGGCTCTCCAAACGCTTCGCTTACCTTGTCAAACTCCGCAAGAAGAGCGACAAGCTCTTTAGCCCCTTGCGAAACTATTTCTTTAACAGTCTTGCCCGGCTCAAGGTACGGCTCCTGTTCAAGAAACCCGATTGAAAATCCGGGGCTGATTGAAGTTTCTCCCGCGAACTCGGTATCCACGCCCGCCAGTATTTTTAACAGGCTTGATTTTCCCGACCCGTTAAGGCCGATTACGCCGATTTTTGCGCCGTAAAAGTAGGAGATGCTGATATCTTTAAGAACCTGTTTAGTCCCATGCTTTTTTGAAACTTTATGCATGGAGTAAATTATTTTTTTATCATCTGTTGACATAATGGAAGTATAGCATGAATGGGGAAAAGATTACAGGGGCGGGGAATGTGCAATGAAGTTGTCAATATCGTTGATTAGATAGAGCCTTCCAAAGGAATGAAGAATGTCGTAATACGAGGTAATATAATCAAAAACCTTATATTTTTGAAAAACATCAAGCGCCGTTTTTCCGTTTAAATTGTGAGCTGTTTTGTAATTTTCCAGACAAAAAACTTTAAAAGCTATTAATTTATCCATAAACTAATACTCCGGCAGTTCCAATTTACCAGTATTAATCTCTTCATCAAAAAGCCTGAAAAGTTTTTCGGCGCTGTAATGCCATACTTTTGTTTGTTCGTTTTCAAGGTAAAAATATAGCGTGGAATTATATAAACCGAAGAACGCTTCATCTTGCGATATTTTTTTACGTTCTATAATTTTTTGCATAAGAGAAGCGACAATCAGGGGAAGAAGGGCGTCAAATTTATTTTTATCCATTTGATTTATCCTGTATGTTTTCATGCCGTAAATACGCGCAGTACTGTAAAGATTTTTCCGTATGAAAAAGTATTTGGTCAAAAATTTTCTCAACTTTTAACCGTATTATTATTTCAGCTTCAGAAAGCAATCCGGTTTCAAAAAGCTGGATAGTAGCGTATACATTGTCATTTGCGACAGGCCCCATAGCAATATCATATTCAAGCTCGGACTCTTTACCGCTTCGGCAAGCGGAAATAAAATGCAGCCATTCACTGTCCGGAGAATTAAACTTTATTATTTTCAAATCTTTCTCCGCTTTGTCAGCGTCAAATTCATATATACTAACTATTTCTTCTTTTGATTTATTTCTTTCTCTTACCCTTTTTGCCCATCTTTGCGCCTGTTCAAGAGAGGAAGTTGAATAAAAACC
Organism: Treponema sp. R8-4-B8; assembly: GCF_054786175.1. Classification (NCBI taxonomy): domain Bacteria; kingdom Pseudomonadati; phylum Spirochaetota; class Spirochaetia; order Treponematales; family Treponemataceae; genus Treponema; species Treponema sp. R8-4-B8. The sequence goes on from NZ_BDHE01000009.1 coordinate 19,760, forward strand.
TTCGCCAAAATCCAACAAACGATTAGAAATCAAAATCTTTGGAATTTTTACCGGCGTATCGCTTCCGTGATAGATTAGCATTTATATGGATTATAGTAAAAATTGATGTTAAAGGCAAGGCCGGTGTCCAAAAAGAGAAATTTCTACCACGAACCACACGAACATAACGAATTTTTCTTCAGATCTTGTAGAAAAAAATTTATCGGATCAACTCTCGCGGCTCAAATGTTCATTTTTCCATTTAATTGCTTCTTCAATAGTAAATTGAAGCCATATCTCTTCTTTTATTATTTTCTTTTCGTCGGTATCGTAAGTAACTTCCCACATATATACATCTAATCCTTCATTTTCAGTTCCTTCTAATACCGCTTCTTGAAAATTATATTCATTGGCCATCATTGGATTATCAGTAAACCACTTTCCTGACCCTTTACTGTCATATTCATCATAGGCAAGCAATTCTTTTTCATTTCTGCCCAATAAATATACTAACTTTGTTCTTTTCATTGTGTATTTGTTATATCACAGTGAATGGAAAATAACAATTAAGAACCACACGAGCAAAGACAAGTTTTGATGCTATCTATTAATAGCGAAGGTATAAAAATATATGGATAAACAGGCTGAATTGCGGCAATGGCTGACAACGATTTAGCTTATGCGGAATTCGCTTCTCAGTACGGGAATCCATTTTGCAATTTGCATAATCAGTCATAGTTTTTTAAGCATGACCTATGTATCGGTTTATCTTCTATATCAGTATAAACTAATAAATCATGTCAATATTTCATAGCAACATTTCAATGTCAGGCACTAGGAGCAAACCTTTAAACCAAGTGGTAAATAATCATATAGTTTAAATTTCATAAGAAAGCGCACATGGCGGCTGGCACTTTCGAGGAGATCTTTTACTTGTCTTTAATATAAGGAGTTACTATTGCATAAAGAGAAACCGTCCATGGTAAAATTGTTGCGAAATCAACAGGCTTTTCCCAATAAAAACTCCCAATTATTGTCCCAATTAGAACTATTCCTACCATTATTGAAATACTAACAAGCAAACATTTTGAGAACTCATATTTTTTATCCAACCCTAACATTGGTTTGCCACGCTCATTATTATTCATTATTCCTCCTTAAAACATAATAATCATAAAACTTCCCAGTATATGAGCCGATTTCAACAGAATCGTCGAATATAACTATTCTGGTTTTTTCAGAAGTCGAAGAATTTTTATTTCGACCTCTAAATGAAGTTCTAGAATTATCAAAATCATCTTTTTCAATATCTTTGATTTGATTATTCTCGATCTTGAAAATTTCTTTTACTTTTTCAAAGACTTCATTTTTAATATCAAAATTTAAAGAATCGATTCTGATAAAATCAGAAAATTCTTCTTTACCAGGCAAATAAATAATGCATTTGTTAGGTTCATTCGTCGCCGTAACTCTAAAAATTCCTGAAAAAATTTCCCACTTATCCATAGCTACCTCAATACTTTATTTACTAAATCTACGTCCTTCATACGAAGTCCGTCAGTGCGTACCAGAACCGTGCCAATTCCCGCCTTGAATCCTATAATTCCTCATTTTTTCATTCCCATCCCCCCGCCGAACCACTCACACTCGAATCAAGATTCACCTCTGGTCCTGCTGTACACTCTCTACGTTTAACAGGACTAGAATCTATATACACCGCATGGCCCTTGTTGTTCAGAACAACGCCAGAACTATCCTTCACCACATTGCCGTTTACCGTATCGCTGGCATAGCCGGTAATAGTTCCGCTGCCAGATTTGGTGAAGATGAAGGTTTCAGATTCAGATACAGACACCCCACCGCCATTGTCGGATGCAGTATTGCCGAAGATTTCTCCTCCGCTCATCGTGAAGGTTCCGCTTGTCACAAACACCCCGCCACCGGAGGCTCCAGAAACATTGCCGGAGATTTCCCCACCATTTATGGTAATTCCACCATTCATAATAAACACCCCACCTCCCAAGCTGTCGGGAGAAATGGCTTTATTACCTGAAATTTCCCCTCCATTCATGGTGAAGGTTCCGTTCGCAATCACCACCCCCCCGCCACAGTCATTATAGAAAAAAGTAGAATGGATAGTATTACCAATTATCTTCGCTCCTTCATTAATAATAAAATCACCACGGAAAATATAAACAAGAGTAGAATCATTTGCACTTCTGCCAACAAGCGTAATATTTTTATCAAGAGTGAATGTAACGCCAGCCTCTACAAAAAACATCCATCCGTTTGCATTGAGGGTTAATATTCTTTCACTGCCATATCCCAACAGAGTGATACCCACTGTTTTACCTGAATAAGAAAGATTTTTTGGAGAAATAGATTCATCTGCTCCAATAACAATATAAAACTCATCGCCTGCAACCGCATTGGTTGAAATATAGGTCAATGAGTCTGTAAGATTTTGATTGCCTATTTTTACCATATCACGGTACAATCCTGGATTAAGGCTGTCGTTCGTTATACCGCTTGTACTCGGTCCATAATCAGAGAAACCGCTCGCATTTCTAGCCCTTAGACGGATATTATAAGCTGTACCATTGGGTAACCCTTTTATAGTAACCGTAGTACTGGCAGTGGTTACCGCAAGAGTTGTCGGTGTGCCTGTTCCGTAATACACTTCATATTCATCTGCCCCTGCAACTGCTGTCCATGACACCAATAATTGCCCATAACCAGGGGTTATTGTGGGCGTACCCGGTGTACCGAGCGGTTTGCCACTTACTAATACGCTAGTGTTACTTGCCCCGTATGCATTTTTAGCTTTGACCCAAATATAATATGTAGTCCCATTGGTTAAGCTACTAATCGTCGCAGTGGTATTTGTTACAGTTTGCGCCGGGCTTTCTGGAATTGAGTTGCTTATACTGTAATACACTTCATATTTATCCGCACCGGCAACTGCTGACCAGCTTAACGAAAGCTGGCCGTCTCCGGAAATTACTGTAATAACTCCTATGTTGTCTATCGGCATACCGCTTGCGCTTGGTCCATAATCAGAAACACCGTTCGCATTTTTAACCCGCAGACGGACATAGTAAGCTGTGCCGTTGGTTAGTCCTGTAATAGTTGCCGATGTTCCGTCAGTTGTTGTCGCAAGCGTTGTCGGAGAGTCTGTTCCATAATATATTTCATAATGTTCCGCACCGGCAACGGCTGTCCATGTTACCAACAATGAATTATAGTCGGAAATTATAACCGGCATACCAGGCGTACCAAGCGGTTTTCCATTCGCAACAGGACTAAAACCGCTGACACCTATATTGTTCTTTGCCTTTATCCAGACATAATAATTTGTTCCGTTATTTAAGCCAGAAATTATTGTGGACAAACCTGATACATCTTCACCTTGTTTTGTTGCGGTTTGTGTGTCGCTTGTTGTCCCTGCCCAAATTTCGTAAACACTTGCATCCTCAACAGCATGCCAACTTACTTTAAGTTGTCCGTCTCCCGCAATTATTGATGGCACTGTCTGAGGATTGGGCGGTTTTACAGTCGAAGCGGAAGGCGTTCCGGTAGCAATAGGGCTAAAACCGCTTGTACCTATGTTGTTTTTTGCCTTAAGCCAGAAATAATATGTGGTTCCGTTGTTCAAACCGCTTATTGTGGCGGAAAGTGAAGATGCAACATCTGTTCCGTATTTCGTCGCCGAAACCGAATCGTTTACTGTTGCCGTCCAAATTTCATAAGCCGTCGCGCTTTCTACGGCAGTCCATCGTAAGGTTATAGACCCATTTGAAATTATTACCGTTGGCGGGGCAGGCGGTTGCGGTATGGTGAATCCGTTTACATTTTCCAGTTTTAGCTCAATATCATTAACCAGAGAAATACTTCCGTTATAATCAAAGATATATATATGTCCAGCCTCAAAATTGACAATTGAGCCGGGAAATTCTTTATATTCCGAACCAACTAATAATTGGTAATTGGAAACCGATCCCGGATTTATCGTATAATGCGCTTTTTCGCCTTCATTTACCAAAGAAGAAGAAATATTATCAGGCTTGATTTTGGAATTTTTTCGGAGTAATTCAAACGAATAAATTGAATTATTCTGAATAAAAAGATAGCTGTTATTGGAAAACAATGTATCTGACGATGAAATGCTTTCGCTAAGCGCAGGTATTTTAATTGTGGTTGTCTTATCAGCGTCTATACGTACCGTATTTTGATCTCTTCCTGTTTCTGGAACATAGTACAGAGAAAAATCAGTTATACCTTTAATAGTTACACGATATGAAAAATAAAAAGGGACGGAATCGCCAGATGTCCACTTAATTTCAGCGGATAGTTGACCTGCGGGGACTTCGGCTATTTTGTCCTCATCTCTCCGGCGATAATCATCATAAACAGAAGCGGTACAGATTCCCTGGGTATTGTCAAAAATAATCAGCGTTGATTTATTAGTATTGTTTGGATCGATAGGTTTGTTATTCGGATGTTTATTAGACGGATCAGGACATGAGGCCAGCAGACCAATCACCGCTACGATGATAAAAAACCGCTTCATCATAATGAACCCCCTTGTAAAAGAAAAAAGAAAAGAGAAAAAAGTAAGAAGCTGTGAACCCTCTTACTTTCTTCTTTTTTCTCTCTTCTTTTTTCTTTCGTTATTTATCAAGTGCCACCTAATTTGTTGGTTGGAATACCTGTTGTATTGTTGAGACACACTTTAATTCGTCTAATGTTTTTCATAAAAAACTCCTTTCAACATAAAAGATTATCAATACATAAATATGTATTAATACTATTATATTCATAATTATGTGTTTTGTCCACTTTCTTATGACATAATTATGTTATTTTTTGGATATATGCCCGATTTTGCACAGAGGCTTCGTTCTGAAATTGAATATGTTGGCCTAAACCGGAAGGAATTTGCCGCAAAAGCAGGCATAAAAAAACGGGCTTTAGATGCCTATTTAGGGGCGCAACAATCCATGCCTCCGGCTGATGCGGCGGTAAAAATAGCCTCCGCTTTGGGGCTTTCGGTTGAATATCTTGTAACCGGTAAGGAATACAAAAAATCTGTAGACATTTCCGGCTATCTGCAATTCAGGGAAATACTGGATGATTTATCAGTTTTGCCAAATGAAATTCTCGAACCAATTAAAGCAATGATTAAAACCGCCGCAGATAATGAGCGTAAAAATCCTTCGTCTTCTTTGTGATCTTCTCTTCCTTTGTGCTCTTCGTGAGAAATTTTTCGAATAAATTTCATTGACCAAATTACCGTCTTATGCTTATATTTAAATAGGAGTAAAAGATGACCGGCTGGGATATTTTGAACGAAACAATGAGGAACCTCCCCCCTATAGTGGCAATGCTGTTTCTTTTAACAGCGGGAATAATCTTTGCTATAGGCTTTTTTCGGCATGGTGTGAATTTTATCAAATATGGCTTCAAACAGATGGTTTTGGATGCATCGCTTGAAAAGCGTTTTAATGATTTTGAAAAACGTTTTGACAAGTTGGAGGCGAGGATTGAAGCTATAGAGATCAATCACTTTGGACACCTTAAAAACTACCTTGGTATTTTGAACGGCGTTTTACTTGACAAACAAATCATTGACAATGAAACAAAGGCGCGGCTGGATAACGAACTTCGCGGTATGTAACCTAAACGCCTTTTTACAGGTCTCCTTCGAGTAATACTATGCTATACTACCCTCATGTCCCTGAACTGGAAGGAAATTAATCTAATCCTCGAAGAACTCGCTCTTGAGGGGGCGCAAATTCAAAGTGCCGTGCAGAGCGCGTTTGACGTGATAATTTTGCGTCTGCATAAAAAAGGGGAGACAAAACAGTTGCTTGTTTCGCTAAGTCCCGGCGCGTGCAGATTGCACGAGACTTTCCGCGCCGTTCCAAAAAGCGATAAGCCCCTGCGTTTCGCGCAATTTTTGTCGTCAAAGATAGTAAACGGCTGGATAACGGAAGCGGCGCAGATAGGGGATAACCGCATTGTGCGGATAACCGTAAAAAGAACAATAAATACTGATGACGAAAAAGACTCTTCACAGACGGCTATTTACAAACTGTACATCCGTCTTTGGTCAAACGCGGCAAATTTTATCGTTACCGATGACAACGGCGTTGTGTTAGACGCCATGCGCCGTTTGCCCAAGCGCGGAGAAATCACGGGCGGAAGTTATTCGCCGGAAAACATGGATTCAAAACCTGTCAAATTAAAACCTGACGGCGGGAATGACATCCGCGCCCGTGAAGTACGCTCCCAAAAAACTCGCTCCTCTGAAATTCGCTCCCATGAAACTCGCTCCCATGAAACACGCTCCTCTGAAATTCGCTCCCGTGAAGTACGCACTTATGAAATACGCACGCTCCCCGGAGAAGGCTCTTTCAATAAAAAGATCGATGAGTTTTACGCCGCGCAGGGAGGCTCTCTTTCACTTGAAGCGTTGAGGGAACAGGCAAGGAGAAACTGCGAAGGCAGTATGGGCAGAATCAGCGCGGCGCTTGAGCGGCTTAGGGAAAAAGAAGCGTCTTTCGCGGACGCTAACCGCCTAAAAAGTTACGGTGATATTATTCTTTCCAATATAGCGAATATTAAGACGGGCGATAAATGGCTGGAGACTCAGTATTGCGGCGAAAACATACACATCGAGCTTGAGCCGCGCGTAAGCCCTTCGGCGCAGGCGCAAAAATACTATGATAAGTACCGCAAGGCAAAAAACGGGCTTGCCGATGTTCAACGGGAAATTGAAAGCGGGGAGCGGGAACTTATAGAAGTAACGGAAAGGCTAGAACGCTTGTTAGGCGAAACTAATCCGTTAATTCTGGCAAAACTGCTAAAGACGGGCGTTTCCGCGCCGAGAGCGTCTTCCGCGAAAAAGGAAAAGGCGCGTCCGGGGCTTGCGTTTAAACGAGGCGATTGGCTTATCATTGTGGGAAGGGACGCGGGTGAAAACGACGAACTTTTGCGCCGCCATGTTAAAGGGAACGATATGTGGCTGCACGCTAGGGATTATCACGGCTCCTATGTGTTTATAAAACAACGGGCGGGAAAATCGGTTCCGCTTGATATTCTGCTTGACGCGGGCAACCTCGCGATTTTTTATTCAAAGGGCAGGAATAACGGCGAAGGCGATTTATTCTACACTCAGGTAAAATATTTAAGACGCGCCAAAAACGGGCCAAAGGGGCTTGTTATCCCAACTCAGGAAAAAAATCTCCATGTTAAGGTTGAGGAAGAACGTCTGCGCTCGCTTGAAAACTGTAAGGTGACATAATTTATAGAATTATGAAAAGCAATAAGAGCCAAAAAATAAAAATATACTTCAAGGGATAATGATTACCGCAAAGCGCTTATGTTACGCAATTTGTTGACTGTATCTAAAAATGTTATTATCTTTATAATATCTACTATAAAAATAATAACTTGAGTCTTTTAATTTTACATTTTGTTTAGATATTGTCATAATATTCAAATCATGGTATAACGATACAGGGAGAACTTTCTAATTGGAACCATTATTTAATAAACGCATTTTTATTTTTTTCATTTTATGTTTTTGTTTAGCGGGCATTTTGTCCGCCCAGACCGCATCAGAAATTGAATCCTTGTTGAAAGTACCCGCGGTGACATACGGGCAGGCGGCAAGCTTTGCGCTAAGAGCGTCAGAAGCGATGAAATTTTCCAATACAACTGAAGCTTTCAATTTTGCCGTTGAAAAGAACTGGCTGCCAAAAAATGTATCAGCTGATTCACAGGCGCGCCTTGATATTATTTCTCTGCTTTTTATGAAAGCCTTTAATTTAAAGGGAGGGCTGTTTTATTCGCTTTTTAAAAATCCGCATTATGCCTACCGTGAACTGGCGGCGCGAAAGGCATTTAAAGGAAAGAGCGATCCGAGTAATGCCGTTTCAGGCGATCAACTTCTTTTTATGACAAACAGGATTCTTTCCATAATAGAGGATGAGTAGCCGATGAAAAAATTTATTGTCATATTATTGCTTTGTTTTCCGATTTGCCTATGGGCTTTTGACTTTGGCGTCGACCTTAATCAGGAGTTTGATTTTAGCGGAATTAAAGATGATACCACATTGGATTACACGGCCGCCCTCATCCCCCATTTTTCGGCTTCCTTGAGTTCTTCGGCGGACTTGTATATTTCCGCGGCGTTTGAAGCCGTTTATGAATATGAAGAATTTTCTTTTGTGCCTGAACTCCTTCGCACTGAAATTTTATTTCGTTTCGATGATTTTAGAATAAAAGTAGGACGCGTACCATACGCCGATCCTCTTGGCTTTACAGTCGAAGGTTTTTTTGACGGGGTTCAAGTTTTATACGATACGTCGATAGGAACATTTAACGTCGGAGGCTGGTATACCGGACTGCTCTATAAAAGAGACGCCAATATCACCATGACTGCGAATGATTATGATTCGTATTATATCCCCCTTGACTATAGTAAATTTCTCGATACTTATTTCGCGTCACGGCGCGTGTTAGCGGCGGTTGGCTGGGAACATCCCTCTATTGCACAGTCAATCCGGCTCAGAGCCGCCGTTTTTGGGCAGTACGATCTTAATGATACTGATACGCTTTACCATAGCATGTACATATCCGCAAAAGCCGCCGTACCTGTTAAACAATTTATAATAACGATTGGCGGATGTATGCAAATGGCAAAAGTTGTCACAAAAGTTGACGAAGAGACAGGAATTGGGTTAGCGGGCGAGTTGGCGGCTTTATGGATTGTACCCACGTCTTTTTACAGCCAGCTTTCGTTGATCGGACGTATCAGCAGCGGGAAGTCGGACAGTATCGCCCCCTTTGTTCCCATTACTGCCAAGCCCCAGGGGGACGTGCTAGAAGCAAACATTTCCGGCATTTCGGCGTTTTATCTGGATTACGCCGCCCAACTGCACAAAACTGTTTTAGCGGGGCTGACCGCCTCATATTTTATTCGAGACGGCGAAACCTATGCCGGATATCCGCTAACAGGTACAAGTAGCGGCATAGCGTTAGGCGGCGAATTTTTCGCCCGCGTTACATGGAATCCGCTTACCGATGTAAGTTTAAATTTAGGGGCTGGAATTTTTCTTCCCATTATGGGCGATGTAAGTCCTGACGCTGATCCCCAATGGCGCGTTCAATTGGCGCTTAGGTTGGTTATTTATTGAGCGTATTTAGGATGCGGCTTTATGTCGCATATCGTGACAGGTAAATGTTTTTTGGAGGCCATATGAAGAGAGGAGTATTATTTTCACTGTTACTGGCAATAGCCGCTTTAAGCGCTTTTGCCCAGAACGCGAAACAGTTGTCCGGAATAATCAAAGAAATTACTGGCGAAGTGGAACTGAAACGCGCCGGCGCTTACGCCTTTGTCAAAGCTAAAACCGGCGACACAGTTGCCGCCGACACAATTATATCTACAGGTTTTAAAAGTACGGCTATTATAGAAATTGGCAGTTCTACAATAGCGGTACGTCCACTGACCCGTCTTACCCTTACGGAAATCAAATCAATTTCAGATACGGAAACGTTAAATATTAGTCTTCAAACGGGTCGCGTAAAAATAGACGTTAAACCTCCGGCGGGAACAAAGGCAAACTTTACAGTACAAAGTCCCAGCGCCACCGCGTCCGTGCGCGGAACAAGTTTTGAATTTGACACTTGCAATCTTAGAGTAAACGAAGGCAGAGTAGCTTTTCAAGGCAGCAAGGGCAAAGGAATACTGGTTCCATCCGGCATGACAAGCTCGGTAGACGCTGACGGCAGGGCGGTTGATCCGCTTGGCGTCTCCGATATATCGGCTACGCGGAGTTCTCTTAAGGCTCTGTCAACGCCGGCTTATGGCGTTGATATAACAATTGAATGGGAGTAAACAAATGAAAATCAGAAATAATTTATTTTTAATTACCGCGTCAAGCCTCGCTATTTTTTATTTAGGCGCTTGCGGCAATTTTGACGGTTCTAACGGTCAGGGCAATATTATTATCAATTTTGATAACGCCAGAGCGCGTTTTACGGTGTCAGGTGAAGAAAAAGCGGAAATGGTTTACACGATAACGCTGACAAAAGGCAAGGATACCATTTCAGAAACGCTTAAAGACGGCAAAACTTCCGTTTCCATTTCGGTATCGGAAGGAACATGGAAAATTGAAGTTAAGGCCGAAGGAGACAGAGTAAAAGGAAAGGGCAGTGATACTGTTACGGTTACGGCAGGGGACACCGTATCTAAAAACATCATAATAAAAGTTACAGATGTGCGCGTTTCCAATTGGGCAGGACTTAAGGATGTTTTTGACGATTTAAAAAATGGCAAGCTGACTGGATTAGAAAATATTGAAATTATTGCCGATCTCACCGCGACTGCCGGTCTTACGTTCACAACAATACAAACTATTACCTTATGGGCTAAGGATAAAGTAACGATAACGCGTAACACGAATAGCCTCCCTTTGTTTACAATTGAAAAAGGCACTCTTATTCTGGACGGTACGAAAGGCGAAATTACCATTGATGGAGATAAAGGGAACTCCGGCAGTTCTTCTCAAAGGGCGTTAATAAATGTGATAGGAGATAACAGTATCCTAATAATGCGTAATGGGGTAACTATTACAAATAACCGTACCGCAAATTATGGCGGCGGCATATATGTAAAACAAGGAACTTTCAAAATGGAGGGAGGAATTATTTCCAACAATTATGCTGCCAGTAAAGGCGGCGGCGTATATATATGTGACATATCTGACGGCGGAGGAACCTTCATAAAAACCGGCGGTATTATATACGGTTCTGACGAGCAAGACGAAAACAAAAAAAATATTGCTAATAACAATAGCGGAAATGCGGTATATGAAAGCGGTAAAAACTATAACGACACCTTAGGCTTAAATGATAACTGGCCTAGGCCATAGTTATCAGTATTCTGCCTAACAGCTGGGCTGTCCAAGAATTAAGAAAATAACCACGGAGGAACACGGAGTTTTGGTATGAAAATCTTCTCTTCCTCCGTGTAACTCCGAGGTTAAGAATTTTTTAGTAACAGACACCACTCTTTTCTGTAGAAGTTTATTTGTGATTTTTTACCACGAAATTCAGTATCGGTCACTGTTGCGCTTACAATATTTTTCCATCTAATATTTTTTATATAGTATTTCTTCTTTGATCAATTATTGAAATAATTTTCATCTCCTTATTTTCTACTTTATAAAATATTGCCCACGGACTTAAATTGCTTTTAGTTTTTATTGGATTTTTTCCTTTGGTAAGTGTCTATGTTTTTTTATTGTTCTTTGTGAGAGTCTTTGCGAAAGTCTTCGGAATAAATATTTTGAATCTGCTCTTTACCCGGAAGCCTGTAAATGTCAAAGTCCTTGTCTATGCTGATGATTTGGCGGATGCCTGTTTTTTCGGCGGTAATAACAAGGGTGGCGTCGGCAAAATCCATAGGAAGACTGGAGTATTTGTCGGTCAGTTCCAAAAGACGGAGCATGTCATTTTGATTAATATCGCTTATAATTACGCCTTTGTGCATCACCCATTCATAAAAATCCCGTTGAGCGGCAACGCTAAAATCAAGCATGTGGGAAACTTCCGTAAACACGGCAAGCGTGCTTACATACCTGAAGGGATTAGCCTTCAGGAAAGAACGCGCCTTGCTATGGTGGTTGTCGCTTGAGTCAAAAAGGGCAATAAGAGGGCCTGCGTCTATAAGAATCGAATCTGTCAAACATTTATCCTGTCTGAAAGCTTCTTCTTAATCCGTTCTTTGTAAGTTACGGAGCGGTCGCCGTCTCCTGAGCCGTATTTGCCAAAAACCTTCTCTCCAAGAGAAAAAGAATCAATATCGCTTTCCTCGCGGTCGTAGTACATCTCCAGAGATTTTATGATAACCTCGGATTTTGTCATGTTCTTTATCCTGGCAAGGGCAAGGAGCTTATTCCTTGTTTCAAGGGGAAGCCTGGCAGTGGTAATAACCTCGTTAATAATATAATTTGCTCTCATATTACAAATTGTAATATGGAAGGAAGGAAATGTCAAGAGATTTTTAAAAAAAAGTGAAAAATTTGCCTACCCGGACAGCCTTCCTACAATAGCGGGGATCGAGACAAAGGTGCCAATGGAACTGCCTAAACTTGACAGGAAAAACACCAACAGAGCCCTTGTGATCCTATTTTGGTAAAAGCCTTTTAAACTGGCGGCATCCTCTGTTAGCCGTTGGACATCCGAGACACGGGGTTTTTTTAGTACTGCCTGAACAATGCCAGACAGGATGCCAACGCCAATAAAGGGATTCAACGACGTTATTGGAGCGCCAATAAAAGAGACAAGTATAGCAAGGGGATGACCAAGGGCGATGATCGCGCCTAGGGCGGCAAGAGAGCCGTTCCACAGTATCCACTGCGTTATCATGGAAAAACCAATTTCTGTTCCGGCGCGGATAAAGCCGAAAGCTATAAGGGCGATAATGGCGGCGGGGATAATAAAACGCGCTATTTTGGAGAAAATACCAGGCGGCGGAATTTTTTCCAATTCGCTTACATCGGCGGACTCCTCTCCTTTGCTGAGTTTTTCAAGATGTGACTTAATGCCCTGAATATGTCCCGCTCCCATTATGGCGGCTATTCTATAATATGTATCCCGCGGTTCCGTTTCCTTCGGAGCGGAAACCCAGATTTTAGCGGCAAGATAACGGTCTCTTTCATCTATTAAAACTTCTTTTACGGCGGGCAAATAATTTGCAAGTTCGCCCATCATGCCGTCAAGTTCATTTTTATTTTTTAAATCCTCTATTTCTTTTTCACTTAATTTCTCTGTCGTAAAAGCGCTGGCTAAAAGAGAGGCTAACAGCTTGGCTTTGCTTAAAAAGCCGCAACGCGCCCATGCCCGCCTCAGCGTCGTATGCACCTCACGGTCGCAAAGACTGTATGAAATCCCCATTTTCTGTGCGGCTTCCACAGCCGTTTTCATTTCTTCGCCGGGTTTTACTCCCAGTTCATTGCCAAGACGGCGTTGAAAACCGGCAAGCACAAGATTCGCGATTAATAGAAATCCCTTGCCTTCCTTAAAAACTTTCGCCAAATTGAGTTTTTCCCAATCGTCTTTTTGCATGATTGAGTTATACCGCCCCTGATCAAGTTCTACGCAAACCATGTCAGGCAATTCTTCGTAAATAATATTTCGCACTTCATCAATACTTTCGCGCGAAACATGCGCCGTTCCAATTAATTTAAATTCCTTTCCGTTCAACGTGACCATTGTTGTACTCTCGCTCATTTTTCCGCCTTTTTGCCAAGACCGCGTTCCGCCAGCGCCATCTCATTTAGCCGCCATTCAACCGAACCTGACGCATTTTGATCCTGAACCATTAAATAATATCTGTCCGCCAAAGACTTGTTTCCCCTGACATCGTAATAAGAGGCAAGGTAATAAAGCATACGCGACTTTGTAAAAATGTTTTTTTCATTCTCCAAACTTGTAATTACATTTGAATCGCCTGAAAGATCATAATAAAGTTTTATCATCAAATACTCAGGCGCATCTTTTGGAACTGTACGCAATACCTGTGCAAGAAATTGTTTTGGATCGGTTTGTCTGCCTGAGCGCATCCAGTTTACGGCGGCTAAAAGCGCGTAAGTATACTCTTTTGGCGCCTGTTTATACGCGTCAAGAAAAGCGTCCCTAGCCGCCGCCCACTGTTTATTCCTCATTCTAATAACGCCTAAAGCCTCAAAGCCAAAGTAATAATCCGGTTTTAATTTTGTCAGGGAAAGGTAGTCTTTTTCAGCGCCGACATAATCGCCGGTTTCATCTTTAATAGCGGCGCTGTATACATACGCCATAAAAACATTAGGTTCAATCTCGATAGCGCGGTTTAAATATTTTAAAGCTTCCTGTAACCGGTTCATTTCCATTAAAAGCTGCCCACAATCCACAAGCGCCCAATAATTATTCGGTTCCAATGAAAGAGCGGCGTTTAAATCTTCAAGCGCGTCCGCGTAAAGACCGGCGCTTTTGTAAAGCCTTGCCCTCTCATGAAGAGGTCTTGCCCAATCGGGATATAAAGTCGCGGCGCGGTTTAAAAGCCGTTCCGCGTTCCGATTCTCTCTTGTATAACGGTATACTGTCGCGCGGCCTACCAAGGCTTCTCCATTACTAGGTTCTGCGGCAAGCGCTCTGTCAAAATAATTTGCCGCTACCCGTAAATTTTGGTTTTTAAGACTGATATTCGCCAAATCATTCAGCGCCCTTACATTGTTTGGATCAATGGCAATTACTCTGTCAAGAAACGCCCGCCTTTCTCTTTCTTTGCCTTCAACCGCAGCGGCGTCGGCTAATATCATTAAAGCTTCCGTATTCTTACTGTCGGCTGATAAAATACTGTTTGCGATATTCTTCGCTTCGGCGGTTCTGCCCGCGGCGTTCAATATTGACGCCTGCATAACGCGAATCTCAATCCTTGCTTTTTGATCCGCCGGCAGCGCGTCAAATAATTCCAAAGCGGAAGCATATTCCCTGCGGGCAAGACGGGCGGCAACCTCCGTAAGAATGGCCTCAGCATTATTTCCCTGACACCAAATAACGGGAGATAACTTAAAAACAAGAAAAAACAACAAAATTACCCGCAGAAAAAAACCGCTTCCATAGAATTCTATTTTCATGCTAATATATAGTATACAATAATTAATAAACCGGCAAGTTACTCAACAGCCGTGTTTGTTACAAGGGGTTGATTTATTTCATGAGAAAACCTTTAACATCGCGTATTATCGTCCTTACCGCCCTGTATTGCGTAATATTCTGTCTGTTGGTAATTTTGCAATTTTCCAACAGGGGAAATTTCTCTATTTCCGCAGGAGCAATGACTGTAAAAGGCCGCTACCTGCAAAAGTCACAGCCAACTGAACAGAAAACCGAACAGGAAACTGAACAGGAAGCAAAAGAAATTACAGGCGGGGTAAAAGTTTTCTATGGCGGCCTTGATTTCTCATTAAAAGAAGAACGTGGAAAAGGATTAACATTGACAAACGCTAACGGCGTAAATACGCCGGTAAATCCCCTGATGATGACCATTACCGATAACTCGGCGCATTTTATTTTACCGGGAGGAACAACGCTTACTTTCAGTTCGATTGATTCCGCAAAAGGGCAGGAGTTGCATATCGACGCGGACTTTGAAGGGGACGTTTCAGAAGTTACAATACCCATCGTTCCGCGCCGTTCTTCAATTGTCAGGGACGCGGAACAGCTTGGCATCATGTACGGCGGCTCGCGTTTTGTTTTTAGCAGTCTGGGGCATGAACTGGAAAACGGATACGTGAGCCTGTCAAAGGACAGCTCATTTATCTCATACCGTTCCAGAGGCAAACAAAGGGCGTTTGACCCTGAGGATTACATAATAGCGCAGGTGTCAAATTACGATAGTATTTTAAAAAACTGGCAAAATACAAGTTATGCCCAGTGGAATCAAAATGCGGCTTCTTTACAGTCAGAAGACGACATAATCGCATACGGCGCGCAGGCTCTTTCTCGCGGCAATTACCCTGCGGCAATAGGATCAATCTCCCGCGATTTTATAAACAGCCCAAGACATAGTTTCAGGTCGGCGGCGTTTGTCGGAGGAATGACAAGCGCATATTCTTCGTTTGCCTCTTATGAGAATGAAAAAAATAATTTAATTACCCGATTAATCAGGGAAAGATCGCTTAACATTTTAAAAGAAGAGCATATTCTTGATTTTTTGTTTACGCGAAGTAATCTTGTCATGGCAAACGAAGTTATTGATATTATTATTAACGCAAGCCCTGATCAGCTGGTATCGGATCATTGTCCGGGCCTATTGGAAATATTTTACGACATAAAACGATGGAGGCCGGAAGCAAATAACCCCATTGAACACCTGACAGACCAGATGCTTTCGCTAATTTCAGATAACTTAAACCATGATCCGGAAAATGACGCGGTTTACGCTTCAAGCTCCGAGAGCAATAATTCCGAATTCAGCATGAGGCTTGGAAAAGCGCTTGTTTTTTGGGCTGACGCGACTAAAAATACCGAATGGTCGGGAATAGGCCGCTCTTTGATTTTATCGGCAGTCGCAAACGGCAACGCCGGAAGACTCCACAATATACTTAATCCCACGGATTATTACCCGCGGGCGACATGGCTTACAAATGAAGGCCATTGGACATGGACTGTGTCTCCGTCCGCCAGAGCGTCATACATAGACAGCAACCTGAATATAACAGTTTCCTTTCCGGCGGGTCTCGCGCATTTTTTAATAATCCGCGGAGTGCGGCCTTTTAACAGAATCCAGATTCACGGGATGGACTGGAGAACGGACAGTCAGTTTGAACGCTATGATTCGTCAGGCTGGTTATACTACCCATCGGAACAAATTCTCATATTAAAAATCAAGCATCGCGTAACTGTGGAAAGCGTTAGAATTATCTACAGGGTGTATGAACCGCCGCCAGTTACTAATGAAGCTTCAGAAACAGAGGGCATTTTTGAATAGGCGAATTTTATTTTTAATAACAATTGTTTTAGCGGTATTATTAATAGCCGTATTATGCGTTATTATTTTTAAATGCAATAAAAAAGATGCCCAAACTCAAGTAGAGCAAATTGAAGAGCCTGCGGCAGTTGAAGAAGAAACAATAGAAGAAGAACAAGAAGAAGTTCCCTCCGTAGAACCTGAAAGTAAAACTGAAGCGCGGGTATCGTATCAGGTTTCGCGTCCGTTATCCTCGTTATCAGGTTTAAAAAAGATAAGGGGGATGGGCGTGCTTGTTTCGGAAATTGATCCTTTAAATTATGAAAATCCCGATCTTGACGTATTAAAGCAGATGGGCGCCGACCCTTCTTTAATTTCCTATCTTGCCGGCGAACAATTTTACCGTAAAGGCGATTTTGATAAAGCTATTTCAGAATATACGGCGGCAATTAATCGTAACAATGAATTCCTTCAAAGTTATATTTCACGCGGAAACGCATGGATGAAAAAACGCGAATACAGCCGCGCCATTGACGATTACACGCGAGCGATAAGGCTGGACGGAAACAAAGCCGAAGTTTACAACTACCGCGGTTTCGCAAGAGCGGAAATGGCGGCAAGAAACAACTTTAACGGGATGTCTCTTGCCATCGAAGACTATTCGCGCGCTATTTCGCTTAATAAAAATTATGTTGACGCGCTTATCAACCGTTCATACGCGTATTATCAAATAGGAGATTTCGCGCGTGTAATTGAAGACTGCGACAGAATTATCGCCCTTGAACCGTCAAACGCCGTTATCTGGAACAGGCGCGGCAGCGCGTGGTATTCAAGAGAAAACGACGACAAAGCGATAACTGATTTTACGGAAGCTGTAAGGCTTAAAAGCGATTACGCCATCGCATGGTACAACCGCGCAAACGCATGGTACAACAAGCGCGAATTGGAAAAAGCTCTTGCGGACTTAAACAAATGTATTGCAATAAATCCCTCATTCGCGGACGCGTATCTAAGCAGGGGAAAAGTCTATCAGCTAATGGAGAACGAAGAAAAAGCCGAAGCGGACTTCGCTGCGGCTCAAAAATTGCAACGCTAAAATTATTTTCAAATTTCCTCTCGCAGAGGCGCGAAGGCGCAAAGTTGTTGTTCGCAGTATTGTCGTTTTTCCTTCAAGATTTGTAGTTATACTAATATATCTAGATCAACAATGGGCTATCGGACAGGAACTTTGCGCCTTCGCGCCTTTGCGAGAACCTCTTTTCCGAGGTTTTCTTACAGTCTCCCACACCTTTGTGAGAGGTACTATCGTATTTCCCTGCACTCTAAATAGAAACGCTTTTCTGCGGAATGGCCCATTGAAAAACTTTTTCTCGGGAGGGGGCCAAGGCGGGCTACTGTTTCAAAGAGGACTGACTTTTGGAAGGGGGGCAATAGGATTCCCGCCCTCTTGCGATTTGCGCCGGATTGCCCGCCATCGCCCGATACGCGGAATACCTCTTCTTCGTCGTGGATGTAGTCTATTAGCTGAGGATTGTCCCCGGCGTATTTGTCCAATAGCGGCTGAAGGCAGGCGGTGGCGATTCCAGAAGCGGAAGTTTCTATTAGCGCATAACGGTTTTGCGAGATAACTCCAAAGCGGTTTGCGAAGGGAACTTGCGGCTGTTTAGCGCATAACTCTGACAGTTCCCGTGCGCTGTTTACGGGACGGCAGGAAAAATCAGGCAGAGCGGAGAGAATTTTTACTATTTCATCATAGCCAACGTCAAAAACAACGCGGTGTATCGGCTCAAACTGAATCGCGGGGTCGTAGATGTTTTCTATCTCTACAAGCGCGTAACGGCAGGGATGGACGGGAAGGCTATCTCCTGCCATAGGCTGCATAACAGCCTTAGGCTGCACGCTTGCCTTGTACTCCTCCCAAATGCCTTTTGCCGCGGCAATAGAATGGTTGCCGTCTCCTACGGCAAACAGAAAAGGCTTCCCTTCCCCGCCATACCGTCCTGTGGAACGATTATAAAGAGCGTCAATTTTTTCCGTAATTATAGAAACTGCTTTTGTTCCTTCGCCGCTTTTAATGTCTAAAAACCAGCCTGTCACGCTGCCGGAATCCATCATTAACTGCGTACTGTAACAGGGAGCCGTATTTTTTACTTTCTCGCCAATGGCGGGCAGCAAGGCGTCAGCCTCATCGTCAATGAGCAGTATAACGTGGGGAAGTTCCAACGGCGCGCCTCGGCGAATGTCCATTCGCGGTGGAAGGCGTTCAGGCACCGCGCCTTCCGTACAGCGGATTAACGGGCGCGATTCGGGACGCCAGTCGTACTGTTCCAAATCAACCGCGACGATTAAACCGCGCCGTTTTTTTTGATAGGGAGTGTCCCGCTCAATGTAAATAAATCCCTGCCGCGCCTGAGCAAAAACATTTTCTTGCAGATAACGCCTCATGGTTGAATGTATATCAGCAATCCTTTTATCAACATCGTCGTCACAAAGATATATTTCGGGGAAAATTAAATTTAAAGCCGAGGGAGAGCCTGCAGTGAAGGCTTTTGCCTTCTCCCAATAATCGTGGTCCTGAGTAAATTGATCGCACGCGATCACAGGCCACTTTACAAGCTCTGACGGGGAAGTTCGCGCTGTCTTCGGCAACAGTATAAAAGGAACTTCAAGTCCCAACCGGTTAAGCTTCTGTTGATAACTCATAATTGTATTTTACAGATAATTTCAAACAATGTCAGTCATAATTGATAAATACCGTATCACGTGATACAATTAATTATGCAGTACCAGCGTCCGTCTTTCGCGCAGGAACAACGCCTCAAGATGAATCCGCAGCTTCTTCAATCCATTAAATTAATGGAATTGCCGGCTGTTGAACTGCGCGAAAGAATTACGCAGGAATTGGATAGCAATCCGGCTTTGGAAATAGTCGAAGATAAAAGCACTGTCGCCTTAAATGACGAAGATGACAAGCAGCAAAAAGAAATAGTATATGAATATTTTGAAACTTCCTCAGACCCGGGAAGGAGGGGCGCTCAGGCCGCGGAGGAACATAACCGTTTTATTGAAGGCGCTCTTACCCGGCCTGAAACTTTACAGGAGCATTTATTGCGCCAATTACAGCTTGAGCCCGTCGATGAAGAGTTACGGGAAATTGCCGAGACTTTGATCCAAAATTTAGATGACGACGGCTTTCATAAGGAAAAACCTGAAACTTTATTCGCGTCCCCCAAGCAAAGACTAAAAGAAGCTATGGAGTTGGTAAGAGGGCTTGAACCCGTTGGGTGCTGCACAAGCGGCTACCGCGAATCGCTACTCACGCAAATAACGCTGTTAGGTGACGCTCCCTGTGAAATATCAGTAATAGAAAAAGTATTAGATAATCTTGACCTTGTTGACCGTGAAAAATACGATCCCCTTTCAAAAAAAATCGGCATTGATGACGAGGAAGAAACCCGCATTATTTGCGAATACATAAAAAAACTTTACCCGTTTCCAGGCCGCGCATTCGCTTCCGCAGATGTGCGTTTTGTCGTGCCGGACATCAAAGTCATCAGAAATAACGACGGGTTTACAATCAACCTTAACGACGAGGCTTTTCCAGTACTTGGCATAAATAAAAATTTTGAAGTCTTCTCTGAAAGTTCGGA
Organism: Treponema sp. R8-4-B8; assembly: GCF_054786175.1. Classification (NCBI taxonomy): domain Bacteria; kingdom Pseudomonadati; phylum Spirochaetota; class Spirochaetia; order Treponematales; family Treponemataceae; genus Treponema; species Treponema sp. R8-4-B8. The sequence goes on from NZ_BDHE01000009.1 coordinate 39,914, forward strand.
CAAGGCGGCAAGGGATTTCGCGCGGGAAAATATAAGGGAAGCGAAGCTTTTTATCAGTCATTTAAGCCAGCGTAACCAGACATTGATCAGAGTCGCAAACGCAATCCTTGAGTTCCAGCGGTCTTTTTTTATAAATGGCCCGAAATACCTTGCTCCGCTTACCCTCGCGGACATCGCAAAGGAGCTTGATGTCCACGAAACAACCGTTTCCCGCACAGCAAACGGCAAATATATGCAAACGGAATGGGGAATTTATGAAATTCGATACTTTTTCACAAATTCAATAAGCGGCACGGGCGCGAACAGATCGCAATTTTCAAAAGAAAGCGTAAAAGAGATAATAAAAGAGATAATTTCCAAAGAAAACCGCCTTCTTTCGGATCAGGAGATTTCGGCTCTTTTAGGTCAAAAAGGAATTGCCTTAGCGCGCAGAACTGTGGCAAAATATAGAAAGGAACTGGATATGGGTTCCTCATACAATCGCAGATTGTAATAATCGTAGATTATAATAATCGTAGATTGTAATCAAACTTTGGAGGTTCAGAATGAACTTAGATATTAAAGCAGTACATTTTACACTGCACGAAGACGCAAAAGAGTATCTTAATAAAAAAATTGAAAGGCTAAGAAACGCCGAAAATATGATTGTTGATTTGATAATTACCATAAAAAAAGAAAAAGATTTTAATGTTGAGGCAACGGTAAATTTCCGCTGGGGAGTTTCCGTTCATGTCGCGGAAGAAGATTTTGATCTTATTAAAGCCATAGACAAGATGATTGATAAACTTGATTCAAAAGTAACCAAAGAAAAAGAAAAGATGAAAGAAAAAAGATAGGTTTTTTCATGGAAAAAAATCCTTCTGTCTTTTCGGCCTTTACGGCACGGCTGGAAAAAATTTATGAATGGATGGCCGCTGAAGGCATAGCCCTCCTCATGCTGGAAGATACCGAATCAAGGCGCGATCAAAATATCCGCTGGCTCACCGGTCTTCCGGCGGACGCTCTTCTTTTTCTTTCCGTAGAAAAAAAAGCAATCCTCACCGCATGGGATATCAACCTTGCCAAACTTTTTGCCTCACATTCACCCGTAATGATCGCCTCTTACAATGATTTTGACCGCAGACCGATAAAAGCTATCTCCCTTATCGCGAAGAAATTGGGTGTTCCTTCAGGCGCAAAAATAGAGATTCCTCCCGTAACGCCCTATCCCGCCTTCCTTGACTATGTAGGCGAACTTGCGGATTACGACATTCTTTGCAGGGAAAACGGCGCCGCCGCGGAAATTAGAAAAATGCGCGCCGTCAAAGATGAGGAAGAAATCGCTATCATCCGTAAAGCCGCGAGCATTACAAACGAATTAATTGATCAACTGGAAAAAAATGTGGTATCGGGAAAAATAAAAACAGAAGCCGACGCGGCGTTGTTTATCGAGGTGGAGGCGCGAAGACGCGATTGCGAGGGAACAAGTTTTGGAACTCTTGCCGCGGGACCGGATCGGAGTTTCGCTATTCACGCCTTCCCGAATTGGACATGCGCCCCTTTCGGCGGGCAGGGGCTTTCCATCCTTGACTTTGGAGTAAAATACGGCGGATACTGCACCGACGTAACCCTCACTTTTGCCCGCGACTTGGACACAAAACAGGAAAAGCTTGTCAATCTTACTGAAAAAGCGGCGAAGCTTGCTATTTCAATGGCACATAACGGATGCATGGCAAGAGACATCGCCGAGGCGGTAGATTTACTTTTTTCCAAATCAAGAAAAAAAATGCCCCACGGTCTTGGACACGGCATAGGTTTACAGGAACACGAGTACCCGCTGATCAGAAACTCAAACGACAATGAGTGGGTACTCCAGCCGGGAATGATCTTTACGATAGAGCCGGGACTCTACGACCCGTTACTCGGAGGCTGCCGTCTTGAAAATGACGTGCTTATAACTGAGACAGGACACGAGGTTCTTACTACGGCGCATATTATCAGGCTCTAGTACTCTGTAACAACTAAATATTTACAAAAAGACCTCTCGCAAAGGCGCGGAGGCGCAAAGGGCGCAAAGTTCCTGTTCGATAACCTATTATTGACTAGATATATTAGTTTAACTACAAATCTTGAAGGAAAAACGAAGATACCACAAACAACAACTTTGCGCCTCTGCGCCTCTGCGAGATAAAATTTGAGAATATTGCTTTCTGACTGTTCAATACCGCCGCTAACATCGCTACCCCTTCTTCCGTAAAAGCATAAGGCAGAGTAGACATGAATTTAAGGCTTTGGAGGTGGTCACAATTTGTGACCACCTCTGTAAATTCATTTTTTGTCAATCGGAACATAAAATCTTTTGGAAACCATACATCCAGAAAATTTCACACAAAGAACACAAAGGACGCTAAATAATAGCACGGCGAAACCGTATAGATGATTAATGCCGCATAGCGTAGCACCAATAAATTCCGCTGTCTGTAATAAAAGTAAGGGCACCTTTAGGTGACCGACAGTGCGAGAAGAACACGAAGAGGAAATAAGGTGTTGTTGTCTGATGGCTATGTGTAGGCTTCACGATAAGATAACGGACAAAAACCACTAATTTCTCTTTGTGATCGCGAACCAAAGGTTCGATGTATCTTTGTGTCCTTTGTGTGAAGTCTTGGGGAAAAAATCCAAATTAACAATAAATTTCTAGTTGTTACAGACCACTAGGATAAATTCTCAAAATACGCTAATCTACAATCATGAAAGTATGGGTAAAATTCTTAGTTGGTTCGGTTTTGGGCATGATAATAGGCTTCCTTTTGCCGGACAATGAGAGTGTTTTTGCGGCGCTCTCTTGGTTTGAAAAATTGGCTATTGGCATAGGGCGTTACACCGTCATCCCTGTTTTAGTGTTTTCTCTGACAATCGCAGTCTATGAACTGCGTATGGATGAGCAATTTTGGCCGATAATTTTAAAAAATATCCTGTTTATTATAACAGCGGCTATTTTTGTGATTTTTACGGGCATTGCTGCGACAATGATTTTTACGCCGGGCAGGATTCCGATAGAAACAGTCGAGCAGGTGGAAGTGTTAAACTTGAATATTGGTGACAATCTGCTCGACATATTCCCATCCAATATGCTCAGCGTAATCGCGACGGGGGGAATATACCTCTTTCCGGTGTGCGTATTCGCGTTCTTTTTCGGTATGGGTTTAAATTATGACCGTAACTATTCCAAGCCAGTTATCTCACTAGTAGATTCTCTTTCGCGTATTTTCTACCATGTCGCTTCATTCTTCTCTGAAATTTTGGGATTCATATTAATTGTACTTGCAGCGTTTTGGGCAGTCCGTTTTAACGGCATATTACAGGCAAAAGTTTACAAGGATTTGGTCGTTCTTTTGGGAGTATTCAGCATTGTTTTGTGTTTTGTAGTAATGCCCCTGTTTCTTTATTTGTTAAAACCAAAAACAAATCCATGGCGCGTCCTTTACGGTTTTCTGGGACCGGCAATCGCGGCGTTTCTTTCGGGAGATATAAATTTTACAATACCGATACTCCAACGTCATTCAAAAGAAAATTTCGGCATTAGGAGAAGGTCAAGCGCCATTTCCATCTCGTTATTCGCAACTTTCTGCAGATGCGGAAGCGCGATGGTGGCGGCGGCGGCATTTATAGTTATCATAAAATCATATTCTTATTTAACAATCAGTACTCTGGATTTATTCACTATCGGTTTATACGCCTTTTTAATATCTTTTGCACTTGCTCACCATCCCGGCGACGGAGCGTTCATCGCGTTAGCCGCCCTATGCCTTACTTACGGCGGCGGAGAATACCGCGCGGGTTACCTTATTCTAAAACCATTGGCCTTCTATCTTATAGCCATCGGCTCTTTTATTGACATAATGCTTAATGCTTTTGGCTCTTATATAATAGCGCGTACCAACGGCTTTATAGAAGAAAAAAATCTGGTGCATTTTATCTAAATGAAAGATTGGACGACCCTTCTGTCGGAAGGAATTGAAATTTTACGCGGCGCCGACAGGGAAATCGACAGAATTATCGCCCCGCGCAGCGATGAATTCATTTTTCACCTTAAACGCTACATAAAAGAAATTGAACTTTTTAATTCCGCATACGGCCTTGTGGGGACAAACGACACAAACGAGCTGATAACAAAACATATACTAGACTCTCTTGCGCCTCTTGGAATAATTATTAAACTGCTTAAAGATACGGGCGCCGGAAAAGCCGCGAAAATAGCGGATGTAGGATCAGGCGCGGGACTGCCTGGCATACCGCTGGCAATTGTCCTGCCTCAATACGCTTTTACCCTTATTGAGCGCATGGGACGCAGGGCGGGATTTTTGCTTAACACAAAGGCGGTATTATCCCTCTCCAACGTAATTGTTGAGGAAGGCGAATTGGAAAAAGTGGAAAACGGTACTTTTAACCTTATCACCTTTCGCGCCTTAAAATCCATGGAGCCGAAATTAATTAAAACCCTTTTAAAAAAATGCGCTCAAGGCGGAGTTATCGCCGCTTACAAGGGAAAGCGTGAAAAAATAGAAACAGAAATGGCATCATTGCAAAAAATTTGCGAAAATTGGGAAGCAATCCAGTACACAACCCCCTTCCTAGATGAAGAACGCCATCTTTTAGTAATAAAACCAAATTAATCGAAAAGACTTCACACAAAATTTATGTCATGATTGCAAAGAAAACAGCCGATAATTGACAAAGGGGAATAATGGCATATAAAGACGTTTCATCTTCATATAAAGAAGCTAAGGTAAAAACTGCCGGTCAGGGGCAGCTTATCGTCATGTTGTACGATGAGGCGGTAAAACAACTGACCAAGGCGACGGAACTTCTGCAATTGAATAACAAAGAGAAAAAAGATCCCGGCAGAATAGAACAAATATCCAAGGCCGTAATGAAAACCGAGGAAATTATTACCGAATTAACAGTTTCTTTGGATTTTGATCAAGGCGGAGAAATTTCCAAAAATCTGTTTGCGCTGTACACATGGTTTAACAGAGAACTTGTAGAGTCGAATATCAATCATGATATAAACAGAATGTTAACAGTAAAGAATATGCTTTCTGATCTTCGCAACACATGGAGTACGGTCGCTAACCAAAAGATAACCGAAAAACCAAACCGCGAAGTTATAGGCCTTAACATTGCCGGTTAACTGTATTATGGAGGGACTATGGCGATTATAGCGGATGAAGTAAACACGACGACGGACATTGATTCTGCGGAACTTGCCCAAAGAGTGGCAATTTTAAAACGTTTTAAAACGCTATTATCGCAACAAAGAGATCGTTTTCGCTCATACCTTAATTTGCTTGACAAACAGCAAAATGTAATTGAATCGGGCAGTGCCGAAGACCTTTTAACTTATGTAGAAATAGAAGAAAAAATAGTCGCCGATATTTTCTCCATTCAAAAAGTTATTGACCCCCTTGAAGAAATGTACAATGCCGTCGTCACTGATCACAACATGGCAAAATCTACTCTTAATATTGAAAGCTCAAGCTCTCAGGAAGAAGTGCCAAGCATTAAAGCGTCACTTGAAATATTAAAGAATGAAGCCGTTATCAGATCAACAAAGAACAAGGAATTGCTCTCAAAACGAATGTTGGAACTCCGCCAGGAAATTAAAACATTGCGAAACAACCCCTACGCCGCAAGCGGCAAGAGCGCCTACAGCAATTCAAACAAAGCCTCATTAGTGGACATACACGGATAAACAAAGTTAAATTGTGGACGATACTGGGATTGAACTCCACAAAGCTGATTTTGTGGGCGATACTGGATTCGAACCAGTGACTCCTACCGTGTGAAGGTAGTACTCTCGCCACTGAGTTAATCGCCCACAAAATCAACTTTACAAACATTTCAGTGACTTCTACCGGGTGTCACTGCCGCCAATCACCTAATGTAATTAGGTGATTGGCAGTAAATCCTTCCTTACAGTGTGCGGCCGCAAGGCCGCTTGGTAGCACTCTCCCGCTGAGTTAATCGTCCTAAATCCTTCTTTCTTTATTTTACCACGAACCACATCACTCCGTTTTTTGCGCGTCATCAAGAGCCGCGTCTGAGGGTGAGAAATTTATGTTCTTTACAAAGTCGCATGCTTCTTTCGCGCCTGTTTCCCTGTTCATTCCGCTGTCTTCCCATTTAACGGAAAGCGGCCCTTTGTAGTTAATAGCGTTTAATTCGCGGATAATGCTTTCAAAGTCAACGTCTCCGTGTCCGGGCGAGCGGAAATTCCAGCCGCGTTTGACATCGCCAAAGTTAAGGAAAGAACCAAGGAGCCCAGCCTTGCCGTCTAAGGTCACGGCCGCGTCTTGTATCTGGACGTGTAAAATTTGTTTGTGGAAATCCCTTATAAAAATATGCGGGGAAATACCCTGCCAAACAAGGTGGGACGGATTAAAATTAAAACCCAAGGTTCTGCGGTTCTTGAATTCTTTTAACAGGCGCTCGGCGGTATAATAATCAAACGCTATTTCCGCCGGATGAACTTCCAGCGCGAACTTTATCCCGCTCTTGTCAAACTCGTCAAAAATGGGCGTCCAATTCTTGATTACCGCAGCATACGCCTCATTGATCATCTGTTCCGTGGTTGGCGGAAAAGAATACCAGTAAGCCCAAATGGGACTGCCCATAAAACCGGTGACTATTTTTACGCCCAAATTTTTCGCGGCGACTGCGGCATATTTCATCTCCTGAATTGCCCATTTGCGGATATCATCGCCCTTTCCGGCAAGATTAGCAGGCGCAAGGGCGTTTAACCGCGGATCATGGTTATCGCCTACACACTGTCCGATTAAATGAGTTCCAATTGCCAGCACTTTAAGACCGTAATTTTTTAATATATTTTTCTTTTCCTCCACATATTTAAGATCAGTCGCGGCTTTTTTTAAATCCAGATGATCGCCCCAACAGGCAATTTCAACCCCTTCATAACCAAAGGATTTTGCTTTTTCACAAAATTTTTCAAAGGGTATATCAACCCACTGTCCTGAAAATAACGTTACAGGTCTTGACATTTATTCCTCCTAACTGATTAATACCTTTGACTAAAGCTATTTGGCTATAATAGAATAATAATAAATAAATTTCAAGAGAAATGACTATGAAAATTGAAAATTGCCGGTATTTGCTCCCGTTTTTGCCTGTAATATCAGCCTGTTTACTCCTTATTCTGGTCTGCGGGTTATTATCAGGCTGCTACACATTAAAACAGGGCGTAACCTTGCTGGGGTACCTTAACAGCGCAGTCCCACTAGAACAGATTGATAACAAAGACTTTATACGGCTTGTAAAGGATATTCGCGTATTCGCTATGGACGAATTGGGACTTAAAGAAAGCAGAAACTACACGCGTTTTGTAAAGCTTGACAGAAACTACCTTGCGGCGGTTGTTTCCGCCTCGGCAAAAGATTCTTTCCGCCGTTATGAGTGGAATTTTCCCATTGTGGGAAAGATGCCCTACAAAGGTTTTTTTAATGTGGAAGACGCGCGTAAAGAACGGGCAAAACTGGAAAAAAAAGGACTTGACGTTTGGATTCGGGGGGTAGACGCTTTTAGCACGCTGGGCTGGTTTAAAGACCCTCTTTATTCCTATATGCTGGATTATTCTCCTGCAAGACTGGCGGATTTAATTATTCACGAACTTGTTCACGCCACGGTATTCATCAAAGGGCAGGTCAAGTTTAACGAGGAACTGGCGGAATTTATAGGCGGCGAGGGAGCAAGGCTTTTTATAGCGTCGCGTTTCGGGGAAGATTCCGACGAATACAGGGAAATTTTTACATCGGACAAAAACGGCCAAAAATATGTCGAGTTTATTCAAGAATTGATCGCGGAACTTGACGTTCTTTATAACAGTGAAATTGGCAGGGAAGAAAAACTAGCGGAAAAAGAGCGGATAATTAACGCCGCGAAAGAGCGGTATATAGCTGAGTATGACAGCCGTTTTTCCAACGATGATTACAGGGGATTTGTAGAATTACCGGTAAACAACGCGTATCTTGAACTTTACAGGCTATACCACACGGAGGATAATTTTTACGGGGAACTGTATGAGCGTTCAGGAAGGAATCTTCCCGCCTTTATTTCAGCCGCAAAAAAAATAACCAAAAAAGGCGATCCCCGCCAACAGCTTGAAAACGCCCTATTTCAATGATATATTAAGATCATGGCTTGGCTATTCGGCGATAAAAAATTTGGTCAGTACACTTATGAGCATTGGTATGATGATGATGAACACATTGTGGTAAAAGATAGCGCCGAAAACACAAAAGCTGGAACAGCCAAAGCTGGAACAGCTAACGATCCTTGTAGTATAACTCCTGATAAACCCTCGCCGCAGCCGGAACCCTCTTGCCATAATCCCTGTTCTCAAGATTCGTAATGGTTTCCACAAACAAATCAATAGGCAGTTTGCTTGCGTTGCGTAATCTGCGTACCCTGTTCTGCCCGCCGTTATAAGCCAATAACGCCAGTATTGTATCCTTAAAATAATCCTGTAAATACTTAAAATAATAAGTGCCAATATGAATGTTCAGCGAAGGGTTTCTGGAATCAACAACGCCGTCTTCGCTAAAATAATCAGGCCCTCCCGTGCGCCGAAGACGCTCCGCCATATCCTTCGCCGTCTTAGGCATTAATTGCATCAGTCCTACCGCTCCCGCTCGCGAAACTACCGCTTCCCTAAACGCGCTCTCCGTGCGAATAAGCCCGTAAAGGAGCGAAGGCGCGATACCGTATTCTTGCGAGTACTTTTCCACCAATTCAAGATACGGACGGGGAAACATTAATTCCCAATCGCGCCTATCCCTGCTGTAACCGTCCCTGTAAACATACAAAGAGGCAAGATGTATAGATTGCCAATGTATGCCCTCTTTATCAAAAGCTTGCGCCGCGACGCGCAATTCATCGGCAGTCAGCTCTCTTTCCATCTCTTTGATATACGGATACGAAAAATCAACCACTCCATAATTAAAAAAGCCAAGAATAAATTGCAAGGCTTGCGAATATTCTATGTTTTCCGGTTCTATAACTTCTTCGGTAAATTCAAAAAACGGCTCCTTCAAAGCGTCGGCGCACTTTGAACGGTACAAAAGAGACGGTAAAAAATTAACAATGCCGACATCATAGGCAATACGGTAAAACGCGGCCGCGTTCGCCGATTTTGCTCCAATAGCCTGCGCGGCAAGACGAGTATCCGCCGCAGTAAGATATTTGTTTTCTATCGCGCGGCCTATTACCCATGCGTAACCGATTTTTGAAACAGCCGCACCGGTATTCTTAATCAGATCATAGGTTTTTATTACTTTATTCCAATCGCGTTCAGCGACAAGTTTGTGTAAAAATCTCTCTAAAAGATCATTATAATCGCTGCCTTTGCGCCACTGCGGAATATATTTTGCCAGCCTGTCAATAAAAGTTTTAGTCGGCCCTGTAATCGTTAAATCCAGAATATACCAGATGCAGGCGTCTAACTGATCCGTGTCGGGAGCAAGGGTTAACGCATGTTCAAACAGCGCAATTCCCTGGGCGTTTTTCCCGCCTATGCGTCGGGCAATTCGTCCGGCATAAAAATTAAGCCTGTACTGCAGATCAAAAGACAATTCCTTATTTTTCAGCCACTGTAAAAACAGGGTAAGCCCTTCCGCGCTCGATTTAGTGTATTGAAAAGTTTTACCCAAATCATTTATCAATATGGGATACTCAATAAAAATATTGGGGAGCAGTTCCGGCCAATGGTCTTCAAACTGAAAAATACGAAAAAAATCCAGCGCTTCATTGTAACGCAGGCAGGAAACGGAATAATGCCCCTCAATGGCGGCTATTTCCCGTTCTGAAAAAGTTATCCCTTTTTTCACGCATTCCCTAATAATAAACTGCATGGCTTCACTAAAAGAAGCTGAGTTATTATCATGATTAAAAAAGAACGAAAGCGCCTTCTCTTTATCCGGCGCGGATACGATATGAAAAGCTTCCGCCCAAAAACCGCGCAATTCGCCCCGGACGCTTTCCATTGTTTTACGTGGAATCTCCGCGCCGCCAGCCATTAAAACAACAAGTTTTTCAGCCGCGGCCTGTCTTATATATCCATTGGGACTTGCAAGAGCTCTTTCAAACAGTTTGATTTTTTCGGCGATCGAATCATTCAATAAACCAAAATAAAAATCACTTGGCTGATTCTGAACCTGTATCTGCGACACGCAGGATAAAATCAACAGGGAAATTAGGAAAAAAGTTGAAATTTTTAACAAGCGAAACAACATCAATTCCTAGGAGGAATACGGATTGTTCTTCCGGATATAATCAAGTTAGGATTCCTAATGTTATTATACTTCGCAATTTTAGGATAAAGCCAGGGATTACGGTAAAAAGCTTCCGCAATATCCCATAATGTATCACCCCAGCGAATCTTATAATTTACACCCTCTCTTGGAATAGTTGTTGGAACCTTGTATGACGCAACCGGCGGATTACGCGTTCTTCCAGTCTGACTCTGCTTAGGCTCAGGCGCGGTAGCAGGCGCTTGAATCACAGGCGCGGGCTCGATTTTTTGCTGAACAGGCTCGGTCTGCTTGACAGGCTCGGTTTGTTTAACAGGTTCCGGTTCCTTTACTGCCGGTTCCGGTTCTTTAGCAGGCTTAGGTTTAAAAAATTTCTCGGTAACCGTATTGCTAATACCGCTTACCGTATTGCTGATACCAGTGACCGCCTTGTTAAAAATAGGACGCACAACATCCATACCGCCATAGTAGAACAGCCATCCCGCAAGAAGCCCTAAAATAACCAAAATAATAAGCAGGACTAAAATCCATGACTTGGAAGCGCTTTTTTCCCTTATTTTTTTAGCGTGTTGATACAAGCTTGAAGGCGGCTCTTCATTTGATTCAAGTTCAAAATCGGGAACGCCAATGTCGTGGGAACTATCATCCATAGATTTTAAGGAAACATTCAACATATAATGTTCGCCGTTTGAGCCGGTATCGAGATCAACGGCCTCGGCGGCAATTTCCCCGTTAGAATCGGAGGAAATAACCATTTCGATAGAAGGGTCACCCTTGGGTTTTGGTTTAATATTTTCAACAACCAGACTGCCAATATACTGGGCGTCAGGCATTGTACTAGCCGGACTCCTGTAAAGATCAATTTGCATGCTAGGCTGATTGTCGTGAACTGTGGTAAGTATTATTCTTTTCTTTATTGAAGAATTCTCCTCCATTATGGGGTAGAATTCTCCGTTGGCGATCTTAATACCAATATTTGATGCCATTGGATCAGCTCCTCTCAAGAACCTGAAAACAGTTCTTTTTTAAGTTTATATGCGAAATTTGCCTTCTGTCAAGGGGAATTTTCCCCTTAAACGCCGACATATTACAAATTTGCCTGATAATCAAGTCATTTTTTATTATCATTAATATATTTATCGGTAAAAACTGTATCAAAAAAGATAAAAATATCCGATAATATGTAATATGAGTCCTATTTTTATAGGGGTAATTGCTCTTGTTCTTGTTGCGGCCATCATTTTAATTGTAATGAATGGCGCCCACGGTCTTTCATTTGGCGGTGGAAAATCATCCAAAGATCACGAATACATGATCAAGGAAGCAAACAAACGGCTTGCGCAAAACCCGAATGATCCGGAAGCTTTATTTATGTTAGCCACCGCGTATTTTGAAGAGGAAAACTGGGAAAAAGCGATGCCGGTATATGAAAACCTGACAGAACAAATATCTTTAAATAAAAACATAAAGGGCATCGATAATTTTGAGGTTTTCCTGCGGTACGGCTTATCGGCGAAAAAACTAAATATGACGGAACAGGCCTACAAAGGTTTTTCTACGGCAAGAACCTACAGGATGGATAATTTTGAAGTAAATTTTGAATTAGGTTCTCTGGAGTTTGAAAGAAAAAATTATGAAAAAGCTATTCAACTTTTACAGCAGGCGCGTATCCAGGAGCCCGATAACCCCGCCGTTCTGCGTACTTTAGGACACTCTCTTTTCAGGATAAAAAAACCCAAAGAGGCGATGAACTTTATCCGTAAGGCTATTGACCTTGCCCCGGATGACAAGGAATCGCTTTATACTCTGGCGGAGTGTTATCAAGAGGCCAATCAGATCGAACAGGCGTTGCGTATTTATAACCATTTACGCGCCGACCCCAATATGGGGCCGACCTGCTGTCTCGCCGCGGGAAATATACATCTTGAGACAAGACAGTACGAATTGGCAATTCAGGATTTTGAAATCGGTTTAAGGCATACCAATATCAAACCTGAGACTTTAACCGAACTGCGCTATAAACTTGCCACAACGCTGATTAAGATGAATGATATTGGCAAAGCGATCCCATACTTAAAACAAATACAACGCGATAATTCTTCATATAAGGACGTAACTGCCCTGTTAGGTAAATATATCGAACTAAACGCCAACCGTAATTTGCAGGCGTTCCTTATGGGTTCATCCGCTGACTTCATCGCTCTTTGCAGAAGAATTGTCATGACGTATTATAACAAGGCAAAGGTTAAAATAGTAAATATCGCGGTAAACAAAACCGAATGGGCCGACATTCTAGCCGAGATTGATACGACAAAATGGTCGGATGTTATAATGTTCCGCTTTATCAGAACTCAAGGCTCCATTGGCGAACTTATTGTCAGAGATTTTAATTCCCATCTAAAAGAAGTTAAAGCCGGCAAGGGCGTTTGCATCACCGTCGGCCAGTTCTCGGAAGAAGCCAAAAGGTACACGGAAGCCCGCCTTATTGATTTGATAGAAAAAGACAGGCTTCAGGCGATACTTAATTCGTTGGACGCGAAGACGGCGGCGTTAAAGAAATAAATTATTCATAAATTTAGAACGATGTATGCCCGAAGAATTTAATAGCGAAAAATATTATCATTCTATATAAAAGCCGAGCATACGCAAAGCCCTTCCGGTGATTAGTGGCGTGACGTTTATCTACGCACGCTTTGGCGTGGCATGGTAGGCGATCCACGCCAAGATCACCGGCAGGGCTTTGCGTATGCCCGGCTATTACCTAGCGAGGAATTTTTTCAGTATTTTTGTTTTAGGCATACATCTTCAAGCGGTAATGAGTATTTTCCCCTTGCTGTAACCTTCCAAAAGCTAGTAAAATGAGAATAAGGAGATATTTATGCCGCAAGCGCAAACCATGACCATAGAAGAAAAACTAGCCATTGGCTGTAAAGCCGTAGAATTAAGAAAAGCCGGAGATGAAGAAGGTTATGACCGTCTTATGAGGACAGTCCCCATGCCCCCATATTTGGCAAAAATAATGAAAGAAAAAATGGGTGTAGACTATCTAATAAATGGTGGTTGGAATTTGTCAGAAGCAGAGGTGGAATTTGGAAATAATTGGCTTAATAGATAGCATTAATAAGTCAGTTATAAGTATTGATTTTGGCCGCAAAGGTTTTGCCATCGAAGGAAAAGAACGCGAAGGGCGAATTAATTATGAAGACGGTATAGCTAAAGCCCTATCCACATTTCAACAAGCACAAACCGCCGCCGATCCCCATACAATTATTTTAGCAGAGTACACCTTCTTATCGCAGGAGCTAGTATTTTTGGATAAATCAGACAAAGAAAGCATAAGCAGCTTAACCAGAGCCATTCGATTTTTCGATGACGCTTTCCTTGCCCTTGAAGTTATAGGGGATAAGCCCCTTTATCAATGCGCTGAAAAAATCATCCCCCACGATTCAAAATACCGTGTAAAAGGCTTTCCGAAGGACTCCTTCCACATTGCCTGTAGCGGACACAAAGCCCGCATACAAAATATACTTAAAACCCCAGGATTAGACCCTATCGAAAAAGCATTACTCAAACAGAGGCTTATCAATATGTCTACAGCGCAAACGGCGTATACAGAAAAACAGAAGGAAGCATTGGCAAAATAATTAGGAATACTCCTAGTAGTCAGTAACAATTAATACTTTACAAAAATTACATCTAGAAGATTTCACACTAAGAACACAAAGAAACATAAGAACACAAAGAGG
>NZ_BDHE01000010.1:0-56398 GCF_054786175.1 Treponema sp. R8-4-B8
GCCGAAGGAGTTGCGGAACGGCTCGCCAAAACGGTAAACAAACCGTGGAGAGGCGAAGAATTCATCCCCGGGCGTGTATTCAATTAAAAACCATTCGCCCATTGAAGGTATTGTCTGCGGGTTTACGGCGACGCTGAACAGGTTTCTGACTGCTTCCACGCCGCCCTGTTTTTTCGCAGGTTCGTATATGTGGCGGGGGCCGAAGTCCATGTTGGTCATTAAATACGGCTCCGCTATTATTCTTGGAAAGAGAAATGCGAAACGTCGCTCGTCAATTTTTTCAATGTCGATGTGGGCTTCGCTGCCGTCCGGCATTGTTAAGAATTGCCCGTAATAACTTGAGCTTTGAAAGTCGGGGTCGCCGGCTATTTCATCGTACCAAAAGATTACGTCATCGCTTGTTATTTTGACTTTTTTACCAGTATTATAGTAGCTCCAGTATACGTCGTCCCTTAATGTGAAGATGACTTGCATTGTGCCGTTTTTTTCGTCAACTTGTATTTGCGCGGAAGCGACTCTGGGTTTCCAACTTCTTGCCACAACGTCGTATTCCAGAAGATAATCCGTCATGCAACCTACTACCGAGGATGTGGAGGAGTCCTGTTCGGCGATGAGGTGGTTAAAGCTTTTTGGGTCTTCGTTCATTACCGTAAACCATGTTCCGCCTATTTTTCCGGGGATGAATTCTTCGCCTCTCCACGGTTTGTTTACCGTTTTGGCGAGCAGTTCCGCAAGTCCTTCGGCACTTAGCGCTTCTAGTTCCGCTAGGGACATTTCTTCTTGTTTTGTGCAGGAGGCGGAAAAGAATAGTATTAAACATAGACATAATGCTATTATTTTCATATTGTTATTATGACGAGATGGGTGGGAAATTGCAATTAGGGAATTAGCAATTAACAATGAAGAAAGAGGAAGAATTTTTAACCACGAACCAACACGAACAAGGGAGAAGAATTTGGACATCCGTGTACTACGTGGTTTTATTCTTAAATAAACACATATCTACCTTGCAAGGCAACACTGCGGAAAATACTGCACAACCCTCTAAACGGTATAGGCTCCTTTGAAGTATCATTATGATGTATAACTTCAATCCTCCGTCAGCACTTGTTTTGCACATGTTTTGCAAAATAGTGAAAAACTAGGAAATCACGCCTCTACTTCAATAATGGTGACTTCTCAAAAACATGTTAATTCCTTATCACATAAGGAATTAGCCTTCTGCGCCCGGCCTGGCTCGAACAGGCTACCACCAGATTCGAAGTATTTCACATATCGCACTACTGAAAATCATTACGCACTATTAAGAGTTATTAAATCATAAAAGGGCAAAGGATTACAAGAGGGGATAACATATATAAAGTTATTTAAGCGTATTAAGCAATATTAAAAATTACGGTTTTTTATGTCATTTTTTGTGTCGATATTTTCTGCTAATATCGCAGAGACAGCCCCGAAAGCAACGGCACAACATAACAACACATTATTATATTAAATGGCAAAGAAAACTTGATAGCGTCAATCCTCGCGCGTTTTGGGGCATTTTAGAAAATGTCTGTAAGGCATAAAAAACAGTCCGATACGCTTTATTTGTTATGCGCTATTTCCGGGGCAGTTGTATCTTACCCATTTCTAGGTTTTCCGTGGGTAGGCATGGAAGTCTCGCTATGGAACCTAAAATTTTTCTCTCCTGTTATCTGGACGAAGTTACCCGGTTCCCCTGTAAAAGCGACAACAACCTTGCCGTATTCGCCGGGCTTGATTTCCGCGCATAAATCCTTGAATTTTGCGTCTTGTTCTGCCGTTAATTCCATTATTGATTCTCCCAAATCATAAACTTTCGCATTTCCCCGGCAGAAAACGCTTATAAACTAAAATATATCACAAGTTAATTAATATTTGCTATTTTTTCGGCAATCCATAGTGATTGTCAAGCGTTTTCTGCCGGTTTTTCACTTCTTGCCCTTCGCTTTTTTAGGTATAGAAACAACACCGCCGATCACTGTGCCCTCAGATGACTTAAATAATGTTTCATAAGTAAAACCTAGAGCTTCGGCAATAACCGCAAGGTCTGTTTTTTTGAAAGTGTCATTTTTAACCTTCTGATTAAAATTGGCAGGCGTATCACCTAACAATCTGGCTAATTCTGCCTGACTTATTCCCTTATGAGCGCAAGCCATTTTTATCATTGTTTCATTATCCATATAATCCCCTTGTATATTATATAGTCTATTTTCTTTACATTGTAAAGCATAAAAAACATAAAATTAAGGCTTTTACTATACAAGATATAAGCAGAAAACCTACATTTTAGCAAAAAATGTAGGTTTTCTTGAAAATAATTTAGAATATTACTTGACAACATTAAGTAAATCACTATATATTATTAAGTATAAAGAGATTATGGAGGTATGAAATGAAAAACAGAGAAATGAAAAGCAAAGTAGTAACACTGGCCAACCGGCTTGCTTCGCGCATGGGCGGGGATAAGAGCGCGGCTTTCGTGAAAGCTTGGGCAATCGTAAAAGCCGGCGGCTTGGAACTGGCGGTAAAAGGTACTTCTTTTGGCAACAGGCAGGAAGCGTTAAAAAGGCTTGCTGCTTACAAGCCGGATCAGATTAAGGCGGTATTAGTGCCGGAAGAAAACAACCCCGCAGACAAGAATGCCATAGCGGTACTGGTCGGGGTAACCAATGGCAAGGGCTTGTATCGGCTTGGCTATGTTCCGGCAAATTTAACTGCCGTTATTTCGGTACTGGGCGCTAAACTTCCGGCATTGCGGTTAGTGTCCGGCACATGGGGCCGCACTCACAAAACGACCTTCGGGGCGCGGGTCGCCCTGGCGGTATAGCACATAACATCGTGAAGCCCTTCGGGGCTTCCGGCTGGGGGCCGTATGGCTTCCCATAAATTACGGAAAGGAGAAAACATTATGAAAAAAGTACCCGCTGACAATAGCGAAAATTGTTTCAAAAATCTCATAACGGCAATAATAAAACAAGCCATAAAAGACGGCGCGGTGTGGTTTTTTAAAACCGAGAGAGGCAAGGGTTACTGCGCCGCCGTTGGTATTAATCCGGTTAAATTAATGGGGGGGATAGTATGAAAACAAAAAACAAAGAACCGTATATCGACTATGACAAGGCGGCTTTTCTGACGCGCCTTTATGATTTTATCAATCGCGCAAATCAAATGCGCGAAGACGTATACACGCAACTTGACTATATGGACCATTTATTTGGAATGATGCAGGAACAAATCAGCTTTATGAAACAGGCGTTCGCGCCTGTTGGAAATCCAAACGACAGGGTAACTTTTTATGAACATGACATTGAAGCGTTACGGTCCTACGCGTGGTCTGCGGGGCTTACCAAAACACTCTGGGAAAAACTGAAGGATCAAAATTTCCGGCACCGCTTTTCTGGTTTTATAAATATTCCGGTACAGAAAGACGAAATTGAGGATCCTCCAATTTTTGACAAAAATGGTGAATTTCTGATACCGCCTAAAAACACAAAGCCTGCAAGGGCGAACGCTCCGGGGCGCATGCCCCGGAAAAGAAAAGAAGGATACAACGCATGATGACTCCTATGACATTGGAAGAAGCAACGAAGTTTTTAGGTTATACACGTTCATATATTTACAAACTTGTGCATTGGAAAAAAATCCCATGCCACAAGCCAACCGGTGGCAGAGGCAGGCTTTTTTTCAAACAAGATGAGCTTGAAGAATTTTTATACCGTAACAAACAGTTTGCCGACTATGAAATAGCAGAGGCCGCTGATGCAATCCTAAATGGTGAAACTATATGTAAAAATACAAAGTAAAAATATTTTGCGGCGGTTTTCATTATCTTTTTTCCGTTGTTCCGAAAGCAGCATATTTAAGACCAAGTTCACGTCTTAATTGCTCTGCTATTCTGCGGCGTTCCTTTGGATCATCAGGAATGTCATAGGCGTGTTCATGTATCCATTCCGCGACTGATTGCAAAGCGGTTTTTTGCGTTCCGTCCCTCATGTTTTCGGTGATCGTCTTAATAATTTGAATCGCCGTTTTACTGTTCTTGCAAATTGCCATTATTCATAATCTCCCTTAATTTGGCGTCTATCGCGCTGTCTGTCAATTCTATGCTTTCTTTTGGCCGCCCGTCCAAGCGGTCATAAATATACTTGATTGCCACAATATCGCCTTCATCAACCGCCTTGCTGATAAGTTTTTCCGCGAGCGCGTGACGAAGCAGCAAAGTTTTTTCCGTTTTGCCGTCAGTTATTTTCCTTTCCTGATCCAACGCCCAATTCAATATATCGGTCATGCACTCTCCCTTTTTTGGGCGTCCTTTTCTGTTAATTCGCGGATCGTTTTTCTCAAACGGCTTTCCCATTTCCTTTTTTCCCTCTGTTATTTATCAGTTTTACAGCAGAATATATAATGTTCGGGGCAGTTTGCCATATCATTGTTCATTGCGGATAAGGCACTCCCCATTTCCTCTGATAATCCGCTTTCGCTTCCGGCGTTTCCCCGCGCATTTTCACATTTTGCCGCCACTCCGCTCTTGCCTGACTGTCATTAGGTCTTTCTGTTCCGGCAACTCCTTGATCTTTAGTACTTGCGGTCTGGTCTCCACCTGCGCCTCCGCTACTACTGGAAGCGTTAATATTTGTAGTGTCGGATTTGACGATTTTTATTTTTTTGAACTCCATTGTAAAGGGAAGGTTCGCGCCTGTTTCCACATCGCGGTCAATTTTGAATGAAGTGATAACCATGTTAGGAAACGTCTCCAATCCAAGTACAACGTCAAGCAATTGTTTTGATTTTGAAAGTTTTTTTAATTCCTGATACGCTTGTATTACCCTTGCCATTCTATCAGGGGCTTGTAGATTTGAAATAGTATTGCCGTCTATTGTCATCACTTCAAACGCTGCATTTCCAATAAATGCTTCAACCGATACAACGTCTTGATCTTCAACAATGTTATCCGATACATTACTGCCTTCTTCTACAGGTATTTCCGTAACCGAATTAGAGAACTGGTAATGCTCCGCTATGAAACAGTCCACTACAAAAGTGCCTATCATTTTTTGAGGTATTTGGTATTGAAAAGCGATTTCTGCCATATCATTTCATCTCCTTTTGTCTTTATATTTTTTCCCCGCCATACGGCGCGGCGTTATCATTAAACAGAGGGCCGTCATTGGCATATCCCTCATTTCGGAGGGCGGTATCCAATTCCCGGATCGAGCGCGCGATCACGGCTACGCCTCCCATGCTCCGTACTTTTTCCAAGAAAGCCGATTGCTCTTGTGAGAGCCGCCCATGCGCTGCCTTGATTTCTACGGCTAGAAACCGCCCGTCCGGCAGTACTCCGATTATATCAGATGATCCCTTACGCCCAAAATGAAGCCACCTGTCCGGGGCAATGCGCACTGCCCCGCAAGGGTTATTCCAAACGAAGAAACCGTGCCGTTCCAGATACAGCAGACAGTCAGCTTTGATGCGTCCTTCGGGCGTCAAATTATCATCTCCTCTTAAAAAACAAATAATTTTGTTGTTGTTCACACACAAAAAACAACCCATTGTTGTGTAACAACAATTTTTTTATATGTGCATTTTTATTTATATTCTCTTTTACATTTACCTTTACCTTTACCTTCTCCTTTACATTGCTATTGTTTTATTCAATAGGGTGCTATTGTTTTATTCAATAGGGTGCTATTGTTTTATTCAATAGGGTGCTATTGTTTTATTCAATAGGGTGCTATTGTTTTCATTCCGGCATTGATAAACAATGCGGGAACAATGGGTTAGTTGGTTAGTCATTACGGAGTTTTTCAAGATTCGGATCGGTATTATGATCATATTCCCAACCATATATGCCAAATTCATCCGATAAACCACGGTCAATCATTCCTCCCTGAATAAATTTACATGGATCACTTGAAATATATTTGCGCTCATAATCTCCCTTGTTTACCAAATAATGGATATTCCGTAAAGCCTTATATATTTGTTTTTGAGTGTATGGGCAATTATCCCAGAATTCATTCCACCATTCTTTATCCCATATTCTGTAGTGTTCAGAAAACGGATCGCCCCATTGCTCCCATATTTGTAAAAATGTTTTTTCCTTGTAACCGATTACATGATCGTCATCTACACTTTTTTTTTACCAGCATTTTTATTTCCGGCTGGTGCGCCGCCTTTACCTTGAGAACCGCCTTGATGTCCCAAAAGTTTTCTTTTGTTTGACGCATTTATCGATGATTTTGCCATTTCATATATTATGCCCTGCGGCGGTGCTAGTTCGGTGTCTTTATCATAAAAACAATACTCGCACATCGCATAGACAACCGCGCCGTATTGCTCTTTTGTCAGATTGTATTTTTTGGCAAGTTCATGCCAATCCTTAAAAAATGTCAGGGATATAATTTTATATTTTTCATTGTCTGCCATTATTACTCCTGTTTGCGAGGATTACTTCTTCGCCTTTACTGCGGCGGCTTCAATTTCCCGCGTATTTTCTGTGGTGGTGTACAACACTTCCGTAACCCGGCCGTCATGGACTTTAGCGGTAACAGAAACCGAGCCAAATTTTAATTCAGCGGCATTTACCAAAAGACGCGTAATCATCGCCTCTGCCTTGCTCTGGTTCATGCTTTCACTTCCTTAGTGTTTTTCTCAAGCCATTGAAGCAACACAGATTGCCGATACAGTACCCTGCGCCTCACCTTCGTTCTAGGGATTTTTAAGCTGTCCAAAGTCGCCATACATACTCCCAAGTAATTGGCGGCCGCCTTCCTCGATAAAACATTGTCTTGTAAAGAAATGGTATTCATAATTCCTCCAAAATGAAATTTTCTAAACACAAAAAAAGCCGCCACCCATCTGTCGGAAAAAAAGCATGGCTTATATCCATGCCTATCCCCGGCAGGATAGGTGACGGCTGTCCGTGTTTAGTTATCTTTTATACAATTACATTATACTTATGTAATGTTATTTTGTCAAGATGTTTTTTATTTTTTTCTCTTTTATTTTACGCAATTAAATACTGAATAAGGATAAAGAAAGACAAAGAAAGACAAATAATGAGAATAAAAGAGTTAAAATTGCACATAACATTTCAATTGCACATAACATTTCAATTGCACATAACATTTCAGTTATGCATTTGCCCCGAAGGTATTAAACTGCCAAAGGTTTCAATCTGCGCCTGCTGTATCCGTTCTCTGTCTCCGGCTATACGGTGTTCCCCGTAATGGTTTAGCATTTCATCTGTCAGGTGTCCTGTTTGCGATTTCAACAATTTCTTTTCAAGTTTTCCCATAAGATATGTCGTATAAAAATGCCGCCAAGAATGAAAAACGTATTTCTCAGCCTCATTTTCTGAAAAGCCGCTTTTTACTAGCGCAGCGCGGAGTCCTTTTACAAACATCGCGCCTTGCATAGGAACACCGTCTTTATACTCCGTCCAGAAAATAAAGCTATCAGGAGATACGCCCCAAGGGTTTTTCTTCGCCAGATCAATAAGCCCTAGCAATATACCAGGAAAAGGCAGTTCAACAGTCCGGGGCTTGTTGTTTTTTGGAAGTTTCAATCCGTCCGCGCCGCCCCATGCGCCCCGTACATAAAGACAGTCAGATCCCAAGTCCTGCAGACGCAATGCTAGGATTTCGCCCTGCCTCATGCCTGTAACGGCAGACAGCATATTGGCAAGTTTCGCCCTTTCGTCCTTCCACTCAACACGGAAAACGGCGGTTGCGGCGGCAGGAGATAATACGTTCCGTTCTTGCGTTGCGCCGGAGAAAAGAAGATGTCCCCTTGTCGGATCTGTTTCGATTTTCCCTTTTGAAAAAGCCCATCGGAGAGGTTTTGTTCCGGCCTTTATAATTCCATTTTTCCGTGAAGCCGATAAATCTTTCTCCCCTATGCGGTTTATAAAAGCGTCAATATCGGTCGCTCTAATATCGCCCAAAAAACGCCCTTTGAAAAAAGGCTCCCAATAAAGCGTTATAGCCTGGCTTTGGAGTTTGCAATGCCTGCGGTGTATGCCGTGGTTTTTGCGCCGCTTCTCTTTTATATACGGTGATTTTTCCCAATCCCAGAATTCAGTTAAAAACAAAGTAAAATCCTGGGCTGCCGGTGATTCGGCCAGCACATAGCTTTTTATCCATCCCGTCCGTTTCAATTCCTCGATCAGGATTTCCGCTTCGGCTTTCGTTTTTATTTTCCGCGCCGTGTCTTTAATGGACAAATCTTGAATTTGAACCCTTACGGTTTTCCGCTTTTGGGGTATCCCGTCGCGAAGCCATGCGAAGGCGGTTTTTAACGCCTCCGCTTCGGTCTTTTGCCGAGTACTGATTGCCGGATAATATTCCCCGGTTGCCTCGTTCTTGAATGACACTGAATAACATGGGCGGTCTGCCCTCTTGAAAACGGAGAACGGAAGATTTTTCATGTCCTAATCCTTGCTAACGGCATTGAAAAACGATTCCATGTGTCGTTTTTATGTGCCGTTTTCGTTATACGCAATGATTAAGAACGCCCTTTGTAGGGTAGTCCTCCCGCTAATTCCTTACAACGTAAAGAATTAGCCTTCTGCGCCTGGCCTGGCTCGAACAGGCTACCACCAGATTCGAAGTCTGGTACTCTATCCAGGTGAGCTACAGGCGCTGGAGTCTTAGGGTGGATGACGGGGTTTGAACCCGCGACGACCAGATCCACAATCGCAAAACATCCATTGGAATTAGCCGTCCATACGGCTCCTTAGTGGCATATTATAGTAGATAATTATTAAAGTCAACCAGAGAATTCCACAGATATTGAATATTTTCTCATACTATTTTCTATATTGAAAATAGTATATTTCAATTTTTTAGATTTGTTCATATAACAATATAATATTAATCAAAGATTTGGATAAAAAATATTTTTTGAATAAAATTAAAATTTATAAAAAAATGGGAATTAAAATGATAAGATTTATTCAGGAGAAAAATTATGAATTGTATTTACAATAGAAAAGAAGCGGCGCAGTCCCTACGTGTTTCTGTCGAAACGCTAGACCGTTACCGCATGGCGGGCAAGTTATCTTATCATTTAATTGGAGATAGAATAATTTTCACTGAATCTGACCTTTCGGAATTTCTTACTTTTTGCAGTATCAAGGCAACTTTAACGTCTAGCGAAAAAGAATTAATTAATGAGGAGGTAAAACATGAAAATTCCTAAAAAAATCCTGAATGAATTCGAAAAAGAAACGGATAGCTTGCTTTATGGAGAAGTAAATTTATGTCTGTTTTTACGAGATGGAAAGGGTCGTTTTGAGTTATCAAGAAGAAGAACTCTGCCAGATAATATGAAAATCATTGGTTTAAAAGCCAATGAAGAAACTAAAAAAGGAGAAAAAAATGAAAATTAAAATATTAGAGAAATTTTTTAGTCATGGTCATGTTGAACAACGGAATTCTGAAAAAAAAATTAACATTATGAAAACGTCAGAAATAAAAATTCATCCGGAAATATCAGGATTTTTTTCTATAAAAAAAGATGTGAAAGAAAAAATAGTTTCTTCTATGAAACAAACTGGTTTTGATCCAGCTGAACCCGTAGTTATTGGAAAAATAAAGGGATTGGGAGAATTTGTCGTTGACGGGCATACAAGATTGGAAGCGGCTAAAGAAGCAGGCCTTGAAGAAATTTTTGTAGATTTTAAGGATTTTGATTCTTTAGAAGAAGCAAAGCATTACACTTTTAAAAGACAGGCAAGCCGTAGAAATTTAACACAAGGAGAAATTCTAAAAGCTGCAAGTCAATTAATTAACAAGGTTAATCGTGACGGGTCGGGAAGAAGTTCGGAAATTTTAAGTAAGGAACTTGGGATTTCGCCCAGTACAATGGCTCACGCAAAAATTGTAAATGACAATGCTGACGATGAAACAAAGGAAAAGATTAATAAAGGAGAAACTACAATTAATAAAGCGTATCAAAAATTAAAGGGTGAAAAGCATAAAAAATATGAAAACGAAAATAATGTTACTTTATCAACCGAAATAGTTAATTTAGACATAGAAACAAATAATTTTGATACAATAGAAAATTTAGATAAAAAGGATAAGTCTGTTATTGAAGAAAAAAAATCGCTAAAAACTACTAATAATAAAAAAAAGGAAATCAAAAAAAAATTAACTAATATACCGGACGATTTTGTAAATATTTTAGAAATAATAAATTACTTAATTGAAAACGGTCAGAATGAAGCGGCAAAACTTTTGGGAAATTATAAAAAAGATATAAAATAATCAAATAGAAAAATAAATTTTCCAAGAAGCCTTGTTAAAGCTTCTAGGAGCTGTCACAAGTTAAAAATAATAAAGCGTAAGGAGAATAATATGAATTATCAATTTATACATATTGAAGCTGTTTCCAAGGCAGGAAGAGATGTCTTCCGTACTATAAACAATAAAAGAATTAAAATCGGAAATATATCAATTGATAGTGTTTTAGGAGAAGCGAGTAGAGAAAACGGATACATTTCTCATATCGAAAAACCTTTAAAACCAGTCGTTGTTTATGGAGATAAAAAAAATGGATTTGAAACAATTCGACAAAAATTAAAAGTGTGGTACGATGAAACAAAAGATGCAAGAGAGCATAAAGTAAGGGTAGACGCAAACGCATTATTGGCAGGAGTAGTTTCATGGCCTCCAATTAACGATAATGAAGATAAAAAGGAATACGATAAAAAAATTGCTTCTTTTGAAAAAGACTTAATTAAATGGTTAAAAAAAGAATACGGCGATGATTTAAATTTAGTTCTTCGGCATGATGACGAACCTTTCCACGGACAAAACGCAGGGAAAAAACACCCTCACTGGCACTTTTTATGTGCAAAAAACCCTGGACAAAAATTTAATCTTCATCCCGGTTTTTTAGCTCGATCTGAATATAATATTTCCCGTAAAGATCGCAAAAATATGTCTGAAAATGAACTATCAAAAAAATATAATGAAGGTACAAAGGCTTACAAGGAAGCAATGGTTGGCTATCAGGATAATTTTTACCAAGAATTAGGAAGGTTCTATGGATTAGAACGGTTTGGACCAAGATGGCTCAGACGTTCACGAAGCGAACAGGTAGAACTTGAAAACTATATTAATAATGAATTAGAAAATGTTAATAAGGTTAAGGAAGAGACAGAAATTTTATTTAAACAAGCAAAGTCAAAAGAAAATGAAGCGCAATTAATTAAAGATGATGCTGAAAAAAACAAAAAAATAATTATCAATGAGGCATGGGAAAAAGGGAAACAAATAAAATTAGCTGCAGATAATACTAAAAATAATATTATTAAATCAGCAAACATTGAAAAAGAAAATATTATTAAATCAGCAAACATTGAAAAAGAAAAAATTATTAATTCAGCAAAAGCTAAAAATGAAGAAGCAGACCAAAATAATAAAGAAGCAGATATTTATTTAAAACAAGTAAAAACTAATTTTCAAAAAATTAATAATTTTATTATTATATTAAAAGAAATATTAATATCAATGGCTAATCCTCAAGCTAATAAAATATTACAATGGGTAAATAATTATTTTCTTCCGCCAAAATCAACTATTAATAAACCTATTTAGAAAAAAACTTATATTAAGAAAATAAATATTAAAAAACCAAGAAATTTATTTACTTATATTTTAAAAAAATTTAAAATAAAATAGGTATGCACTTGACAAACACTTGACTTTGTGTTATAATTAAGGTATAATATATCCTATGGATTTAGTTGAATTTGAAAAAAAATTGGGTTCAGAAGAAGATTGCAGAAATTATATTTTTAATCTCAAATATCGAGAAGGATTTTTTGCTATAATTGTGGAAATACGGATTATTAGATTGTAAATGACAATTTGTTTACATGTAAAAAATACAGACATCAAAATCATTTGACCGCTAACACTTTTTTTCAAGATACTCATAAGCCTTTGCATTTATGGTTCAAGGCTATGTGGTAGGTTACTTCTCAAAAAAATGGTACAAGCGCGTTAGGTTTGCAAAGAATATTGGGTATTGGGAGTTATAGTACAGCTTGGACTTGGCTTCATAAGCTGAGAGTCGCTATGGTACGTCAGGGAAGAGAAAAACTTAAAGGGACGATAGAAGTTGACGAAGCTTTTATTGGAGGAAAACAATCAGGAGGGAAAAGAGGTAGGAGTACTGATAATAAAGTTCTTGTTATTGTAACGGTTGAAAAAGGTGAAGGTAGAAATGAAATAGGAAGAATAAGAATGGGTGTTATAAATGATGGCTCATCTAAAAGAATTGATGCGTTTTTAGAAGAATGTGTTGAAAAAGGTTCAAATATTATAACTGATGGATGGTTAGGCTATAATAATATAGAAAAGCTTGGTTATAATCGTAAAATAATGTCAGAAAAAGGAGAGGAAAAATTATTGCCAAAAGTACATCTTGTTATTTCTTTGCTTAAAAGATGGATTATGGGTACTTTGCAAGGTTATGTCTCTGATCAACATATTGCTTATTATCTTGATGAATTTACATTTAGATTTAACAGACGAAAGTCTATTAAACGTGGAATGTTATTTTACCGTCTTTTGGAACATGCTGTTATTATTGACATGGTAATAAATAATGATATAATAAAAAGAAAAGGCGAATAATATTTATTTAAATGAGGGTTATAATGAATAATTTAGTAAATATCTTGATAAAAGATCGCAGTTTGCCTTCTTTATTTACTTTTGTTGATTTTGAAAAAAGAGGATATGATAAAATTCTTTTTGAAAAAGAACTTTTAGAGGGCTTGGAAAAAAAATATATTGACCGCGTATACGGCGATATTTATACGCTTGATTCTAAATATAGAAATACAGTTATTCCTAAATGTGTTTTATCACAAATGATTGATCCCGATTCTTATGTAAGCATGCAATACGTTCTGTCTGATTATAACTGGATACCAGAAATGATATTTTCGGTAACAAGCGTAACGCATGGTCAAGATAAAATGGTTGATACTTCACGCTACGGCTCTTTTATATATATTCCATTGTATAAAGATATTAATCCTGCAGGTATTTATATTGAAGAAGATTTTGAAGGAACATATAAAGTTGCGAAACCGTTAAGGGCTTTGTGTGATCTTTTGTATTTTAAAAATAAGAACTGGCCGTGGTGTATTGATAATTTATATGAAGTTTTAAGAATTTCTGAATATTCCCTTAAAGAAGACTTGACTAGTAAAGATTTTGATGAATTACAAGGTGTTTATAAAGATTGTAAAATTGAAAGATTTCTTGAAATATCCAGAGTGGAATTAAAATTATGAATAATTTGTATGAATATACTAAAAATAGGCTTGTTTCTAATAATGATGAAATAAAAAATGATAAAGATTTGTTCAGATGTGAATTACGCGAAATTATGCAAGAAATAATACTTCCCGGGTTGTCTGAAACAGATTTTTTTGAAAATAACGTTTTTCAAGGTGGAACTGCTATTAGAATGTTATACGGATTAAAAAGGTATTCAGAAGATTTAGATTTTACTATGAAAAACAATAATATTGATGATTTCTCATGGGTTCCTTACGGGGAGAAAATTAGAGAATACAGCAAAAAATACGGTGTCGATTTTTTGTATGAAATGGATCATGACAGATTTGGAAATAAAATAATTAGATTAAGAAGCGATTCTCTTATAGGAATATTTCATAAAAAAGATATAGTACCTGTTGAATTCACTTATAAAGGTAATAGGAAAAAAATTGAAATTAAATTAGAAACTAATTATTCTGTAAATACTTTTATAGACGAAATAAAAGAAGCTGATAATTTTAATAAATGTAATGTAAGAGTATTTGATTTGCCTAGCTTGTTTGCTGGTAAATTAAATGCGGTATTAACAAGAGAAAAAACAAATACAGAATCAAAAATAATTGAAAGAATAGATCAAGGTAGAGATTGGTATGATTTTATATGGTATGTTAATAAAGGAATTAAACCTAATTATAATTTTTTGTCAGACAAATTAGATTATAAAGGTGATTTCAAGGGATTACATATAAAAGCGGACAGGGAATGGACGAAAAACGCTTTATTTAAAAGAATGGAAGGACTTAATTTAGATGAATTAAATAATGATATAAAAACAATAACGTTAAATAAATATAGAATATTGTTAAATAAAGAACTATTGACAAATATAATAACCCAGTTAAAATAATTAATATAGATTATTTTAGTGTATTAAAGTTACAACGATAATTCACGCAGTGAACCATAGATATACCGACTAGTGTTCACCTAACGGTGAACGTCGGCAAGGGCTACGCCCTTGACCCGTGTCCCTTCGGGACACCCAACTCTGGCGGGATTCCCGCCAGAGTTGGGGCTGTCCAAGAAGTAACATTTTTGGGCAATTTTTTTTCATTAACCCTGAAAGTGACGTTCTTTATTTCTAAAATTCTAAAACGTCTAGAATTTTACCGGTGTTGTTATGCCGTTTTTTCCCGAAAAATTGGTGTCAGTTACTCAATTCAAGTTTCATCAGCGGATTTTTAAGCAAGTCGGCAAGGTTAATTTTTTTCCGTGTTGCAGTTTCCAATACGCCAGTAAAAGTGCCGTACATTGTGTTCTTTCCGTCATACTCATAGATAAAATAATTATGCGTGGGCGTGTAATAGTGTAGATATGTATGTGAAGGTTCATTATCCTTTGTTTCGCCAAGTTTGGGTATTTGAGGAACTAAACAATAAAGCCTGTCCAAAGCTACGGCATAAGCCCCGATATAATGCAAAACATGGTCAAGTTGTTTGGGAGGTATCAAATTAGAAACCGTAAAAGGAATAGTAGGTAAAAGCGGTATCTGCTTTTGATCGAAGCGGTCAAAATCTACCAAGCCAGTAATCCCTCGTTTTTTATAAAATGCCCCTGACGCTTTCCAATTTTCTGGAGTATCGGCAAGCCCTGCCACAACTGCGTTCTGGTCAATGTAATTATCAATAAAATTATACTCATCATAATTTTTAACCGCTCTTGAATAAAACCTGTCCCCCCACAGATGATCGATTGAACCATGAATAAAATTCCACCTCTTTGCCGTCATAATTTTTAACCATTGCATAATGGCACTTAAATTTGTTTTCGGTGGCGGTTGGATTAAAAGGTGAATATGAGTAGGCATAACACAAAAATTTGTCAGCCGGAAATGAAACTTATCTTTAGCGTCCTGTAGGGTAATGAGCATAATTTTTCTCCCCAAGTTATTCTCAAACACCCTAATTTTATCATTTGTTCGGGAAGTAACGTGGTAAAAAGCATTGTCAATAAGCACTCTTGTTTTTCGCATAAATACTCCTCGCCTATATATGGCGTGGAGTATGCGTTTTGCTTGACTTTAGCGGAAAGATTTTTTAATATTTTTTAATTAGCCGTCCTATACACCATATCTAGTGTACCCTGACAGGCAAGGTACACTAGCGAATTTGGGTGTCAGTTACTTCTGCGCTACCTTGTGGACAGATTTTTTTACTTTGGTAAAACTACAGAATATTAAAAATTCAATTCAAGTTTCATCAGCGGATTTTTAAGCAAGTCGGAAAGATTAAACTTTTGCCTTGTCGCTGTTTCCAATACGCCAGTAAAAGTGCCGTACATTGTGTTCTTTCCGTCATACTCATAGATAAAATAATTATGCGTGGGCGTGTAATAATGTAGGTATGTGTGTGTAGGTTCGTTTTCCCTAGTCTCGCCAAGTTTAGGTATTAATGGAACTAAATTATAGAGCCTGTCCAGAGCAACGGCATAAGCCCCGATGTAATGTAAAATGTGGGCAAGTTGGGCAGGGGGTATCAAATTGGAAATTGTAAAAGGAATGGTAGGCAAAAGCGGTATCGGCTTTTTGTCGAAGCGGTCAAAGTCTACCAAGCCTGTAATGCCACGTTTTTTATAAAAAGCCCCTGACGCTTTCCAATCTTCGGGGGTATCGGCA
This sequence comes from Treponema sp. R8-4-B8, assembly GCF_054786175.1. NCBI lineage: Bacteria > Pseudomonadati > Spirochaetota > Spirochaetia > Treponematales > Treponemataceae > Treponema > Treponema sp. R8-4-B8. The sequence continues at coordinate 16,006 of NZ_BDHE01000010.1, forward strand.
AGCCCGACAACAACGGCGTTTTGGTCAATGTAGTTATCAATAAAATGGTATTCCTCATCGTCCTTGACAGCCCTAGAAAAAAACCTGTCCCCCCACAGGTGATCTATTGAGCCGTGTATAAAGTTCCAACGCTTTGCCGTCATAATTTTTAGCCATTGAATAATTACGCTTAATTTGGCTGTCGGGGGCGGTTGTATTAAAAGATGAATGTGCGTGGGCATAACGCAAAAATTTGTCAGCCTAAAATGGAATTTGTCTTTAGCGTCCTGTAGGGTAATAAGCATAATTTTTCTGCCCAAGTTGTTCTCAAAGACCCTGATTTTATCATTAGTTCGGGAAGTAACGTGGTAGAAAGCATTGTCAATAAGCACTCTTGTTTTTCGCATAAATACCTCCACAATTTCTTTTGCTATTTTAGCGGAAGACTCGAGCAAGCTCGGCTTCCGCTGAATACGATAAATGTTTTTTTACAAGACCGTAAAAAAGATTTACAATATATATATGGCGTGGAGATGTCATTTTGCTTTACTTTAGCGGAAAGATTTTTTAATTTTTTTTAAATTGCCGTCCTGTACGCTATATCTAGTGTACCCTGACAGGCAAGGTACACTAGCGAATTTGGGTGTCAGTTACTCGGCGTGTCCTGTTACCAACTACCGGTGGTATTGAACTTAATAGAACCATTCCCATTGGAATCTGCCTGTATATAATACTCCTGCCCTGCCGTTAAACTAACGTAAGTTCTTCTGGTTGAGTAACTTGTTTCATATAACTGTATCAGGTCTATAAGTGGACCGCCGCTTGAGTCATACACAAGAACATTAATAGTCCCGCCGTTCATAACAATATAATGCCCATTTGCGGTTGCGGTGAACTTGAACCAATTCGTAACCCAACCTGAGCCATAGTATTTGCCCGGGACATCAAATGTAAGCGTGGTTATGTCTCCTTCGTCGGGTAACATTGCTGGCACTATCGTGCACGTACCAAACGCAATCTTGTATGTGCCGCTGTAAGAAGCTGGCGATAACTTTAAATAAAATTCCTGCCCTATGTTTACATTCAAGGAGATGGTTACATTCAAGGATAAGGCAGTGGCAGTGCCAAAACTTATTTGGCTTCCAATCGCAGCGCCGCTTGAGTTATACAACTGACACCACAGAGAATATCTGTTCGACTCCGTCGGTGTGCTGAAATTGACGTGTATGTATTGCGTACTTGCGGTTGCGGTGAACTTGAACCACTGCTCATCGTTTTCTGTTGGAAGATTGCCGTCTGCCCACGTATTGGCGGTAAGTTGGATTATTTCGGGCGGATACCATGTTGCATTGAACACGATTCGGTATGTGCCGCTACCATCGTCTGGCCGTACCTTTATATAGTACACCTGCCCTGCCGTTACAGTCTGGGAAACATAACGTGATGTATACCTAGATAAATAGCTATTGCTTCCAACCTCAACGCCGTTTGAGTCATACAACTGAACAGACATTCGAGTCAGCGTGCCGAAACTGGCGTGTATGTACTGCGTGCTTGCTGTCGCGGTGAACTTGAACCACTGTTCATCGTCTGACGTGGGAAGATTGCCGTTAGCCCAGACATTCTCGGTAAGCGGGGTTGTGCCGCCGGGCGAGACAATTGAGGCAGTGAACCCAATCCGGTACATGCCGCTGTCGGAACCGTAAGGTCGTACCCTTATATAGTACTCCTCTCCGACCGTTAAAGTCCGGGAAACGTATTTTGTAGTGCCATATAAATTACTCTCGCTTCCGACCGCAGCGCCGCTTGAGTCATACACTTGAACATACAGATCAGTCAGCGTGCCGAAACTGACGTGTATGTACTGCGTGCTTGCTGTCGCGGTGAACTTGAACCACTGCACATCGTCCGATGTGGGAAGGTTGCCGTTAGCCCAGACATTCTCGGTAAGCGGGGTTGCGACTGACGGAAGGAATGCGGACTTATTAAACAAAATCTGGTACGTGCTGTCGCTTGCACTGCTAGTCCATACGTTTATAGAGTATACCTGCCCCTCTGTAACACTTAGGGAAAGGTATTTGACTTCCACATATTCATTAACATAAAATGAGTTACCAACCGGATTGCCGCTTGAGTCATACACCTGAACATTCACACTAAAACCTTGCGAGCCTTTGACGTGTACATACTGCGTGCTTGCGGTTGCGGAGAACTTAAACCGTTGTTCGCCGCCATATCCACCGGCAAGATAACCGTCAGCCCACACATTCTCGGTCAGCGTGATTGGCAGATTTAAGGTATACACTGCCGTCATTATATCGCTGTTGTTCCAGCCGTCTTTAACGGCTATGGCTTTCAGGGTGGTTGTCGTGTCAATACTTATCGCTCCCGAATACAACGAACTTGAAGCCGTGGGGTTTGTTCCGTTGGTGGTGTAGTAAATCTTCGCGTCTGCGGTTGTGGTGTTTAAGGTAACGCTCTGCACCGAAGTATAAGTACCCGCTGACGGTGATGCAGTTGGCGTTGCCGCTTTTGACAGGGTAGCTCCGTTAATGGTGATTGATAACTGCTTTGTGACGCTTCCGGCGGCATTAGTCGCTTTAACGGTAAATGTAGATGTTGCCGCTGTTGTCGGCGTTCCTGTAATTGCGTTTCCTGTAATGCTTAAACCTGTCGGCAATGTACCGCCGTCAAGAGTCCATGTAATGGGCGTGTCTCCATTTGCCGTTAATGTTTGATTGTAAGCCGTTCCCACTACGCCGTTGGGCAATGATGCGGTGGTGATTGTCGGGGCTGTGCCGCCGATTGGAGCAACGGTTACTGTTACCGTGTAATCTTGGGTTGAGTTGTCATGCGCTGTTACGGTGTAAGTAACAGGGACGGTAAAGTTCTGCGCTCCTGTCGGGATGTAACTTGCTCCTATGTGCGTAACTGTCGGTGTGAGGGCGGTTACTGTTGTTCCGAAGGGTACGGTAACACTGATTGTCTTTTCGGTTTCATCTATTGTGCCTGTCGCCAATGGGTTTGTGAAATAAAAGGCGGTTATGGCTTTTGCACTGACTGAGGCAATAGTTACGGTTACGGCGTAATTTTGGGTTGAGCCGTCTTCCGCCGTTACAGTGTAGGTAACTGAGTTGGTAAAGTCTTGCGCTCCTGTCGGGCTGTAACTTGCGCCCGTGTGAGTAACCGTCGGCGTGAGGGCGTTTATTTCCGTTCCGTAGGGTACGGTTACGCCGATTGTTTTTGCGGTTTCATCTATTGTCCCTGTCGCCGCCGGACTTGCAAAAGTAAAGGCGGTTATGGCTTTTGCGGAACTCTTTGGTATGCCGCCGCCGTTACCGTCATCGCAAGCCGCCATTGATAACCCGATTGCCGCTACAATGAGGGCAATCCCTAAAACTCTAAATACATTCTTCATACAAAACTCCTTGTGTTGATATATGAAAAAGCCTTAAAAGGCGTTTTTCCAAAATAATGCCTGACGCTGGTGCGGTTGCATATATTACTAACGACACTACAAAAAAGTGGTGTCAGACACCCTGCGTGTCCAGTTACTCGGCGTTACTCATTGGGAATAAGACCCAATTCTGGAGCAACATAATCACGTAAATAATTACGAATTTCTAAAGCCGTGGCATTCATATTGATATAAATAACTCGTTTTGCTCCGTCTTGGTCAAAACTATTCACATCGTCCACTATACGATATTCTTTAACCTTATTTTTCATCACATGCTTATATAAGGACGGCAATGCACCATATCCGGCTGCTATATTACCTGACGCTGTTTGTGCTTGTGCGTCAGTAACTCCTTCCGTTTGCCAAATTGGTATTTGGGCGTTGGTGTCAAATTCCGTTATGTATCCGACAGGCCAGGTATACACTGCGGTAAATATTCCGCTGTCGTTCCATTCGCTTTTAACGGCGATTGCCTTTAATGTTGTTGTCGCACTTATAGAAATTGCACTGCTGTAAAGGGTACTGCTTGCGGTTGGGGCTGTGCCGTCAAGGGTGTAATAAATGCTTGCACCTTCGGTTGTGCAGTTTAGGGTTACGCTTTGCGTTACTGTGTATGTGCCTTCCGCAAGGTTTGCGGTCGGCGTGGCGACTGTTTCCTTCCATTTTGCATATAGGTCAATGTTGGCGGTTACGGTGTCTGTTGCAAAGTTCCATTGTGTGGTAAAGGCGGTTTCTTTGAACCAACCGTCAAGGGTATTATTTGGCTTCGACACTTGCGGTTCTGTTACTGTTTTGCCTTTTTCGATTGTTTGCTGGGTCGGTTCGGGCGTTCCTCCGTTGGCGTGGAATGTTACGGTAAATGTTTCGGGCGTTGTGTCATCACTTCCGCAAGCGATGAGAGCCATTGTGATTATTGCCATTGCAATAAGTCCGATGTGTTTGATTGTCGTTTTCATTTTTGTTTCTCCTCTTTTATTAACCTACCCCACATAGAGCTTGTAGAAAAACAATAAATATCGCATAACAAAATAAAAAATTGACATAAGAAGAAAAACCGCGATATAATAAATTTATTATGGCAAGATATAAACATAGCGAAGCGGGAAACGGGCAGGGATTATTTTTGTCTGTAAATCTTAAAGAACAACTTCTGCCCGGGACATTTGAGTACATGCTGAATGATCTAATAGGAAAAAGAATAGACATAAGCATGTTTGACAAAAACTACAAGAATGACCAAACGGGAGCGAAGGCCATACCGCCTGGAGTGCTGATAAAGCTCATCATATACGGATACTTAAAAGGCGTAAAAAGCTCGCGCGGGCTGGATGAATTAAGCAGGAATAATATAACGGCCAAAGCCCTCGCGGAAGACATGGAACCCCATTGGACGACGATAGCGGATTTCATATCAGGCAACGGCGTGCTGTTTGAGGAAACATTTGTAAAGGTATTAGCTTACTGCGCGGAATTAGGGCTTATAGGCGGACAGGAATTCGCGGTTGACGGACTGCGGCTGCCGTCGAACGCGTCGCTGGAAATGACCGGAAGGGCGGAAGAACTGGAAAAGAAACTGAAAGTGTATCGCCGTATGGCGGAAAAGCATGTGGCGAAACACCGTCGGCAGGACGAACAAGGAAAAGGGGACGAAGAAACTGAACGGCATTATCAAGAACGGCAGAAAAAACTGAACAGGCGGATAGAAAAGATAAGCGAGTTTTTGGAAAACATGGAAAAGAAAGAAGGGAAAAGAGGGAAAGAGACGAGGTCGAACGTGACCGACAATGAAAGCGCGCTTATTTACAGTTCCAAAGAATACATACAGGGATACATAGGTTTGGCGGTATCGGACAAAAAAGAACAAATAATAATAAGCGCGCGGGCGGTAGGCGACGCGCACGAAGGCCCGCATTTTCCGCGGATGCTGGACGGCGCGCTGGCTAATTTGAAAGAAGCGGGGGTAAAAAAAAAGAAGAGAGCAAAAATGATAATGCTGGCTGACAAGAATTATTTCAGCGAAGAAAATTTGAAAGCCTGCAAGGAGCGCGGGGTGGAAGCGGTAATAGCCGACTTGGAATACAAAAAAAGGCTTGAAACAAATGAGAACAGGAAATATAACGCGGATGAATTTAAATACAACAAAAAAGGCGATTATTATAAATGCCCGAACGGAAAGAAGCTTGCTTTTAAAAAAACTGATACGGTAGGCGGGCATGAAGGGAGAGTGTATAAAGCGAACGTGAAAGACTGCCGCGTTTGCCCGCTTGCTTCGAAATGCCTGAAGAGCAAAAAAGATCCAAGCAAATTAATCGGCGGGCGTGGGTTGTTTATATCCGAGCGCAACGGCAGCGGGAGCTTAATCCGGGCGTTGCGGAAAAAACTGAACACCCAGGAATATCAGGATCTGTACGCGTACCGGATACAAATAATCGAACCTGTGTTTTCTAATATCGCCTACTGTAAAAGACTGAATCGTTTTTCATTGCGGGGAACTGGGAAAGTAAACGGCCAATGGCAGCTCTATTGCATGGTTCATAATCTTGGCAAATGCCTGAAAGGGTACAACTTAATGAATGGATACGCGTAAGAAACGGATAAACCTTACCGGAAGTGGTAACGGATATTTAAAAATAATTGTGTAGAAGTTTAAACTTTCAATAACACCAATTTTTATTTCTTTGAAGGACTACAGAATCTGTGAGAAATGAGTTTTTCTACAAGCTCCATATAGCGGTGGTCGGCTTTATTACGACACTACAAAAAAGTGGTGTCAGACACCCGAAAATCCTACCACCACCATATACCTTGTGTTATTCCGCAATGATGTACAAGGGCGTGGGATAAATGCTTTATATTACTGTTTCGTCCACACCGAACTACTACTTACTGGTGCAGTTGTTGTGTATGTTCCAGGCGTTCCGTTGGCTGTGTCCGTTGCGTAAAACTTGCCTTGCAAGTCGCCGAGGTCGTTGAATCGTCCAAACTTGCTTGAAGCAATCGTACCTTTAAATGTTACACTAATTAGGGCAGTACAATCAGAAAAAGCATCACCTTCAATACTGGTAACACTATCTGGTATGATTATGCTAGTTAGGCTTGTGCAATTAATAAAAGCCCGATACCCAATAGTAGTAACGCTATTGGGTATTGTTATGTTATTCAAACTGCTACAACCTCCAAAAGCATAATGCTCAAAACTGGTAACGCTGTTCCCTATGGTTACGTTAGTAAGACTGGTACAATGGTAAAAAGTCTCTTCAGTTATATTGGTAACGCTGTTTCCTATCATTACACTTTCAAGGTTGCTGCAATAAGAAAAGGAACCTCTGGAACCAAAACTGATAACGCTGTCTGGTATAGTTAATGATGTAATGCCAGTGCAACGGGAAAAAGAAGACTTCCCAATGCTTTTAACACTTTCTGGTATAGTTACGCTTTTAAGGTTGCTGCAATAATAAAGAGCGTAATCTCCAATTGTGGTAACACTGCTTGGTATAGAAAAAGAAACGTCCGTTTTTCCTGCCGGATATGTATGTAAAACGGTTTTATCCTTATTGTACAATATGCCGTCTTGGGAAAGGTACGCGGTGTTACCAGTGGCAACATCTATTGTACTTAAACTTGTACAACTGCTAAAAGCAGGAATCGCAATACTAGTAACGCTGTTTGGGATAGTTACGCTGGTAAGGCTGCTACATAAACTAAAAGCTTCAAATCCTATGCTAATAACACTATTGGGAATAATTACGCTTGCAAGATTTTCGCAAAATATAAATGCACCTTCCCCAATTTGGATAACGCTGTTCGGTATTGTTATTCCAGTAAGTGTGGTGCATTTATTAAATGTAGAAAAATCAAAAAAAGCATAATCAGGAATAGTCGTTATTGTACTGCCGGAAAGGTCAAGGTAGATGTATTTGTCTGGATCGGCATAAAGTGTTGTTAGTAGTCTAGCAAAATCTTCCTCATCATCAATATTTAACTTTATGTTGTATGGTGTTTCTGCGGTATTGGCTGGCTTGCTGTTTAGCCATGTTTCCAAGCCGTCAATATTGATAAATGGTATTCTTGCTATGGTGCGTGTACCGTTGGTTTGTCCGCAAGTGATACAGGTTTCTGTTTCTACTCCGTCCGCTTCTGTTGTTGCGGGAGTTGTTACCCTCCATTCCCATTCGTGTACGTGCGGCGGCGGATCGTCTCCTTTGTCTCCGCAAGCGAAAAATGTAAGTGCGATTATTGCTATTGCAATAAGTCCTAAAAGTTTGTTTGTCGTTTTCATTTTTGTTTCTCCTCTTTTATTAACCTACCCCACATATAGCGGTGGTCGGCTTTATTACGACACTACAAAAAAGTGGTGTCAGACACCCTGCGTGTCCAATCGGTCGGCGTTTCTTCACTAATTATTTTATCATATTCTTCTACTCTGATAGACAAATATTCCATGTCAATTTTAAAATTATTGTTGTATAAATTATCATAGGTATCAAACCAAAAATCAAAACCAATTTTATTTAAATTATTTTTAAAATTCATCCATAATCCGTCATAAATGGAAAAATCATTATCGAATTCATCGGTTATATTTTTGGATAATTTATATATGTCTGATAAAATTAAATCATGTAATTTATCTTTTAGATAAGAATGATGAGAAGGCAATACTGTTGAAAATGCGCTGTTTACATTTTGAGCAAGAAATAAAATTCTTTCATCATTGCTATCATTTGGAGTATATTTATTATCAAAGATATATACAATTTCAGCGGCTAAATCAATTGCTTTAAGGGCGTATCCTGCGGCTAAGGCTTGAAAGGCAATAGGGTCATTTGTATTATTTTCAGCATAAAATTTTGTATAGTCAGCGGTATCACTGGCAAGGTATGGAAGTCCTGCTAAAAATATATTTACTTTCTTGAATGGTATATCAAATATGATACCGGCGGATAAATCGATTGTCATAAATGTTGTTAATAAATTATTAAATACAGAGTATTCATTTAGCGAAGAATACCGCCCCAAATAATCCGGCTTCCAATAATTAAAGTTATTTACGCTTATTAAAGGTAATGCCCTTAACGAACAAAGCCATGCAAAGTGCGCTTTCTGTTTTTTAGTTAGACTGGCTATTTCCCTTTTTATGCTGTTTTCAAAATAGCCGTCATTTATTACAGGTAAAATTTTTTTCTCCTTATATCTTCAAATGAGAAATTAACCGCCAATAAAACCGCTTCTACTGGCGGGTATCTTTCAGTAGTTAATACGGTTTTCCGCCGTAACCTGAACAAATCTGCGAGGCACGTCCAATGTTGTCGCAATCGCTCAGAATATGCAGTAACCAATAATCGTTTGTTGTTCCGCGATCCCAACTGTAATCGCCTAACTCACTGCGAATCTTGTCTTTTGCCGCTTCAAAACCTTCCTTGTCAGTAAATGCGTATGTCGCTACTTTGTCTGCCATAATTTTCTCTTTCCTTTACGTTCTTTGTTTTATTTGTTTGCCAACGGCAAACTAAACGCCCAACGAGCGTTTTATGTAAATTCATGCCTTTTCCCCGCACTCGGCGTGTCCACTACTGGTAGTGTCGCCAATTTCTTGACGACACTATGAAATTCAGGTAACAGCTACCATTCGCGTTACAATTCGTTACTCGCTCATACGAGCAAGTTATTTTATACGCTACATCTAGCGTTGTTTACTCATCAAGCGACACTACCGAAAAGTTGTGTCAGTTACCACTGCATTACCTGTTCTTGAGCCTGTTAAACTAGGGGCGGGCAAGCCGGAAACCAAAGGTGCAGTCCCGGCCGCTCGGGCCGAGGGAGAACCGTCCCGCCGAACGCAGGTACTCGCCGCCGTTGCTCCAGCTCCCGCCGCGAAACACGCGGTAAGACCCCGAGGACGCGCCCGATGGATCATTAGTTGGACTACTCGAATAATAACTTGAGCTATACCAGTCCCAGCACCACTCCCACACGTTCCCATGCATATCGTACAGGCCCCACGCATTTGCCGCAAAACTTCCTACAGGCGTCGTCTTTTCTCTGTATATTCCTGCCGCATTGCCATTATACGGATAATTACCGTTATAATTCGCCTGATCTGTAGTTATGTTGTCTCCCGTATTAAACGGCGTTATCGTCCCCGCCCGACACGCATACTCCCATTCCGCTTCAGTCGGCAGGCGGTAACCGTTTTTGCTCCTGTCCATTACCGCACTATTCCATGTCGAGTTACTACTAGTGGGTATGGCTCCCCAGTTTGCAGGATCGGTACTGCCGCCAATGCTGTACACTGGATCTAATCCTTCCATCACGCTTAATTTGTTGCAGAATACTATTGCGTCATACCAGTTTACAGAGTAAATCGGATAGTTATCCCCTTTGCCGTAAGTGTTATCGCTTCTATCTTCCCCTGCCCCCATCACCGCCTGATACTGCTTCTGCGTCACTTGATATTTGCTCATGGAAAATCCGCTCAATGTTACCGAATGTTGCGTTTCCTCGCTATAGTGGTTCGGTTCATTTGCGGGACTGCCCATCGTAAAGGTTCCGGCGGGGATTGAGACCATTTCTATCCCTGTATCGCTAGTAATAGTAATAATAGTATAGTAATAAATGGTTACATCTTTTGGCGAACCGCTTATTGTATAGCCCGTTTTTGACACCGCTACGCTCAAAGTTCCACCTGTGATAAATCCGCTGATTGGCAATGTGTACGCCGGTCCTGAACCGCCGAGCGTTCCTTTGGTTATCCCCATTACTCCGCTAAGGGTGATGTCGTCAGCGGAAAGTCCGGTGATCGCCTCGCTAAAGGTCAGCGTCAACTGCGTTGTAGTTTGCGTATCCGAGCCGTTTGCAATTACGGTGTTGAGGGTAACGGCTATAGGATAAATTGAACCGCTTGTAGTGTAATTAACTGGTTTGATATAGTTATCCTTGTCTGTACCTTCAATAGAATATACAACGGTAATATTGATGTTGTTTCCCACATCAGCCGAATTGTAGTTTGCTTCGGCGGATACGGTTACGACATCGCTCACTACTTTATTGTTCAGCGTACCTAATGTTGTAATTGTTGCTGTCGTAGTACCGTCATATTGTTTTGTCGTGGTAACTGTCGGATTAGAAATTGTAAGCTGTAACGGATCAATGGTCAATTCGTATTCTGCTGTTGCCTGTGCATAAGTGGCGTCTTCCGCTTTTGTAGCGGTGATAGTCGTTTTTCCAACTTTCTTTATTGTAACTGTTCCGCTAGTTTCGTCTACAGTTGCTACCGCCGTATCGCTTGATGAATAAGTTATCGTTCTTGTACCTGTACCTGTGTTGCTAATCGCTTTGGTGAATGTCGCTGTGCCATAAGTTCTGGTTTCGTTATTTGTGTCCGCAAACGCTATGGTGTCGTGGGTTTTGTCTGAGTGGGTAAAAACCGCATTAATGGTTATAGTTTCGTCAGCTACGTCCTCTTGTGCTATAGTGTACGTTCTTGTGCCTGTTTCAGCGATGTCCACTTCTGCGATTGGCGCAGTTGTGCCTGAAAACACAAGACGGTTGTTATGCTTTCTATTTGCAAGCGTATAGTTGATGGTTATCTCGTCTCCAATTTGACCAGACGTTGGCGAGGCGGTTATGCTGTCGCCTGTTTCATCGCCTGTCTTGTTGATGGTGATGTTGACGGCGGTGGGTCTGCTGCTTCCGCTGATTGTATAAACCGCAGTCAGTACGGCGCTGTTGTTCATGCCTTCTTTAACGGCGATGGCTTTCAGCGTGGTTGTCGCGCTGATGGTAATCGCTCCGTTGTACAGCGTACTGCCCGTTGTCGGCGTACTGTCATTTGTGGTGTAATAAATGCTTGCTCCTGCGGTTGCCGTGTTTAAGGTAACGCTTTGAGCGGCGGCGTAAGTTCCTGCCGGCGGGCTTGCTGTCGGCGTTGCGACTGTTTGAGGTATTGGGTCAGTGCTTCCATTACTGCAAGCCGCCATTGAAAACCCGATTACCGCTAAAATCAGCATTAACAAGCTAATACTGATTTTTAGCACGTTTGTTTTGTTCATGTTTTTCATAAAAAACTCCTTATTGTTTGTTGTGTGATATATGAAAAAGCCCTTTTGAAGGCAATTTTAAGCTTGGAGTTTGGGCTGTTTGTATGTTCTTATTAGCCATGCGATTATTTTATAGTAATCTTTTAAGGTTTGCAAGGGGAATTTAGGGGGGAATTATGCCCTTTTTTGTAAGAAAATAGGGGATAATACAAGCCTTTTATATCCTAAATTTGATTTATATATGATAATTTATTTCATATATCTATTACGCCGAAGGCGTTGCGGTCGTAGACCGCTTTATAAATGATTTAATTTATTCCTTATTCCTATACTTTATTCCTTTTCTTCTTCTTTTTGACCCTCTTTTGGGATAAAACCCGTGCGCCAGGACGGCGCACTGAGACGAATAAACGTGGGGCAAAAAGAATTTTTTACAATTTTATGCTCTTTTTCCTTCATCTTTTCTTTAATTTATTTTAGTACCATTGCAAGGGGTATTTCGTGTAACGTTCCGGCGGTAACTGAAGGTTTTTTGCGCCCGATAAGGAAAAATGCGAAGCATTTTTACGGGCGCAAAAAACTTTGGCGGAACAAAAACGTGCAGAGGGCGTAAGCCCGAACACGCTTTTGTGTAGCCTAGCCCCGAAGGGGCGTACTTTTACCGTATGTTAAGCGCCGTACCAACAACACCCCGTTATCTTACTACGTCGGTACTATTTATACAAAATATTCTTAATATCATTTATTCTTTCCGCACCAACACCCTTGCAAAACATTTTTTACCATTTATATATGGATAGTATTCCTTATCTTTAATAAGTTTATATCCCTTTTCCAATAAGCCGTTTAATATGGGGCGGGTAGATACGGCAAAAGGCTTTTTATAGTCACTAGGGATAAAGCTATTATCCACTAATAACATTTTGGAATCGTCATGTTTTTTATATTTATCAGGTATATCTTTTAACGGCATTATTTTTAATTGTTTATATCTCGGTCTGTCTTTTATTGGAAAATTGGTAAACCAATAACCTGCCGCTCTGGTAAGTTCCCTTTTAGGCGTTTGAAACCAATCCACTTCATTATAACCTGCCCATACTTTATTATTATAGAAATAAGGAAGATATGCCGTGGTTAAAACATTTGCTATGTTAGAAATGATTAAAAACTTCTTACCGCTTTTAATAGTAATTTCCCAATAATCTACCGCTCTTGAAAACGGCGGGTTCGTGCATACTATATCCGCTTCTTCTTTAAGAATCTTCAATGACAAGGGATCATCGAAACTTCCCGTATAACCTTCGGGATATTTTTTGAATTCCTTAAAACCTGTTTTTGTAAATATATAACCCTTTGCGCCTTGATTAAATAAATCTACAGGACCGCTGTAATGGGTGCATATTAATTTTTTTAAGCCAAAATATTGGAAGTGATGTATAAAATACAATGTAAACGCGGACGTGCGCCTTTCATCATCGTCAACAGGGTCGTCGCAGTTGCAAAACACGGTCTTATTTTTCCAAATGCTTTTATTATACATTGACAGTTCTTTTTCAACATCTTCGTATCTGGTATAAAATTCGTCGTTATTTACTTTTTGCGCTTTTTGCAACACGTCTTTTTGTGATAACCCTCTTTCCGCAAGAGACGGGGTCGTTTTTTTCACTATTTTTGTTATCTGTTTTTTCTCTTCAGTTTTAATAAAAGTCTCTTTTACAAACAGCTTATGGGATTTAATGAATTTGACATATTCGTTAAATAAAGCGGGATTGTAAAAATATATTTCTTTGCTTTTTTCTTCCCGAAGTATAATGTATTTTTCTTTTACATCATTTTCCACCTTTGCCATATCCTTTACTTCACAAGTGAACAGATACCTGGAGACATTTACTTTTGATTTGCCTGTCGTACTGTTATATTCTTTCAAACGCCTTTTAAGGTCGTTAGTTTTCCCTATTTTACACCTTGATTCTTCCGTAGCGGCTTGAACTATGTAAATGTACTGCTTTTCCATAACAATAGGATACCTATTTACTGAAAAAATGTCAAGATAGGGGGAAATGCCAGCGCATATTGCGCTGGGGGCTTCCTCAAGAAGCCCCAAAACAATAAAACTAATAAAAAACCGCTATAATCCTGTCTATTGCGCCGTAAGGCACATAATTTTAATACATTCTTATATTTTTTTATATTTCCGTTGTCTTATCTCGCGTATCTATCTTGGGTATGGCGTATAACGTTCCGGCGGTAAAAGACGTTTGGGGCAGGTTATAGGGCGTTGCGTAGCAACGACCCCTGCCCCAAATGTGGCGGAACAAAAGCGTGCAGAGGGCGTAAGCCCGAACACGCTTTTGTGTAGCCTAGCCCCGAAGGGGCGTACTTTTACCGACCTGTTATGTGCCGGTTTGCGCTTTTGCCAATATATTTTTTATTTTATTATTTATACCATTCCATTCTTTTTTATATTATACCTTATGATGATTATTTGGGGAGTACCCCCGAAAGATCGGGGGGTGTCCCCAAAGGCAGAAAAGGGCTGTTTTTAGTAAATTTTGCGGATGTGTTCGTGAACAGACACTAATTACTTTCCGCCGTAACAGTTACAGTTCTACCGTAATCCACAGGGTTGCTACCTGAACCAAAAAAATTATGTGAATACCAGTTATAATTAACCAGACAATCTTCATCAAATGTCCATGACGCTGATTTGCCGTTCTCAATTTCCTTAGATCCGCCACCAGATCCCAAACCACCTCGAAAAACAGTAGCGTTGATGGTTTCTCCAGTACGATTTTCGATAATGAATGTACCACCCTTTTCCCCGCACGCCGCCATTGAAAACCCGATTACCGCCACAAGGGCGATAATTCCTAATACTTTGAGTGTATTTTTCATAAAAAACTCCTTCTTTAATTTACCCTGTTTAATAAGGGTAATATCCACAAAATTTCCTATATGCGCCAACGGCGCATTTTATGTCTTTCCGCAATGCGGAAACATAACCTAAATTATAACGCAGAAATCCAATTTGTATATATGCCAAAAGGCATATTTTACAAAAAAAGCCCTAAATTCATATATGCCGAATGGCATATGTATATATTTTTATACACATTTTTGCGCAAACTGGCACATAACGTTCCGGCGGTAAAAGACGTTTGGGGCAGGTTATAGGGCGTTGCGTAGCAACGACCCCTGCCCCAAATGTGGCGGAACAAAAGCGTGCAGAGGGCGTAAGCCCGAACACGCTTTTGTGTAGCCTAGCCCCGAAGGGGCGTACTTTTACCGTCCTGTTATACGGCGTTTGTCCGTACACTATATTAAAAAAAGAGTATTTTATTTACCAAAAAAACCTGACATGCCCTATTTTAACATAAGGCAAATTCTCTTAATATATCCAATCAACAATGCCAAATTCTTTACCACATGTATCGCAACTAAATACTTTTTCATATAGATCCACATAATTATTGTAACCATAATGAGGTATTGATTCCTTTTCTCTTATTGCCAGGGAATTGCAATATGGGCAATATTTAACAGTTGCTTCATAACCATGACAGCCTGTAAAAATAATGCCCGTAATAAAAACAAGAACCGCCAACAAAAAAACAGTATACTTTTTCATTTTAAGCCTCCTTATAATGGCCAAGGTTTATTTTGTTTCAACATTTCAACGCCAAAACGTTTTCCACAAGACTGACATTTATACATTTGAAATTCTGTGCCGTCTTTCAATACTCCTTTACCGTCTTCTTTTATGAGTGACGAGCCGCAATAGGGGCAGTAAGTTGTATCGTCAAACTGGCAAGAAACAAAAGACAATCCGGCAATAGTTAATAACAGAAACAGGGTTATTGCTTTTCTCATATATACCTCTCATATGTAATATATAATACAAAACAAATTTTGTCAATCAAATAGGGAAAATAAGGCTTTTTCCCCATATTATACAATAATTGATAACCACACTGTAGGCGCATTTTTTATTCATCCATTCCTTATCCATATATTCTAAAATCAAGTTTAGGACAAATGCCGTATAACGTTCTTAGGTAAAAGACGTTGCAAGCCCCCATTAAAGCAATGCGGAGCATTGCGGGGGCTTGCAATGTGGGTGAAGGCGGCGTGGGAATGGGCAACGCCCATGACCTAGCCGCCTGAACCCTAGCCGCCCGAACAGGGCGGCGTACTTTTACCGTTTGTTAAGTGCCGTTAGTCCGTACACCATTATTTTTTAATACATTCTCCATTTTATTCAGTGATAAAATGGAGTCAGTTACATTTATTATTATTCTTACGTTACCGCACTCTGGTATAAGTAATAACCGGCGTCCCAGAAGTCGGCGTATTTTTAGTAAGAGTATTGCCATCGGCGGATAAAGTAAGCGTGCCGTCAGCCCAATTAGCAAGAGCGTAAGTAGTTCCATTCACCAATATATTCTGACATGACCATGTACGGTTCCCCGTTGAAGCGATATTCCTTATAAACACATCGCCGATAGTGATATTCCCCTTATCCCTGGCTTTTAGCCAATCGCCCGTAACCTGCGTAAAGAAACCGTTGCTGCCCTCGATAGTAACAAGCATTCCACTGGCGACTCCGCCGGACACTTCCCTCCACGCGCCGTTAATCCCATCGGTAATCCTGCTATAAGTAATAACCGGCGTCCCAGAAGTCGGCGTATTTTTAGTAAGAGTATTGCCATCGGTGGATAAAGTAAGCGTGCCGTCAGCCCAATTAGCAAGAGCGTAAGTAGTTCCATTCACCAATATATTCTGACATGACCATGTACGGTTCCCCGTTGAAGCGATATTCCTTATAAACACATCGCCGATAGTGATATTCCCCTTATCCCTGGCTTTTAGCCAATCGCCCGTAACCTGCGTAAAGAAACCGTTGCTGCCCTCGATAGTAACAAGCATTCCACTGGCGACTCCGCCGGACACTTCCCTCCACGCGCCGTTAATTGATGTGTTGGAACTATTACTACCAGTACCGTCTCCATTGTCATTATTGCCAGTGCCATCATCACAAGCCACCATTGAGAACCCTATTACCGCAACAAGGGCGATAATCCCGACTATCCGTAGGATAGTTTTGAAATTGATTGTGTTTTTCATAACACGCTCCTTTATAATTTTTGCCGCCGTAAGGCGGTCGTGGGCGAAGCCCACATTAATTACAAAATTTGCCTACCGTGCCGAAGGCACATTCTTAAAACCATTAATGCAATTATTCCTCAATAAAGTTTAGGACTAATGGCACTTAACGTTCCGGCGGTAAAAGACGTTTTTTTGCGCCCGATGGAGAAAACCGCAAAGCGGTTTTTCGGGCGCAAAAAAATGTGGGGGGAGTGAGGCGTGGGAGCCTTTAGGCGACCTAGCCGAACGGAACCCCGAGCCGCCGTAAGGCGGCGACGCGTTTACCGGCCTGTTATATGCAGTACGCCCCTTCAATAATATGCTGGTGCTATTCCTCCACTATTTCCTTGAATTTCTGAATATCTTCTTTTAAATTCTTGAAGTGAATGAACAGAAGCAGCATATTGTGCATAATATGCTGGTGCTATTCCTCCACTATTTCCTTGAATTTCTGAATATCTTCTTTTAAATTCTTGAAGTGTGTGTTTTGAATAAGCATATTGAGCATAATATGCTTCTGGAATTACGCCAGGATTATTTTTAATTTCATAATACCGTTGAATAAATATTTGAAGACTATTTGTTGAAGCCGCATACATGGCATAATATCCAGGTGCAATTCCTCCATTATTATTTTCAATTTCTGTATATCTTCTCATAAATTCTTGCAATGAATAATTAGAAGCTGCATAATTTGCTATATAAGCTTCACCAATTACCCAATCATTTTTGACTTCAGAGTAACGACTTTTGAATTGATTGAGTGATTGTCCAGAACCAGCATAATCCAAAAATCCAGCAGCCATAACATCCTGTTGCACTATGAAAAAGAGGATAAAAGAAAAAAAACCCACAATTCCTTTGTTCATAAATTTCTCCTTAATATTTTTATTTTAACAAGCAATTAAAATATTATCAACACATTTTTAAAAATATTCAAAAAATCTCTGGGCGTATTGCATATAACTACTTGTATATGAAGCTTTATTTCATATAAATCCCAAATTTGGGATATATATGAAATTTATCATTTTTGGGGAATAGTGTCAATGTTATTATTAAAATGTAACTGACACCACTTTTTCATAGTGTACCTTCACTCCCGACCACCCCCATATATAGCGTATATTTTTTGCGTCATGGAATTCGTTTTTTTCCTTGCTATTTACAAACTATACAAGTGTATAGTATAATTATAACATGGATAAATTATCTGCTAGTGGGAAAGTTACAGGTTTTGCGTCTCCGGCACAGGGCTATGAAGATACGGCTATTGACCTCAATAATCTGCTTATTAAGAACCCTGCGGCTACCTACTTTTTCCGCTTGGACAGCGGCGACATGGAAACTCTAGGCTTGCTTAAAGGTGCGTTGCTTGTAGTAGACCGCTCCAAAACACCTGTACTCAATAACTTTGTCCTGATACGGCACGAAGGGCAATTTTTATGTCGTCTTATGACGGAACGCAACGGCTCTACTGTTTTTACAAATAGTTTAATCGACATAAAGCCCACTTATGATGACACCGAAATTATCGGTGTTGTTACAACTTCAATAAAGGAGCATTGATTTTATGATAATGCACATTGACGGCAATTCATTCTATGCCGCTTGCGAGCGTATATTTCGCCCCGATTTATACCACAGCCCAATAGCGGTATTAAGCAACAATGACGGAATTGTCATAGCCCTTAATGGCGAATGTAAAGCCCTGGGCTTTAAGAGAGGAGATGTATTTTTCCAGAACAAAAACAAAATGGAAAAACTAGGAGTAAAAATATTTTCCAGTAACTACACCCTCTATGCCGATATGTCCGCTCGCATGAATTTAATTTACAGCCGTTTTGCCCCCGATGTCGTGTTATTATTAAAATGTAACTGACACCACTTTTTCATAGTGTACCTTCACTCCCGACCACCCCCATATATAGCGTACCTTTTCATTAAAATCGGCTGCTGCCGAGCTTCGCTCGAGACAGCAGCCAAAAAAGCGAAAAAAGTAAAAAAATTTTCTCCGAAAGTAAAGCAAAACGCATAGTCCGCACCCATATATAGGTGTCGCTTGTGCGATTAAAAAATCTTTTTTGAGGAGTGAAAAATGAAACATCTAATTTTCTATGTAATGATTTTTTCATTACTGCTTGCCCTGTGTGGTTGCTCACATGACGCAAGCCAAGACGAAATTCAAACCGAGACCGAGACAGGTCTACCGCCTACTGTGGAAACCGACACCGAAACGGAACAGGGAGCGGAACAGGGACAGCCTGAAACAAACGAACCTGAAACTATCGAAGGGGGAGAAATTGAGCCAGTGCCGAATGATACAGAGCAACCTATACCCGAACCGCCTATTATTGAACCGCCAATAATCGAGCCGCCGATTATTGAGACACCGCCAACAGAGCCACCAGTAATACTGCCTGTGGTCGAACCGCCTACAGTAGAGCCACCGCCGATTGTAGAACCACCGACAGAACCACCAGTAATACCGCCGCCGATTGTTGAGCCGCCTGTGGTTATACCACCAGTAGAGCCACCGCCAGTGATACCGCCAGTTGAACAACCTACAGAGCCGCCAGTTATACCGCCTGTTATCGAGCCGCCGATTATTGAGATTAACGAGTTACGTCCCGAATTTTTGGACACATTAAAAAAAGTGGAGTACATCGAGTTTCGGGTAAAACGGTCGGGCAATTTGCAGGGTATCAGCGTCCACATAATGCACAACGCCGCCAATCCCTTTGTTTACAATTTCCCCAACATTGATGTTGCGTTAGGTGAATATATAACCCTACATTTGCGGACGCTTTCAACAAATTGTGTAAATGAATTAGGTGATAATCTTTCGTTATCGGGCGGTTACGAGTCATGCCCCACCGCTAGGGATTTATGGGTAGAAGGTTCAAACAAATATCTTTACAAGACCGACATAGTTTATTTGACGGACGCAAGCGGTAAAATTTTTGACGCAGTAATAATGAACGAAGCCCCCGCCGCAAAGTGGGCAAAAGATGTAACGCACTTTGAGCAAATCTCTGAACACCTATGGAATGTTGAAGCGTGGGAGTCAGCAGACGACGAAAAGCCAACGCCCTATGACGCAGTAGACACATCTAATATAACAAGCACATACAAAAGCGTCAGCAGATATGAATATCGAGCAAATCATTTTAACACAACAGATTGGTATGTAACCGGCACAGGCTACACAACGCCAGGACTACCAAACAAATAGGAGGATAAGATTTAACGCCGTTGATAAAAAGGCGGCGTTAATTCCTAAAAATTATGAAAAAGAAAAATATTAACGCAACTTTGGAAGCGGTAGCAAAATTCTTTCCGCACGACCAACTTATGCAATTACGCAAGCACAAAAATATTTTTAGAGACGAGATAAACCGATTAGCCGCCCTTATCCCTACTATCCCAAAAATCAGTAATAGCAAATTTTCACAAGAGCCAAAAATATATCTCCATTATTTTTCTCCTTTTGGCAATTATTACATTTATGAATTTGACGGAGACGATACGATGTTTGGCAAAGCCCAATTATACGCCTTCCCTGATGAGCCGCAGTACAGGAAATTCAGCCTAATGAATTTGAAAAGTAATACATTTATTGAACTGGAGATGTGATATTGATATTAATACAATTTTATTTTACAATTAATCATAGCCTGATTTATTGGAGTAAAATTAAATGTCTAAACATTCCGAAGTCAAAAAAAGAATAGAAGCCGTAATTAAGAAAGCCGAAAACGGAAATATCCGCTCAATGCGCTTGCTTGCTTTTATGTATTCAAGAGGTAAGTTTTTTCCAAAAGACTACATAGCCGCCGAAGCGTGGTATCGTAAAGCCATAGAATTAGGCAGTGAAGCCTCAAAAAAAGAACTTGCGTGGCTTTTAACCTATGGTAATGGCGAAGCCCAAGACTTAGATGAAGCTTTTGAAATATACCAAGAGCTAATGATGGATTTCGACACTGACGCCATTGTAGGGATAGGCATAGCTTATAAATTCGGTCTGGGCGTAACCAAAGACGAGGAAAAAGCCTCTTACTATCTCAATTTGGCTTTCGACATGGAACTTGGTTTAATGTCCGATATTGAAGATGTTATTATTAAAATGTAACTGACACCACTTTTTCATAGTGTACCTTCACTCCCGACCACCCCCATATATAGCGTATATTTTTTGCGTCATGGAATTCGTTTTTTTCCTTGCTATTTACAAACTATACAAGTGTATAGTATAATTATAACATGGATAAATTATCTGCTAGTGGGAAAGTTACAGGTTTTGCGTCTCCGGCACAGGGCTATGAAGATACGGCTATTGACCTCAATAATCTGCTTATTAAGAACCCTGCGGCAACCTACTTTTTCCGCTTGGACAGCGGCGACATGGAAACTCTAGGCTTGCTTAAAGGTGCGTTGCTTGTAGTAGACCGCTCCAAAACACCTGTACTCAATAACTTTGTCCTGATACGGCACGAAGGGCAATTTTTATGTCGTCTTATGACGGAACGCAACGGCTCTACTGTTTTTACAAACAATTTAACCGACATAAAACCCACTTATGATGACACCGAAATTATCGGAGTTGTTACAACTTCAATAAAGGAGCATTGATTTTATGTTAATGCACATTGACGGCAATTCATTCTATGCCGCTTGCGAGCGTATATTTCGCCCCGATTTATACCACAGCCCAATAGCGGTATTATCAAACAATGACGGAATTGTCATAGCCCTTAATGGCGAATGTAAAGCCCTGGGCTTTAAGAGAGGAGATGTATTTTTCCAGAACAAAAACAAAATGGAAAAACTAGGAGTAAAAATATTTTCCAGTAACTACACCCTCTAAGGTTACCCACAAGTAACCGACACCACTTTTTCATAGTGTACCCTGACAGCCGACTACCGCTATATGGAGCTTGTAGAAAAACTCATTTCTCACAGATTCTGTAGTCCTTCAAAGAAATAAAAATTGGTGTTATTGAAAGTTTAAACTTCTACACAATTATTTTTAAATATCCGTTACCACTTCCGGTAAGGTTTATCCGTTTCTTACGCGTATCCATTCATTAAGTTGTACCCTTTCAGGCATTTGCCAAGATTATGAACCATGCAATAGAGCTGCCATTGGCCGTTTACTTTCCCAGTTCCCCGCAATGAAAAACGATTCAGTCTTTTACAGTAGGCGATATTAGAAAACACAGGTTCGATTATTTGTATCCGGTACGCGTACAGATCCTGATATTCCTGGGTGTTCAGTTTTTTCCGCAACGCCCGGATTAAGCTCCCGCTGCCGTTGCGCTCGGATATAAACAACCCACGCCCGCCGATTAATTTGCTTGGATCTTTTTTGCTCTTCAGGCATTTCGAAGCAAGCGGGCAAACGCGGCAGTCTTTCACGTTCGCTTTATACACTCTCCCTTCATGCCCGCCTACCGTATCAGTTTTTTTAAAAGCAAGCTTCTTTCCGTTCGGGCATTTATAATAATCGCCTTTTTTGTTGTATTTAAATTCATCCGCGTTATATTTCCTGTTCTCATTTGTTTCAAGCCTTTTTTTGTATTCCAAGTCGGCTATTACCGCTTCCACCCCGCGCTCCTTGCAGGCTTTCAAATTTTCTTCGCTGAAATAATTCTTGTCAGCCAGCATTATCATTTTTGCTCTCTTCTTTTTTTTTACCCCCGCTTCTTTCAAATTAGCCAGCGCGCCGTCCAGCATCCGCGGAAAATGCGGGCCTTCGTGCGCGTCGCCTACCGCCCGCGCGCTTATTATTATTTGTTCTTTTTTGTCCGATACCGCCAAACCTATGTATCCCTGTATGTATTCTTTGGAACTGTAAATAAGCGCGCTTTCATTGTCGGTCACGTTCGACCTCGTCTCTTTCCCTCTTTTCCCTTCTTTCTTTTCCATGTTTTCCAAAAACTCGCTTATCTTTTCTATCCGCCTGTTCAGTTTTTTCTGCCGTTCTTGATAATGCCGTTCAGTTTCTTCGTCCCCTTTTCCTTGTTCGTCCTGCCGACGGTGTTTCGCCACATGCTTTTCCGCCATACGGCGATACACTTTCAGTTTCTTTTCCAGTTCTTCCGCCCTTCCGGTCATTTCCAGCGACGCGTTCGACGGCAGCCGCAGTCCGTCAACCGCGAATTCCTGTCCGCCTATAAGCCCTAATTCCGCGCAGTAAGCTAATACCTTTACAAATGTTTCCTCAAACAGCACGCCGTTGCCTGATATGAAATCCGCTATCGTCGTCCAATGGGGTTCCATGTCTTCCGCGAGGGCTTTGGCCGTTATATTATTCCTGCTTAATTCATCCAGCCCGCGCGAGCTTTTTACGCCTTTTAAGTATCCGTATATGATGAGCTTTATCAGCACTCCAGGCGGTATGGCCTTCGCTCCCGTTTGGTCATTCTTGTAGTTTTTGTCAAACATGCTTATGTCTATTCTTTTTCCTATTAGATCATTCAGCATGTACTCAAATGTCCCGGGCAGAAGTTGTTCTTTAAGATTTACAGACAAAAATAATCCCTGCCCGTTTCCCGCTTCGCTATGTTTATATCTTGCCATAATAAATTTATTATATCGCGGTTTTTCTTCTTATGTCAATTTTTTATTTTGTTATGCGATATTTATTGTTTTTCTACAAGCTCTATGGAGTGTATACTTTCTTGAAAAGGTAATATGCACTATGAGCAGATAGCAAAGAGCAGGGAAAAAAGAATAGAGAGAAAGAAAGAGTTTACCAGATTTTTGGTTTCCCTTCCGGCTTAATAACTTTTACATCATCGCCTGACGGCTCTATAAGAAAAAAACCTTGATTTAATGCGTAATCTCTTGGCTTGGGTTTTATTACCATTGCGGCTATTGCCCCCAAAAATTCCCTTTTGTCGTTGTGGTCATCGGCATACTTGCGTACTTTTTCCATGCGTTTTATATGGGCGTTTATGTCCTCAATTTCGAGGGTGGTTTTTACTTCTACTACCATTGCCTGTGTGCCGTTTTCCAGTAGTCCGTCTAGTTCGGCGTAGATGTTGCCCTGTGCCGCCCATTGTACTGTTGTAATTTTATCAAACGTAAAGCCCAGAGATTTGAATTTTTGGGGAAGCGCAGGAGTCATTATGCGTTCTACCATTGAGCCTAATGTATTGTTAAGACCACCGATGTTCTTTTGGGTTTCTTTAATTGCCGCCCATGTTTCGTCATGGGATTTTTTTGAGGATTTTTGGGTTTCTCGTATTGCCGCCCATGCTTCGTCTTGGGATTTTTTTAAAGATTTTTCGGTTTCACGATGGACTTTCCATGCTTCGTCTTGGGATTTTTGAAGTTGTTTGAAACCTTCTTCAATAGTACCCCATGAAGACTTTTTGGGTGCTTTTTTTATGTTTTTTTTAAGTGGCTTTTTTACTGCTGTTTTTGTCGGCATTTGCGTCTCCCTGTCTTAAATATATACGCAAGTTTGATTGTTGGCAAGGGGTAAAATAGATGATAAACTTGTCAAGTTCAGCCTTGTAACTGCGTCTTACACAATTGTGCAATACTGCAAGAGGCGGCTGTTACGGAAAAAGCACACTTACTATACCGCCTTCTTAAACTGTAAAATCCGCACGAATGATTCTGCCGCCGCGTTGCCGACTTCCTTAATATTTTTATGCTCAATGTGATCGGCGTATTTTTTGAATACCGCTTAGCTTATATGCCCGGAAACTTTAGCGACTTTTTCGCCGTTCATTTTTTCCGTTAGTTTTGAACAGAAAAAATGCCGCCATGAATGAAAACAAATATTCCGGCTTTAATACGATAATTTCTCCCTGCCTTGCCCCCGTCGTACAGGCTATGAGAGAGGCGACAAAACTCCTCTTGTCTTTCCATTCCACGGAAAAAACCGCCGCCGCTTCCGCTTCCGTCAGGACTCCCCTTTCTTTATTGGTAATTGAAAATTTGGTCAGCCCTTGGCACGGGTTAGAAGCGATATACTTTTGATTATAAGCGTATTTTAATGGGGTACAGGCGCACAGAAGAATTTGATTGATTGACGATGTCGCCAGACCGCGAGCCGCCAACTGATTTGACAATTCCCGAAGATCGTCGGTAGTCACGCAGTTTAATTTTTTATCTTGAAAAAACGGTTTTAATACTGATTTGACGCGGATAAGACATTCATAAGCGTACCGCTTTGAGAATCTATATCCATGACTAAGCCTGTCTTTTATGTATTCCGATTTGTCATAATCCCAAAATGATTCAAGATAATCGGTAAAAGGAACAGCTCCGCGCCCTGTATTCTTGACGACGGCAATGTCAATTAGCCCCATGTTTTTTAGTGTTTCAACAATCTTTACTGCGTCATCGGCGTTGATTTCAGATTTTTGCGTTTGTGAAGGTAATATTCCCTACGCATAAAAAGCTCCTTGGTAGAAAAATTCTACAGATTTTTCTACACTTTTTAATTTGGAGCCTTACGCGGGGATCTCCCGTGGCAAGGACTTTTATACTAATTCCTTATGTAGCAACGAATTACATTACGGGTGGATGACGGGGTTTGAACCCGCGACGACCAGATCCACAATCTGGGACTCTACCGCTGAGCTACATCCACCATGAGATTTATTTTAATATGAAGAAAATTGGCGTTTTTGTCAATATGTAAACTTGTCAACTGTTTTCTATTCGCTTATAATAAAACATGAGGTAGAAATTCTTCATTATAGGAGAAAAATATGGCGGAAAACATCCTTGAAATTACCCAAAACATAATAGACGGGATTTGCAAAATTTCCGTTAAAGGACGCATAGATTCAAATAGCGCAAATGAATTGCTTTTAAATCTTGAAAAGGCGTTAAGCGACGGGAATAAAAATATTATTCTTAATATGATGCAGGTTGAGTATCTTAGTTCTATCGGAATAAGGGTAATTTTAAAAATCTATAAACAGGCGACTGAAGAAGGCGGATCTTTAAAAATTGAACATCCGTCCGAAATTGTAAAAAAAGTTCTGGGTATGGTCGCCCTTAAAGAAATGCTTATTACAAATTGAATATCGTGATTAATTCAATCAGAACAAAAATATTAGTAATAGTACTTATTTTTATAATATTAACAGGCGCTTCGTTTATCATCTATTCAATTACTACAACTGAAAATTACAAACGCCTTCGGCTTGAAAGCATACAAAAAACTCTTGATATTGAAACTGAAAAAGTAAATAAAATGATTGCAGAATTGGAAAGAAGCGCCGTCTTTTACGCGTTAGGCGGACAGCTTTGTTACGAAGAACAATCGGAAAAATTCGGGGAAGAATTTGTATTGGACGGAGTAGGCGTTCTTGTGAACGCTGTAGGCGGAGGCTTTTGGTTTGAACCTTATTCATTCAACAGCGGCAGATTACGAGCCGGTTTTTACGCGTTTCTTGACAAGACTACAAATAAAGCGAAAATCGACAATATTTTTTTTATGGATGAATACGATTACCATAATAGAAACTGGTATCGTGAAATATCACAAGGCGTTACGCGTCCGTTTCAAGTCGTGTGGACAAAACCTTATGTCGATGATACCGGCACGTTCAGCTTAATGACGACTGCGGGAGCGGGAATATTTAAAAATGGAAAGTTAATCGCCATAACCACGGTTGACTGGGAAATAGAGGAAGTAATTAAAAAATTAATAATGATTAATCCCACAAAAAACAGTTTTGTCTTATTGTGCGTTCCTGACAAAGATTATATTATTTCAAGCGTATTTACCGACAGTTTTACTGGAGAATCATTAAAAAGCATACCCTGGGATATTTCATCTGATCGTTTTACATATAAAAACATAAACTATTTGCGTTTTGGCCGTTACATGAAAAACGGCTGGCTTTTGTCAATTCAGATACCGGAAAAAGAAATATTTGAAGACGTTGAAAAACGGAACTCCCTATTTACGGGCATAATTGAAATATCGTTTGTAGCTATACTGGTTTTAGCGTATTTGTTTGTTTCCATGTTTATAAATACTCCCATAAAAAATCTTACAAGCGGCGTTGAGCGTATTGAGCTTGGGAATTTGGACAAGAAGATAGATGTTAAGTCAAATGATGAACTAGGACAGCTCGCGAGAACGTTTAACAAAATGACTGGAGATTTAAAAAAAGCGATTGATGAAAATGTCCATGAGCGCGAAGAAAAAAACCGAATTAATACAGAACTAGCCATAGCCCGTGAAATACAGGCAAGCATGCTTCCCGCCAAGTTTCCGGCTTTCCCGTTAAGGGATGAATTTGATATATTCGCTGAAATGATTCCCGCAAAAGAAGTGGGCGGCGATTTTTATGATTTTTTCCTTATTGATAAAGATAATCTTGCCGTAGTGATAGCCGACGTTTCCGGAAAAGGGATTCCGGCTTCTTTATTCATGGTAAACACAAAAACGCTGATTAATTATTTTTCATCCGATAAAAACCCCAAAGATGTTTTTGAGTTTATAAATAAAAAGCTATGCCAAAATAACGACGCGTGCATATTTGTAACTTCGATTATGGGAATTTACAATATTCCTACAGGCAGATTTGTTTTTGTCAACGCCGGTCATAATCCGCCGCTTTTAAAAAAGAACGGCAGTTCATTTGAATATATAAGAAGCAAACCGCAAATTGTGTTAGCTGTAATGAGAGACGCAAAATACGCGCAGGAGGAAATAACGCTTAACGGCGGCGATACGCTTTATTTTTACACGGACGGCGTTACGGAAGCTATGAACGGTTCCAAAGAACTGTTTGGAGAAGAAAGGCTTCTTGACGCTCTTAATAAATACAAATTATCTTCTCCTAAAGAACTTATTGTCAATATAAAAAAAGAAGTGGATTATTTTGCCGCTGGTGCACAGCAGGCTGACGATATTGCCATGCTGGCTCTGCATATAAATGAAAATAAAAACGCTGATACAAAAAATGAAATAACGGTTGAAGCTAAAAAAGAATCACTTAACGAAGTGATTAAATTTTTATCCTCAAAATTAATAAAGACAAATTATCCGCTCAACATTCAAAATGAAATTGAAATTGCAGTGGAAGAAGTATTTACCAATATTGTAAATTACGCTTATGGGCAGGAAGGCGGGAGAGTCAAAATTTCAATCTCAACGGAAAATGGAATAACATTAAAATTTGAAGATAACGGACAGCCATTCAATCCGAAAGAGCATGAAGCCCCAGACTTGAATAAACCCATAAATGAGCGCGAAATCGGCGGTTTGGGGCTTTATATGATCAAGAAAATTATGGATAGAGTAGAGTACGCGCGGGAAGATGGTAAAAATATACTGATAATTTCAAAAAAGCCGCCGCTGACCGCGTAATGTTTTACGTTATTTTTTCCGGTGTAAATGGTAGCTTATCCATTATTTAAAATGCTAGAATAAATCAATGTCAACTGAATATCAAAAAGTTATTACCGCGCTTAAACGACGAAAGAAAGGCGCTGTCGCGGCTGACGTTTGCGCGGCTACTGCGCTGTCTCTTGCCGTTGTTCACGAACTTTTGCCAAAAGCCGCAGATGAGTACTCCGGGCATTTGCGGGTAACGGAGTCTGGTGAAATTCTATATTATTTCCCCAATGGTTTTACAAGCCGTTACAGAGGATTAAGCGCCGCGCTTAAAAAGACTGCAAAAAAAGTATTTTTATTTTTAAAAACCGCCAGCGCTTTTTTATTTAAAATCTGGATAGTAGTAATGCTTGTAGGATATTTTATTTTTTTTATCGCGCTCGCGCTTGCAAGCGTATTTTTATCAGTAGCTGGAAAGTCAGGCGGCAGGGGAGGGAAGAGGGGCGGCGGATCCGTCAACTTTGGCATATTCAATCTTATCTGGCGGATATGGTTTTACTCTGAATTGACCCGTCCAAGATATGGATACGGGTATGAACGCAGAAATGTTAAACAAAAGAGCGAAACGCGCCCATTGCACAAGGCGGTATTTTCTTTTGTCTTTGGCGAAGAAGACCCGAATAAAAATTGGGAAGATCAGGAATACAAGGCGATTATATCGTACATTCAGGCAAACAGGGGAGTTATCTCCCTTGCCGAATACATGGCGTTTACTGGAAAGAACAGTCAGGAAGCGCAGACTGATATTCTCTCTTTCTGTTCAAAGTTTGAAGGAAGCCCCGAAGCTACAGAAGAGGGAACAATAGTTTACCGTTTTGACAAACTTTTGTTAAACGCCGATAAAGAAAAACTAGACGAACTTATTCCTCCTGTAAAGAGATTAAAAATATTTTCTGATAATAAAAAATCAACAAACGGCTGGTTTGCGGTAATTAACGCTGTAAACATAATATTTGGCTCATATTTTTTATATCAGTCTTTTAACGCTGGACAATTATTAAGCGATATTCAGTACCAAAGCGCGTCAAAACTTTACGCTTATACTCATTATTTTTTTTCATTTATGGCAAATGAACCTCACAACTTAATAAAAGTCGCATTAGGGTTAATTCCGCTTGTTTTTTCCATTCTGTTTTGGATTATTCCCACTGCCCGTTTTTTTATTGAAAAAAAAGAAAACAATGAAATAAAACTAAAAAACTTTAAACGTTTTAGTTTTAGCAAGATATTTTCTTCTCCAAATAATATTGACATTAGCGCGTTTAATCCGTCCGTGTCGGAATGCCGCCCCGATGATCTCGCGTCGGCGGCGGACAGAGTAATAAAAGACATGGGCGCGATATCAAACCCGCAAATAGAGATAAAAGACAATAAAACAATTTATACATTCAATGAACTTGAAAGAGAGAAAAACGCGTTAGAAAAATACCGACAATCAGTTGACATTTCCCGTCAAAAACTTGGAGATACCGTATTTGACACCGGCAATTGACAATTCCCGAACAAAAAGATAAATTAAAAAATACGGCAGACTAGCTCACTTGGATAGAGCGTCAGCCTCCGGAGCTGAAGGTAGTGGGTTCAAATCCCGCGTCTGTCACATTATTCGAAAAGACCTCACACAAAGATCACAAAGGTACAAAGAACACAAAGAAGGGAAAGGAGGTTATGTTCGTTATCTTATCGTGAAGCTCACGCATAATTTTCGGACAAAAACCCCTGATCCTCTTCTTCGTGATCTTCTCTTCCTTTGTGTTCTTTGTGTGAAAATCTTTCGTATTATCTCAGTAGTTCAGCGTTATCCCTTCTATTCCATCTTACGGCAATGTCATTGGGGCTTTCAGAGGCGATGTTTTTTATGCTCCTGTTCGCGCCTAATTCAAGAAGGATGGAAATTATTTCAGGACCGCCTAATCTTGCGGCGTAATGTAAAATAGTATTGCCGGAACTGTCTTTGGCGCTTATCGCTTTTCCAGAAAAAACGGCTCTGATGGCAATCTCACCTTTTGCAAACGCGATTTCAGCAGGAGATTTGCCGTCAGCCGAAACAAAGAAAGGATCGGCGCCTGAATCGGCGATTATTTTTGCCGCTTGCCATAATTCCAAATCAAGCGCCAAACGTAACGGAGTTTTACCGTTATTATCAACCGCGTTTATTCTAGCTCCTTGTTTTACTATCGCGTTTATTATTTCGTCAGATGTTCTTTCGAGTAACGCGATATGAAGAACTGAATTGCCGTAATCGTCAGGTATAAAAATTCTATTGTTATCTAAAAGAGCCGATACCATCCTAGGCGATATGCTTAGCGCAGTTTGAAAAGGAGTTCTGTTTCTTGTATTACGGGCGTGAATAGAAACGCCTGTTCTTAATAAAATATTCGCGATGTCAATCCGTTCCATTGCGACAGCGATGTGCAAAGGAGTGTCTCCATTGGTATTTCTGCTTGAAGTGTCGGCTCCGCTTGAGGCAAGTCTGTCAATAGAAGACGCGACTCCGCATCTTATGGCTTCCATTAAAGGAGTATTACCGTCAATATTTCTGCTTTCAAGATTCGCGCCAAGTTTTATAAGTAATGATTCAATTTCAGGCAGATTAAGAATAATTGCGTCGTGTAGGGGAGTATTGCCATTTAATGAATTGGCGTTTATGTCCATTCCCGATGAAATAAGGTAAGTAAGTGAATTTATTGCGTTCCAGCGTACTGCGGCGTGAAGGACGGAATTACCCTGACTGTCGCGTATGTTTAAATTAGCGTTATTATCAATAAATATTTTAATTGTAGACGGACTGTCGCATTTTGTAGCCATAAATATAGGAGTCTGCCCTGTCGCGTTTTGGGTGTCAACTGAGATGCCGCTTCTTATAATTATAGAAATAATGTTATTTAATCCCCATTCAGCGGCGTAATGAAGCATATTATTTCCCAAACCGTCTTTTAACGTAATAGTAGTAGAATTAATAATCCATTCCCGTATATTGTCCGTTTTTAACGCGAGAGAAAGCGGGCTTTCACCGGCGCTGTTAAGAGAAAAAATACTAGCTCCTCGGACAATTAAATATTCGCCTGTTTCCCTCTGATTTGTCCTTACGGCGATATGAAGCGCCGTATCTCCGTCCCTGTTTCTTGAATCAACAAGTGCGTGCTGGTCAAGTATGCGTCCTATTTGTTCGGATTGGGCGCGGTTAATAACCGCGGAATGAAGCATTGTATTTCCGGAACTGTCCCTTTGATTAACAGTCTCTTTAGTAATTAATAAATTATATGTGCCGTCATTCGCCTTTGCGGATATTTCAAAAGGCGTTACTCCATTATTATCAAATGCGAATATTTCAGAACCGGATTCTATTAAAAGCGGGATTAACAAAGTACGGCGTTCCTGAACGGCGATATACAGCGGCGTTTTTCCGTTTATATTCCTGATGTGCACGTCTCCTCCGGAAGTCAATAATAATTTGACGGATTCAGGAGAACGATTTAACATAACGGCTATATGAAGGGGCGTATCGCCGTGTTCGTCGCGAAGATTGACGTCGGCTCCTCTGGAAACTAACAAGGCTAAGACGTTTAAATACGCGTCAGGGGGAATGCCGACATGAAGAGGAGTATTTCCGCCTGCGTCTGTCGCGTTGACATCGGCGCCTGAATTAACAAGCATGGAAATAATGTCAATATTTCCTATTCTTACCGCTTCATGAAGAGCCGTAGCACCTGATGTGGTTTTTATATTCAGATCAATCTTTTTCTCAAGCAGGAATATCACAAGACCGGTGTGGTTATCCATTACGGCATAATGAATAGGCGCAAGCCCTTCATTTCTGCGGATATTATAATTCGCGCTGCGGACGGCTGGGCCAAAGTAGGAAAATACGGGATTATCGCAGTAGCCGCCAGCTAATATCAAATGTTCGGCTATCGCGATATGAGTTCTGGAATCCGCTCTTGAAAGGGCGTAGTCAAGAGCGTTTTTATCATCATTATCTTTTTTATTGATTAAGGCTGTGGAAGAGGAAGTGGACGCCAATATTTCCATTACGGCGTTCATATTGCCTATAATAACGGCTTTATGAAGAACTGTTTTTCCCGTAGCGTCCGTCGAGTTAATTGTCACGGGATTTAAAATTGCCGTAAAAATCATAGGATTTGTTTCCAGCGCGAGAATCGCGACAGACGCGTTTTCCGCGAATGGTATTGGTTTGTGAATATCGGCGCCGTTTGCAGCTAACAATTCCGCTATTTTAAGATCATTATTTTTAAGGCACAATCCCAGAGGGGTTTGTCCTTCATTATCGACAACATTGGGGTTAGCCCCATGCGAGAGGAAAAAACTCACAAGCTGCGCGTCTTTTTTTTCCACCGCGTAGAAAATTGGAGTTCTTCCGGCAGGATCAGACGCGTTAACGTCGACTTCACCCTGAAAATATGATTTGGCGCTCTCATCGCCTTTTTGTAACAATCCCCAAACAGGAGATATTTCGCCTTCGGGAGCCTCTTTACGCTTACCGGCGGCAGTACTCGCGCAACTGATAATAAGCGCTAAAATAACCGTAAATACATAAAAGAATACGGGAAAAGAAAATGCCTTTTTCATAATTATATTATCGGTATAAAAAAAGCAATAAAGAAATAAAAACCACGGAGTACACGGAGTTGCACGGAGTTTAAGTCCGAAAATCTTCTCTTCCTCCGTGTAACTCCGTGTACTCCGTGGTTAATTTCTTCTATTTAATTCCTTTTATTTCCTTGGTATACATCTTGACGGTGGAAATCCGCGAAGCGTCCTGAACGCCTTGTAAAAATGAATAACATCGCTAAAGCCGCATTGTTCGGCAACCTCGTACACTTTGTAACTGCCGCTTTGCAGCATATTTTCGGCGTTTCGTATCCGTATCTGCGTGATGTACTGGTGTACCGTTTTCCCGGTTTGTTGTTTGAACAAGTGTCCAAAGTAAACTTCATCCAAATGAACCAACTCGGCAAGACCTTTCACCGTGAGACTGTCCGAATAATGCATCGCTATGAAATTAGTTGTTTTATTTATACGGTAATCTCCCGTTATGTTATCAATTTCGTATATGAGAATTTCGGACAGACGGTGCAAAATCAGCATAAGCAAGGCGCGGCTTCTCATTTTATAACCTTCCTGTTGATTATTCCAACATATCGTAAGTTCCCTGAACAAGTCGATTAAATCCTGCCTAAGACCGATATTGCTTACAGTTGGAAATGACGGCGGTGGATATTTAAATGACGGGTAAAGCGAATCAAAATTGACGGAAAAACAATGCATCAGGCTTTTAGGATATGTTACAGCCGCTTTTTCAACGCCTTCGGACAGGCAGACAAGATCACCTTGACTTAGCTCATGATCCTTTCCATTAATTGTATAACGGGCGTTTCCCTTAATAATATATGTTATATCATAATGTTCAACAAAATGCGGACGCAACTGCCATTTAAGTTGACATTTTCTAAAAACGCTATAAAATATTCTTGGTACAAAATCTTCGCTTGTTATTTTCTTCATGATTTCCTCCAAAGAATAAATATTAAAATTTAATTTATATATGATTGTATAGTATATATATATTTTTTGATTTTATTCAACTTTACATTTCCGTATTAAGGTTAATATTATTTAATATATACAATAAAATGTAGTATTTACATTGATGATTATCATTTAGTTATGTATAGTAACATCCATAGTACGCATTATTTACCCTTTCTTTGATATCAGGCGCTTTTTATGTGACAATAACATATCGCGTATTTGTTAATTTACGGCTGTCCGGGACAGTATTCCTAATAAATCTTATAAAAATCTTAAGGAGATTTTATGAAAAACCACAAAATGTTTAAATCCGCCGCGATAATGACCGTCTTTATTATGACGCTCGCGCTCGCGGCAAGCTTTGTGATAAGCTGCGGCGATTCGTCGAACAATACTGAGGCGAAACTTACCAGTATCACTGTTAAAGGCGCTGCTGTAGATGTTCCATCACCCATATCCGTCAGCTTATGGAATGATGATGATTTTTACGACACTGAATATACGAAAATTGTAATGCTAAACGATACTTCAGAGTTAGCAGGCGTACAAGTAAATGTTGTAATTTCCGCCGGCGCAAAAGCGGCATACGGTTTGGCATCTGGTTATGATAAACCGTCGGCATTTGATTCCAATAGTACCCTTGATATTTCCGTTGGACAGGCTTTGTATATCCGGGTAACGTCTGAGGACGGGAAGACCGTTAATTATTACCGTTTTGACATACAGCTGAAGAACGCTAATAGCCAATTAAGTACGCTGACTGTAGCGGAAGTGACTGCGGAACTTGGCACACCGGCAGTCACATTGGATGAAATCACAAATATCGGGAAGTTAAGCCTGAGTAATGCAAAAAAAACTGATGCTAATATTGTGGGAACTCCTCGTGCTAATACCGCGACTGTAGAATACGCATTTTCTGCAGACGGCACGTTTGCCGCCACTAATAACACCCATACGTTTGCCGACGGTGATTATTTATTTGTCAAAGTAACTGCGGAAAACCAAGTGAACATCAGTTACTATAAGATTGAAGTTCAAATCGGACGTGACGCGACATTGAAAAACGTGAAAATTGGCGAATCAGATGCAGACAGTCTTGGAACCCCCCGTACTAGTTGGGGTAATGGCAACTGGGGCGTTGCTGGTTCTACCCAACGTGGTACCTGCCAGGCGGATGGAAAGATGCCCGAAGAAGGTTTTACGGTAGTTATAGAAGCTAACGATGAGGAAGCCACTGTTGTGTGGGCGAGAACCCCCCCAAGGGGCGCTGCCTCAACCTCTGTTATTTATCCTGAACCAACCGCTTATGACGGAACATCACCCTATCAATTCCCGCCGGACGCGTCTGATTTAATTATCAAGGTAACATCAGCTAACAAAGGTACCACCAACTGGTACCAGGTACGGTTCATCGCCAAAAGCTATGGGGTCGTTTATAAAGGCACTCCTACAATTAAAGCTTCTTCCGAGCAATACATCGATCCAATCTGGAATGAAGCGGCTTACTTTACGGATGAAGGCGAAGGCGATATGAAAGGCTGGCTGGATGTCAGCCGGCTTAACACTGCGGAATCGTATAACGCGTGGTTTGGATTTGATTACGGACGGCATACGACCGCAAGGGCAAAAGTCCTCTGGGACGATGACGGACTCTGGTCGTACTGGGATATAGACTTTAAGGATTATAAGGAATCTGAAACAGGAGCAACGAAAGTCCGTTCTGCTTCAGTCTCAGGCGATTCGTCTACATATACTCCCGGCACTGATGTTACGGTTACAGGTAATTCCGTTCCCAGTGACGCTCATACGCGCGATTCGGTTGAATTCTTCGTTAACGAACGGTGGCAGGCCCAAAAAACCGGTAACTACGGCAACCAGTACCGTTCAGGATTGCCCAACGCGGACGGCACGGTATGGCTGTCAGGCGAAAAGGGTAACGCTCCCACAACCTTCAATCCTATAACCAAGTTTCAAATTGATAAAAAGGTTAGCACATGGGTAAAGAAGAATGGCGATGGTAAAGAAATTGGTTATGTGGTTATAATGAGGGTTCCGTGGGTACATTACGGAACCGATGATGACCAAGTTTTTGGCGCGGACAACAAGGTAATAGACGGAGCGGAAATCGGCCTTGAACTGCAGGTCAACGCCTGCGCGATAGCGGCAACGCGTAACGGCATTCTCACATGGAACGGCGTTACTAGCCAGGCGTACCAGAATGTCAAGAGTTTCGGCATTGTAACGTTGAAAGCAAGTAAGGAATAGGAGAATAATATGAGAAAACACGGGTTTTTATTTGCGCTAATACCTTTATTAGCATTAGCGTTATTATTTACCGCCTGTACTCCTCCCGCCGAGGACAATTCAAATCCCGGCACAAGCGGAACGTCGGCATTACCGATTATCAGCATACACCCGACTAGCGGTGATTATGTGTCCGGTGCCACAATCAGGGATTTGAGAGTACAAGCCTCTGCAAGCGACGGCGGAGCCATAACGTATCAGTGGTATGAAAATACAACGTTCTCAAATACCGGCGGTACAGAGATAACTGGCGCTAAAAACGCCTCCTATCCTCCGCAACTCGGAAGCAAAACGGAAAATTTTTACTATGCTGTTGTTACCAATACAAAAACAGGTTCTGCGCCCCGAACAAATACAAGTAATCCTGCCCGGGTTAGAATTCTTGACGCGGCGGAAGCGGCTCCGGCAGTAACCGTTAATATAACAAATGCAAACCAACAGTATGTCCGAGGTTTTGGAGGAATGTCCAACGCTTTTGCAATCGGCGCACCCGCGCGGTATATGGAACTCAAGGATATAGATACTATGTTCAATCCGGATACCGGACTGGGCTTTAATATACTGCGTATTATGATCTGGCCGAAACCTCTGGAAGATGTTATAAACGGCGAGGTTGAACCTCAAATGAACAATCAGATAACGTACCTTGAAGTTGTCAAGCGGGTGAACAAGTACGGCGGCTATGTGTTGGCAAGCCCGTGGACCCCGCCTCCGGAGTGGAAAGTGAACGAATCGGAAGCCGGTACCGCTCCTTCGTATCTGTTGCCCGTACATTATAGGGATTATGCGGAGTATCTTAAAAATTACGCCCGGAGCATGGCCAGTTACGGTGCGCCTATTTATGCGATTTCCATTCAGAATGAGCCGTCATGGCCGGCGTCTTACGCGGGTTGCGAATGGACTAGCCAGCAACAGGTGGATTTTTTCACTACTAGCGGAATAGGCAAATTCATGACAGGCGTAGCAGGATACGGCGGAGGAAAAGCGCTTAACCCGAATGACAGTGTTAACCCGCAATCCGTAAAAGTCATGAGCGGTGAAGCGCATCAAAACGTTACATGGAATAATGCTGCCAGGGATAACCCCACAGCACACGCGGCAATTGACATTTACGCTTTTCATACCTATGGAAACCATAGCAATTCCTACACGGCGGTACAAGCGGATAACGATAACAACAGAAAAGAAGTCTGGATGACTGAATGGAATATTAACTCAGGCGAAGGAAATTATGAACAGGATTCCAAATGGGAGTTTGTATGGGTTTTCGCTGATGCGGTTGACAACGATGTCAGATGTGACAATGTAAACGCTTTTGTTTGGTGGTACTTAAAACGCTTCTACTGTTTTATTGGCGATAACGCATTCGGAACCGTCAACAATGAAATTCTGCCGCGCGGCTATATTCTTTCCCACTGGGCAAAATATGCCACCGACACAGTACGGGTTCCCGCCACAGTTACCGGCCATCCCGCAGTCGGCAATACCAGTGACAATAACTCTACTACCGGCTACAGCAGCAGCATTAAAGTAAAAGCATCCGCTTTCCGTAGAAAAGCAAATCCCGCATCCTATTGGGAAAAACAGGTGCCTGAAAAGAAGCGGGAAGATTCCATCAGCCTGGTAATATACGACAAGCGCACCACCGCAGATGCGGAAGGGCAGAATATCAGGGTAAACCTCCCGGCGGATTTTGGCGATGCGCAGTACGCCAGCGCTATTATCTCGGACAGTACGGGTAATAGGCATGCGCCTCATCTTGTTGTTTTAGCGAGCGACGGAAAAACGGCAGATTTCTATTTACCGGCTAACAGTATCGTGTCTATAAAGTTTGCGAAGTAAGAGAATTGAGAGTGGGGAGTGGGAAATAGGGTTTGTCTGTAAGCTGTGCTTGTTATTATCAAGCACAGTCTACTAACAATAACCTACTCCCCACTCCCCACTCACTATATAGGAGATATAAATGAAAAAAATAATACTTATGGCTGTTTTTGCATTACTGTTCACAGCGGGCATATACGCTCAAACATTGGAAGTTTCCGGTGAGATGAAGACAGGTCTTTACTGGGAAAAAGTTGAAACTCCTGACAAGGTTGAAGAAAAAGCAAGAATACATAACAATGATGACGCAGGTCCAAACGAAGGGCGTTTCAGGATGAATCTGCACATGAAAAAGGACATCATCGGCATGAAAGTCCGCTTTGAGCAGACGGCATGGTCTATGAGTCAGCCGAATCAGTGGGCATTTGCTTTTGCATACGGCAATTTTATTGACGAACAACTGCGGATAGTCGCCGGCAAGCTTGGTGAATCACCTTGGGCGGCGGGCGGTCCCGATATTTGGCAGGAATTGGATAATCAGATAGGCGTGCGGACTGAAATAAAACCCAAGATTTTACCCGGTCTGAATATCGGTTTTGTATTGAACACATGGAATAACGCTAATTATTACCCGGAAAAAAATACCCTTACCGACATTCTGATGGAATCGGTACTTGGAATTTCATATACCAACGACTATTTCCACGGGCGTTTTTGTTATCGGTTGGACGGGGAATCGGACGTTTATAATGTGAACGAAGGCATGGAAATGATGTACCGGTTGGAAGAACGCGCTTTAAGAAAAGTGGTAGACGGTCTTTCAATCTGGGTTAACGGCTGGTGGAGGGGCATAGGCACGGAAAACGAAGACGATGACCTGGTGACAAGGATTTACACTAACTGGTTCTACGCGCAATGGGCGCCTCGGAATTTTACCGCGCAACTGCGCGTTGGTTATCATATAGGGGTTAAGTACAACGAATTGCATACCAGGGTCAGTTTTTACTACAATATATTAGACTGGTTAAGTCTTGGCGCGGCGTTCAATTTCCGTATAGACGCCGGAGACGTATCGATTAAAGACGTTCCCTACAGATTCTGGAATGTTGAACCGCAGATAAGGGCGACCTTCGCGCCCAACACTTATGTCGCCTTTGTATACTCCTTTGAAAATGAGCCGCTTGACCCTGTAAATAATAAACAAACGCAGAAAATAAACCTGCGGACGGTATTCACTTTTTAACAATTAGCTCATTTGCATGATGACAGATGTAATTTTTCTTGGAGAAACATATGAAAAAAATTATGTTTATAGGACTGGCAGTAGTATTATGTTTCGCTTTTACCGCCTGTTCAAACGAAAGTGACAATACCCCAAGCGGTAATGTGTCAATTTTGGAAGATCAGCCGTCAGCGCAGGAATTGGCGGCTCTGTTTGACATATCCGGGGGCTTCCCTGCGGATATGTCAAATTCATGGAAAATCTGGGGGCACAGAAATCCGCTGTTCACTCAGGCTTTTGGCGCCGATCCCAACGTATTAACATATAGCGGGCGGTTATATGTGTACATGAGCAATGACACTCTGGAGTACGGCAGCGACGGCGCTTTAAGCGGTTCTCCTTCGTATGCCAAAGGTATTCAGGGCATCCGCGTCGTTTCTTCGTTGGATTTGGCAAACTGGACGGATCACGGCGCGGTGAATATTGCCGGTCCTGAAAATACCAACCCGCTTGTTACGGATTGGAATCCGCTGGTAAATATAGAAGGCGTTAACGCGTCGTGGGCGCCGACTGCGGCATGGAAAATAGTAGGCGGAAAGCCAAGGTTCTTTTTATACTGGGCAAATAGCGGGAACGGTATCGGCGTTGTTGTTGGAAACAGCCCCGCCGGCCCGTGGACTTCACCTCTGAACAAATTGCTGATAGACCGCGATACTCCAACCTGTGATGCGGTTACATGGCTTTTTGATCCGAGCGTTTTTATTGATGATGACGGTCAGGCGTATCTGTTTTTCGGCGGCGGCGGATCCGGCGAAGATCCCGGGAACGCGCGCCGTGTAAAACTTGGCAACGACATGATAAGCCTTGCCCAAGATCCAGAAGCTTGGAAGGTGCCTTACCTGTTTGAAGCCAGCGATATGAAAAAAATCAACGACGTTTACTATTTTTCGTATAGCGTTAACACGGGAGGCGGTTCAATTTCCTATATGAAATCTACCACGGGACCTTTGAGCGGGTTTGGCGAACGTGCAAATGTTTTAACCACTGCGGCAACGCAGCTTGGCTCGACTGATACCAATGTCCACCATGCCATGTTTGAGTTTAAAGGCGGGACGTATATGATATACCACACCCAAAAGGCGGGAGAAGCTATGGGCGTTACAAGGATGCGCTCTCCTTTTATTGACAACATGCCAATAAACCCAAATGATTCCATACCGCCTGTAGTTATGACGCGTAAAGGAGTTGAACAGGCAGAGTATCTTGACCCGTACATTCAAAATGAGGCTGAAACTATCGGCATTCAGGGCGGTATTTATACCAGACCGTTGGCCGACGCAAGCAATCAGATGCTTGTAACCAGTATTGATACCGGCGACTGGCTCGCGCTTTACGGCGTTGATTTTGGTGACGGCGGGGCTAAAAAATTTACAGTTGGCATACGAACGCCTGACGCTGATACGGATTACGGAGCGATTGAACTGCGGATC
>NZ_BDHE01000011.1:0-55161 GCF_054786175.1 Treponema sp. R8-4-B8
TGACCGGACAGAATACGGATCGCACGGCCTGTAGCGTCGTCCTTGATTTTTATCGTATTATCAGAGGAGCCTGAAATAATGGTGTTACCGTCAGGGCTGAACGCTACGGAAGTCACATCATTTGAATGACCCGACAAGGTGCGGATCTCACGGCCTGTAACTGCGTCCCAGAGTTTTATCGTATTATCATAAGAGCCTGAAATAACGGTTTTACCGTCAGGGCTGAAAGCTACGGAACTCACCCTACTTGAATGACCCGACAAGGTGCGGATCTCACGGCCTGTACCTGCGTCCCAAAGTTTTATCGTATTATCATCTGATCCTGAAACAACAGTTTTACCGTCAGGGCTGAACGCTACGGAATTTACCTGATCTGTATGCCCCAACTGCGGGAACACAACCACATCCTGAGCCGCAATATCCGCAAGCAAAGCCGTCAAAACCGCAAGAACGCAAACAAACTTTTTCATTCGCCGTAATCTCCTTACAAAGACAATTTTACGCCTATTAGCGTATTTTGGGAAGTATTTATTAATAAACCACTAAGTAGGCGTGAGGTTACACAAAATTTTGAAATTTTTTCAAAAAGAACTCCTCGCAAAGGCGCGGAGGCGCGAAGGCGCGAAGTTGTTGTCCGATAGCTCATTGTTGATCAAGATATATCATTTTGACTACAAATATTGAAGGAAAAACGATGATCCTACGAACAACAACTTCGCGCCTTTGCGCCTCTGCGAGAGAAAATTTGGAATAAATGTTTTGTAAAAAGGTGACACTTATAAAAGTACAGTCGAACAGGCTGACATGACCACTAAAAATACAATTAAAATCTACTATTGAAAAAACAATGTAAGTAGTTTATGATGATGAATATGGAAAGGGAAGACAGTAATAATCTTAAAGCATTGAGGGACAGCGTTGACAAGATACTTGAGATTATGCAAAAACCCAAAAAAGTACTTGCAAAGATTTTAGAAGGTGTCGCTCTGGGCGTAGGCATTCTCAGTGTTTTAGGCACTATTGACATAATAAGACAATGGATTGGAGGTTGATATGTTTTTTCAAATAATAGTTACTATTTCATTAATGCTTATAAGTATTTCTCTTTTTATGATCGCTAGATACATAGGGAAACACCAATAATATAGGTGTCACCCAATGCCCTGTTGAAACTCAATAAGATTACGGACAAAACCCCCTAATACCCCTTTGTGATCTTTGTCTCTTTGTGATCTTCGTGTGTAGTCTTTTCCTATAAATTTCTGATACAATAAATAAAGGAGTAATTATGATTTACAGACCCTACGGCAAAACCGGCGAAAAAGTTTCCCTCTTAGGCTTCGGCGGAATGAGATTTAAAAACGTAGACGACCACGACGAGTGCGTCCGTCTGATGGTCGCCGCCGCGGAAGGCGGGATAAATTACTTCGACACCGCGCCCGGGTACTTTGAGACAAGAAGCGAGACCGTCTTTGGCAAAGGATTCGCGGAAATGCGAAAGCGGGGACTGCCCTATTTAAGCGCGACTAAAACTTTTGAAAGCACCGAGAGCGGGATTCGCAGGGAAATTGACAATCAGCTTAAACGCATGAATATTGAATTTATTGACTTTTATCATATATGGTGCATATTGAGTTTGGAAAATTGGGAAAACAGGAAAAAAGACGGCATTTTAAAAACTTTTATAAAACTTAAAGAAGAGAAGCTTATCCGCCACATTTGCGTTTCAAGCCACCTTATGAAAGATGAAATAAAAGAATTATTGATGGAAGAAGTTTTTGAAGGCGTGTTGTTCGGGTACTCAGCGTATAATTTCAGCGCGAGACGGGAAGCGTTTGACGCTATCAAGAAGAAAAAACTTGGCGCCGTTATTATGAACCCGCTTGGCGGCGGAGTAATACCGCAACATCCTGAGCTATTTAAATTTATTTGCAGAAAGGGCGAGAGCGTTGTCGCGGCGGCGCTTCGAGTGCTTTGGGATCATCCTGAAATAACAAATACGCTTGTCGGCTTTGATACAATCGAACATTTGCGCGAGGCGCTGGAGGCGATGGAAGATTACAAGCCCCGGACAAAGGCGGAACTTGAAGAAACAATCGCGAAAGCGCAAACCTCGTTTGAAGGCATCTGCACGGGATGCGCGTATTGCGACAATTGCCCAGAGGGGATATCGATTCCATGTTACATGGACGCGTACAACCAGAAATTACTCGATAAAAACAACAAAGACCCGATTGGCGACAGGTTAAAATGGCACTGGAGCCTTGACAGGGCGGGCGCGGCAAAATGCACGGCATGCGGGTTATGCGAACAGACTTGCACACAGCACCTTAACATTATCGAAAGGTTAAAGGAAATCGCCGGATAAAATATTTAAAAGATGCCCCTCGTCATCCATCGCGCACAGGGACCTGATACGCGAAATACTCTGCAAAAAACTGTAAGTGGCGCGGTTTAGGCTGTTTCTGGCTGAGATAAAAAGCGATGTCGCGTCATTTAAATCCGCTACAGAACTTTGAGAAAGACGGTAGCGTTCCATCACATAATTAAAATGCGATTCCGTGTATTCAAGGGAACGGCGCAGGGAAATGACGGAACCCGCCTGCGTAAAAACGTTTGAAAGCGCGGTTAAAAGTTCCTGCTCTAAAGAAATTTGCGTATTCGCGTAATTAACCGCTTCGGTATCGCGCGCGATTTTGCTTTTTTCAAGACGGTTGCCAAGCACCCAAAAATCCACCGGTATCCTGCCGTTGATTGAAATTCCTCCGTTAGATGAAGAATTAAAACCGTTCGCGACAGAATAGCCAAACTCAGAGGAAAAAATAGTTGCGCTTATAGTGGGCGCGTAATCTCTTTGAGAAAGCTTATAGTTCATTTCAGCCCTTTTATTGCCAAGAGCCGCCTTCGCAAGCGAAGGATTATCAGAAGCCATTATATTCCAAAAATACGCGTATAACGCGTCGGCTTTTTCATCCGTAATCGCGGAAAGATACGCTAGAGCGTCTTCATACGTTGAAAATTCAATAGGTGCAAGCTGAGCCGTTTGCGCGCCGGTTATTGTTTTAAATTTTGCCATGCACAAAGCAAGATTACGCCGCGCCTGATTGCGGGAATTTTCACGCGCCTCTT
Organism: Treponema sp. R8-4-B8; assembly: GCF_054786175.1. NCBI lineage: Bacteria > Pseudomonadati > Spirochaetota > Spirochaetia > Treponematales > Treponemataceae > Treponema > Treponema sp. R8-4-B8. The sequence continues at coordinate 3,130 of NZ_BDHE01000011.1, forward strand.
TATCAGCAAGCGCTTTAAGGTAATCGCCGCGGTTAATCATCCCGCTTGACTGTCGCACTTCGGCTATAGAAAGCGTAAGGACTGCCGTCTGCAAAGACACTTCTTCGGCTTCAAGGGCGGCGGCCGCTTCCAAGACCGCGTAATAAGCGTTATCCGCTGAATCAAGCGTATTGAAGTACTCCGCCTGCGCGTCTTTTCTTACGCTCTCAGTCGCGATGCCGCTTATCGCTTTATTAATAAAACTTTTACCGCCTTGAAAAATTATTTGAGTAATTGAAAAAGACACCCCCGAAGTAAAAGCGTCTATAGGATTGATAAATTCCCAATTCCTTAAATAACTCATCGTCGCCCTGTAATCCGCCGAAATCTGAGGCAGCATGGAGTACAGTTGATTTTTTTCGTCGAGGATGCTGCTGCGTATCGCGGACTCGTACCTCGCAAGAGAGCTTGAGTTCGCGAGGGCTAAAGTTCGCGCCTGTTCAAGATTTACAGTCTGCGAAAACGCGTTTTTATTCGCTAACAAAAACAAAATTATAACCGCTATTTTTTTCATTATTCGTACCTCAAAGCGTCTATCGGATACAGCCGCGCGGCTTTCAGCGCCGGATAATATCCAAAAATGATGCCGACAAACGCGGCAAAAAGAACGGCGACTAAAACAATAAATGGATTAATAACCGTAAAAGCGCCCCTCATAGTCAGTATTCTGCACGCGAGAACGGACAAACCGATGCCTAGAATGCCCCCCATAAGGCTCAGTATTACGGATTCGGTAAGAAACTGGAGCAGAATGTCTTTTTTGCGCCCGCCCACCGCCATCCTAATGCCGATTTCGCGGGTGCGCTCAGTAACGGAGACCAGCATAATGTTCATAATGCCGATGCCGCCGACTAAGAGCGATATGCCTGCGATGGCCGCTAACAGCGTGGTTAAAGTTCTTGAAGTGGCGGACGCCATGTCAATTATATCAGCCCAGCTCATTATCTCAAAATCTGAAGCGGCGCCTTCTGGAATTCTCCGCGATTCGCGCAGAATATACTCCGTTTCTTTTTTCGCCGCTTCCATGTACTCTTTGCTTACGACGCTCATAACAATCTGGTTCACCGTGCGTAAATTTGTAAGGCGCGTCATGGCGGTATCAAGCGGAACCATTATAGTATCATCCTGATCATTGCCGCCAAGACCCGCCCCCTTGCTTTCAAGAATTCCGATAACCAAAAAATAATTGGTTCCTATCCGTATCTGTTCCCCAAGCGCCGAATTAGCGTCTCCAAACAAATTTTTTGCCGTAGTGACGCCCATAACCGCCACCCTGTTTCGCAGCCGCATATCTTCATCATCAAAGAAAATTCCCTGCCCTATAGTCCAATTCCTCGCGGTAAAAAACTCCGGTTCCACTCCCTGAACTGAAACCTGAGTGTTCCCCTGGCTTCCCGTAACATTTGAAAAGTTTTGGATAACGCCGGAAATCGCGACCGCGAAACTGGATTCATCGCGCAGTTTTTGAATGTCATTTTTTGTGAAGGCGTTAATGCGCGTCATCACCATCTGCCCCGATCTGTTCGCCTGACGGCGCGGCGTTATCTGCAATAAATTGGTTCCCATAGCGGTTATCCGGTCTTCAATCGCTTTTTGAGAGCCTTCACCGAGGGCGACCATCGTTATTACGGAGCCTACGCCGATGATTACTCCAAGAGATGTCAAAAGGCTTCTCATGCGGTTACGGAGAATGGAGCGGACGCAGGTATGAAAAAGCTGCATTATATTCATGTTACGCGCCATCCCTTTCCAATTTGTCATGCTCATTGTTCCATGAAGCCAGGTCTTCAAGGGCGTTGCGCCTTTTTGTTACCGGTTTATCGCTGACCAACTGCCCGTCGCGCAGGGTGATTATCCTCTTTGTGTAAACTGCAAGCTCAGGCTCGTGCGTTACCATGATAATCGTCTTGCCCATGTCGTTTAACTGCTGAAAAAGCCCCATAATTTCCATGCTCATGCCTGTGTCAAGGTTGCCTGTCGGCTCATCGGCAAGAATAAAAGCCGGATCGTTTACGATAGCCCTTGCTATCGCCACCCTCTGCTGCTGCCCGCCCGACAACTGGGACGGGAAATGATCCATGCGCTCCTGCAAGCCCACTTCGCGTAACGAGGCGACCGCTTTCTCTTTGCGGGCGGACGAATCGCCTTTAAAAAGGCGGCGTTTTTCGCCTTTTTCCCGCTGGCGGTAAAAAAGAGGCAGTTCCACGTTTTCAAGAGCCGTAGTGCGAGCCAATAAATTAAAGGATTGAAACACAAAACCGATTTTTCGGTTTCTTATATACGCGAACGTGTCAGAATCGGAAGTGGAAGTTTCAATTCCGTCAAGGGTATAGGTACCGCCCGAAGGCTTGTCAAGGCAGCCAAGAATATTCATTAAAGTTGATTTACCGGAACCAGACGGCCCCATAACGGAAACAAATTCGCCTTCTTCGGCGGAAAAATCCACGCCGCGAAGGGCGCGGACGACTACCACGTTTGAATCGTCTTTAGAAGAGCCTTGCTTCCCGCCCATTCTGTATTCGCGTTTGATCCCCCGCATTTCAATGACAGACACTAAATTTTCTCCCTTAAAATTACCTGTCTGCCTTCAAAATCGTCCGGCACCATTATTTCAGTTGACGTACCGTCGCTAATGCCGGTTCGCACCTGCACTACTTCTAACTTGCCTTCGCTGTTAAAAAACCAAAGATTACGCCACGCTATAGCGCGGACGCGCTGTTGGCTTCCCTGACCTCCGCCTCCAGAAGCCTGTCCGCCGCCAAGCGACCTGCCGCCGCCGCCCATTCTAATAGTAGGCTGCGGCCCCATCATAATTTGTGAAAGCCCCTGGCTGTTACTGTTTGCTCCTTGATTTTGATTTTGCTGAGGATCATTTTTCTGCTTTTCCCTTGCTTCAATGGCGGCTTGTTTTTGTTCTTCATTCATATTTTCAAGGCTCGCGTTAAAAACCAAATCGGAAATTTGTTCCGCGCTAAGGCTTGTTGGCTGATAACGCAGGGCGGCATTTTGAACAAGAAGGGCATTTTCAGTCTTTTCCACGATAAAGTCCACGGCGCATGTCATCCCAGGCAGAAGGGAGCCGCTTTTATTTTCCACGTTGATAATAACCGTATATGAAACTACGTTATTCGACACGACGGGAACCATCCTCAGCGTTTCCACAATGCCGGAAAATTTTCGCCCGGGAAGGCTTTCAAGCGTAAAGCGCACTTCCTGCCCCTTGAATATCGAAGCTATGTCAAGCTCCCCTATCATCGCCTCTATCTGCATTTCGCGCAAATTTTCAGCAATGGTAAAAATACTGCCTGAATTATTATTCGCGGAATCGACTACCGTATCGCCAACGTTAATGTTTTTGTCAAGCACAATGCCGTCAATGGGGGACGTGATATACGCGTATTGATTTATCTCCGTTTCTATAACTCTTAAATTCGCCTCGGCTACGGCAAGATCCGCCCTCTGGTTATCAAGAGAAGTCTTTGACGTTTTTAATTCGTATTCGGAGATCAGATCCCTTTGCGCCAACGCTTCCTGATTGCGGTAATTGATCACCTGCAATTCATAATTGGCGCGCGCTTTTTGAACAGCCGCCTGCTGCTGATCCCTTTGAAGGCGGAGCATATCGGTATTAAGCTGGGCTAGAACCGTCCCTTTTTTAACCGTGTCGTTATAATCGACATAGACCGCTTCCACTTTGCCGCTCATGCGCGGGAGAATTTTTACAGTGGCGACAGGGTTAATTGTCCCGCTGGAAGACACAGTACGCTCCAAATTCCCGCGCCTGATTTCCGTAAATTCATAGACGGCTGTTTTCGATTTTTTGCTTGAACAGGAAACGCAAATAAGCGTCAAAATGAACAAAACAACCGCTTGTTTTATCTGTTTTTTCATTATTTTAAAATTCCTTTGTTTTTATTATAAAACAAATAAAAACCCAAAAGGTTACTCATATTGAAACTATACCAAATTAATTGTATTTTTTCTATATTAATAAAGTGAGGTAAATATGAGGGGACAAACGACAATCGGAAAAACGGCTGTTTTTCTTGCAATTTTAACGCTTTTTTCGGGGTGGCTTTATGCCGATCCTGACCGTTCGCCACAGGGGGCCGATGCGGTTTTGGATCTTTTCAGCGCGTCTGTTTCCGCCGACGGTTTTACCACCACTCAGGGCGGAGCGCCCGTAAGCGCCTTTAATCCTGCCCAGGGCGGGGATGCCGACAGAATGGTATTTGACGCAAGCTATCTGGCAATTCCAAAATTATTGCCGGGCGATGAAAAAGACGGATACATGCAGTCTATTTCCGTAGGCGCGTTATTCCCGACAAAAGCCGGGGTTTTCGGCGGTTCCATAAGGTACATAGGCGGTTTCGAGGAAGATCAATTTGATAATTTCCCCATAAATCCGACATTTGGGGGCAATTTATTCGCGGCAAAGGAACTGTATCCGGGTATGTCGCTTGGGCTTGGCTTAAATTTCGGCTTTGGCGCGGCAATGACAATTTCAGGAGATATCGGTTTTAGATACAATACCGGCAATCTTGGCTTTTTGAAAAATTTCACGGTTGGCGTAGTCCTTAGAAGCCTCGGGGTAAGTTATTTCCCGACATGGCTTACCGCCATCGGCGGCGTTTCATTCGACCTTATTCATATAGAAGGAAAAGATAATAAAAAAGACCCGTTGACTTTAAGCTTCGCCACCGATATTGGATTCCCCTCTCTTTTCTATCCTCCGTATATTAACGTAATCTGGAAAGCCGGAATAAAAATGACAATAGCGGAGATTATCACCCTTAACGTGTCATGGCCTGGAGGCAGCGGGCTTAACATGCGGGAATTAATCGATAAGAATGTGTCATTCCCTGTAATTCCCGCAATCGGACTTTGCGTAAATATAAGGCTGCCTTCCACGGGAGAGCGGATTGTAGGAGGGCGGCTTCCTTCTGACGGAGACATGTTGATAAGCACTGCTTTTAAACCATTATACGAAGGAGTCGCGGCGGTTGGCGGCGGGGTAAGCTGGTTTGCCGGAGTCGCGGATAAAAAGCCGCCTGTGATAAGCATAAAGTATCCTGAAACCGCTTATTTTTCACCTAACCACGACGGCAAGGCCGACCTTCTTGAAATCCCTTTAAGCATAACGGATCAAAATTATGTCGTGTCATGGTCAGTGGAAATAAAAGACGAAGAAGGCAATGTCGTCCGCGTTATTGAAAACAAGGAACAGCGTTTTGAACGTCTTAATATGAAGGAATTTTTCAGGCGGCTATTCGCGCCTAAAAAGCAAATTGACATCCCGCCCGCGATTATCTGGGACGGAATTCGCGGCACGGGGGAAGCGCCCGTAGACGGCAAGTATACGTTTACAATTACCGCCGCTGACAATTTGGGCAATAAGGCGGTAACTCCCGTTTATGAAGCCGTAATCAGGAACAGGGTTCCCGTAATAACTATAAACCCAATTCCCGACGCGCAGAAAATATTTGATCCCAAAGGTTCGGCGGGGAGCGCTCAGGGCGGAAACAGAACTATTACAATTACTCCAAAAGGCTCAAGCGAAGATGCGTGGGAAAGCGCGATATACAATCCCACAGGACAGAAAATTAGAACTTTTGAAACTCAAAGCGGGGAGCCAAAACCCGTAGTATGGGACGGAAAAACCGATTCAGGCCAAATTGCCCCTGACGGAGTGTACATTTTCCGTATCAGCGCGACTGACAAGGCGCAAAATTCTGCAAGCGCGGAATTGACAAATATCATTCTTGACTCAAGGGAGGCCGGCGCGTTTATAACAACTTCCGTCTCAGCGATCGCGCCAGCTAAAAATCAAACTTCCAATATGGTCAATTTTACAATCCGCCTTCTGTTATACGACGGCATTAGCGGTTGGAAACTGGAATTAAAAGACGAGGCGGGAACCCCGCGGCGCACATTCTCAGGAAACTCTCCCGCTCCCATGGTTCAAGGCTGGAACGGTCTTGATGAGCAGGGGCAAATACGCGAAGGTTTATTCACGGCGGAGATCACTGTAAATTACACAAGGGGCGACATAGTAAAAGCGTCGGCTTCTCCCGTTTTAGTAGACGTGACAGGGCCGGTACTTACAGTCGCGACCGCGCCTGAATATTTCAGCCCCGACAACGACGGTGAAAACGACGAATTGTTTATCGCTCTTACCGCAAAAGACGTTTCTCCCATAGCGTCATGGTCTTTAGAAATACGCGCTCCTGTAGAAAGCGGCGCTACTCAGGTTTTCCGAAAAATTGAAGGACATGGCAGCCCGTCAAGCAGAATTATCTGGGACGGCAAGAGCGACAAGGGAGAGCTTGTTCAGTCCGCGATGTACTATCCATATACATACACCGCTACCGACGCTCTTGGAAACACAAGTTCCACGGAAGGCAGAATCGGCATTGACGTGCTTGTAATCAGAGACGGCGACAGGCTGAGGATACAAATCCCCTCAATCCAGTTCAGGCCGAATTTCGCCGACTTTGAAAGCCTGCCCAAGGACGTAGTTGACAACAATATGCGAATAATAAAGCGCATCGCGCAGATACTAAACCAATTCCGCGATTACAAGGTGCAGGTAGAGGGCCACGCCAATCCCACTCAGCCAATTGGCCCCGCGCGCGACAGGGAAGAACCTGAATCAATACGCATTAGCAAAGCCAGGGCAAGCGCGATTGTAGACCTATTAGTACGCAACGGCGTCGCGCGAAACAGGCTGACCGCCACCGGCGCAGGCTCCTCCAAAACAATTGCCTCTTTCGAAGACCGCGACAACTGGTGGAAAAACCGCAGAGTGGAGTTTTACTTAATTAAATAAATATGAAGGAAGACAGAAGACCTCACACAAAGGACACAAAGGGGAATGAAAACCAGTGAGCAGTGAGCAGTGAGCAGTGAGCAATGTTTTTGTCCGTTATCTTATCTTGAAACTCACGCATAGCTTTCGGACAAGAACCCTCTGATCTTCCTTTGTGATCTTTGTACCTTTGTGATCTTTGTGTGAAATTTTTCGAACAAATCCTATTCACTTTTGTTTTTTTTCTTTTCTTTCTTTTGTTCGCGTTTTTCTTTAAGCGACTTTTGAGGCGCTTTTTTCGCCTCTTTTTTGTGCATTATATGCTCAGCCATAATACCCTCCCCTTGGAATTAGCTTATTAATAAAACATTATAATAACAGATTAAAAATATGTCCACAAAAATTTACGTTTCAAACATACGTTTAGCTTCTTCCCTAGCTTGCGCCACTACAGACTCATAATTGCCCTTTAAAGCGCTAATATTCTGGTTATAAAAAGCGACAAATTCAGGGTCATGGAAAGGATCAATGCGGACTTCCCTGCCTAACCTGCGTGATAATTCCTCTTCTTTCTGGCGGAGCTTTGGAGCGTATTGCTGGTTAATCATCTGCCCATATTGGGAAACTTCTTTAAGGTATTGGGCAAAAAGCATGGTCAATTGCCTGTACATTTCGTTAAATTCGCCCTTATTTATCACGGTGGAAAGCCCTTTACCCAGCTTTTCTATCTTTTTTTCATCCTCTTTGACTGCGGGAAGAGCAATTTGAGCGACAAGAACGTCAAAAATCCCTTGTTTTAAGCTTTCCCTGTCCTGCGCGGGCGTTTTCTTTATTTCAACGGCTAAATCCACTTCTCCCTCAAGAAAATCGTTTGCCAGTTTTTTACCGCGTTTTTTAACCTCAAATTGGCCGATACCCGACTTGTCACCCTTAACATTTTCGGTTTTTTCCAGGGCTATTTCCAGAGCCGTCTTTATTACTCCCATTGAATAAATATCCTCTATATAATAAAATATTATTATATGGAAGTTTACACAAGGGGGTTGCCGTCCTTAGGATTGCTTTTGGAGGGGATATGAGTTATGAAACTGAATTTAAGAACATTATTCGTCTGGACTCGGAATTAAATCAGATACAGGATTATGAGCTATTGCTGGAAAGGATACTTTTTGAATCAAGAAAAGTAGTTCACGCGGACGCAGGCTCAATTTATATTACTGTACCTGATGAAAATGACGGAGAAGTAACTGAAAAATTATCAATTAAATATTCACAAAATGACACTATTCAAAAGAATATGCCGCCCGGGCAAAAAATGATTTATAAGATATTTTCAGTCCAAATTAATGAAAAATCAATTTCGGGTTATTGCGCCCTTAAAAAAACATTGATAAATATTCCCGACATGTACAACATTCCTCCTGAAATGCCGTATAAATTTCTTTCTGATTTTGACATAATCACGGGGTACAAGACGGTCTCCACTCTGACTATTCCCCTAGTCGCCACGGACAAAAAGCTGATGGGCGTTATTCAGGTTATCAACGCGAAAGATAATGACGGAAATATTATTCCGTTTTCCACGGATGATGAAGTTATCCTTATGCATTTCGCGACAAACGCCACTATGGTCCTTCAAAGGGCGTACCTTACAAGGGCGATGATCCTGCGTATGATTAAAATGGCGGAATTGCGCGATCCAAAGGAAACAGGCACCCATGTAAACCGCGTCGCCGGTTACGCGATTGAAATTTATGACAGATGGGCATATCATCATAAGATTCCACTTGAAGAAAAAGATAAATTCAGGGATTCATTAAAAATAAGCTCCATGCTTCACGACGTGGGCAAGGTGGCTATTTCGGACATGATTCTTAAAAAACCCGCCCGATTTACGCCGGAAGAATATCAGATTATGCAGAACCATACCATTTACGGCGCAAGCCTTTTCCGTGACACAAGCTCTCCTGTTGACATACTTGCGAGAGATATAGCGCTGACCCACCATGAAAATTGGGACGGCACAGGTTACCCGGGCTGGATTGACCCCATCACGGGCAAAGTGGAAAGGACAAACGACGAAGGAAAACCGCTTGGAAGAAAAGGCGAAGAAATTCCCCTTGGGGGCAGGATTGTCGCCATCGCCGACGTATTTGACGCGCTTTGCTCTAAACGGGTATACAAAGAACCATGGAGCGAAAATGAAGTGCTTGACGAAATGCGTAAACTCGCCGGCTCAAAATTTGATCCGGAGCTAATTGATATTTTCTTTGAAATACTTCCGAACATTAAGCAGACTCAGAACCGGTATCCTGAAGACGCTGCATAGCAGTCAATGTCCTGTCCAGCGAATCGGCGAATGTTTTAAGTTCTTTTTTCCCGTAATTTGCCGTTCTCTCCGTTTCAAGCCCGTTATCCGCAAGTCCTACTTTAAAGTCGCGAATGGAAAGGAGTTCGTTAATATTGTCCGCCGTGAATACCCTCCCGCGGTCGTCAATTACTAACACCGACTTTTCCACCAGTCTTTTCGCGAGAGGAACATCCCGCGTTATTACAAGATCGCCTTTTACTGACAGCTCCACTATGCGGTCGTCGGCGGAGTTTTCCTTAATGGGGCAAATTTCCATCTCTGCCCCGTCAGCTTGGGGAATCTGGCGGTTAGCGGCAAAAATAATTCTAAGCTTAAGTTTTTTCGCCCTTCTTAGAACAAGCTCTCTTACTGGTTTTGGGCAGGAATCGGCGTCTATTAGTATTTTCATTCCTATCCCGTTATACACGCGGCAAACAGGGAAAAATTCCCTTTTAGCAAAAGAGGGGCGTCTTTATCATGGGAAATATAAAAAGATTCGCCTTTTTTAAAAAACTGGTTTTCTATTTCCAATTCGCCTTCCGTCACGATGAAGACTCCGACGCCGCATTCGCTAAAAGGCACGCTGCCGCCGTGAATGTAAAAAAGAGAAAAGTTTTCTCCAGGCAGCGGATAACAAACTTGCGTATCATCTGAAGGCGTAATAACTTGCGGAACAAAGGGGACAAGCGGCATTATTTTTTTTAGCTCGTCAATATCAATATGCTTATGAGTAAGGCCGCCTCGGATTACATTGTCGGAATTGGTCATCAATTCCACGCCAAAACCGCTGATATACGCGTGAGGCACGCCGGGCGGAATAAAAAGCCCCTGCCCCGGCTGTAATGTAATAAGGTTGAGATAAAGGGGGGAAAAAACGCCCGAATCCTGCGGATAAAGAGAGTTTAATTTTTTAATAAGATCCGTTTGCTCGCTTGAAACCGCGCCTAAGGAAGCGTATATTTCTTTTATATCTTTAAATCCAGCCATTAGGGTAAAAGGGGTAATGGCGCAGATTATCTCGCTTTTATTGTTCTGATCTTTGTAATTTCTTACCGGAGATTCTATTTCAAGCCCCATTTCGCTCTCACGCTCAAAACCTTGGCGCGCCTGTTTTTTGTTCGGGTGAACTTGAATTGAAAGCGGTTTTTCTACGGCAATCAGCTTTAACAAAAACGGAAGCTCGCCGGAAATCTCTTTAAGGCTGACGCTGTTTCCGCCTACCTGCGTAACAGACGGACCAAGCGGATGCGTGCCTAACCACATTTCCGCGTAAGGCTCCTTAAAATCATTATTCCCATTCTTCGCCAATCCCAAAAATTCGGGCAGTATCCGCGTGGAACCCCATTCATAATGTTTTATTTTATTTTGAAGTTTATGTATTTTTGTCATCGCCAAACAGGCTTAACGCCTGATCAAGTTTTGTTATTAGGCGAAGAGTGCGGTCTTCAACTTCCTGATTTTCCCAATTGTCTTCATCTTCTATTTTTCCCCTGGCGCGTATCTCGTCATCCAACCGCTGTTTTACTTTGTTAAATTCATCACATAAAATAAAACCCGTTAAAATGGCGATATTAAGAGGCTCTTTAATTCCTGATATGCTTTGCGTATTTTTTACGGCCGCGCTGTACTGGGACAGCACTTTATTAAGATACTCTTCGTCCTCATCGGCGGTTATAGTAAATGAAGTTCCAAGAATATCCAAACGTATATCATTGGCCATTAATTTCCCTAAAAAATGTCCAGTTCTTTATCTGCCGAATCGCTATCCGCCGAATCGCTATCCGCTAGATCGCTATCCGCGGAATCGGAATCTTCCAGATCGCTATCCGCCGAATCGCTATCCGCGGGATTGCCGTTATCTTTAGGAGTACCGCTATCCTTAGGAGTTTTATCCTTTTGAACACTAGTTTCCTTTACGGCAGCCGAAAGCTCGGCGTTTTTCTTGGCTTCTTTTTCCGAAATTTCAAAAAACTCTTTTGAATCTGATTCGGTTTCTTTTGACTCAGTATCGGGAGTTTTATCCTTCTTAGCCTGAGTCTTTTTTACCGTCGTTTTTTCCTTCAGGCTTTTTTCAAACGCTTCTTCAAACTGGCTAAGCCTGTCCAACGCGGCGACTATGCCGTCTTCAATACGCCCCTGATCTTCCTTAAAGCGCATAACAAGCAGTTCCAGTTCGTCAAGGCGTTTTTGATTCGCGTCTAATTTCTGCTGCAAACCCGCCCTCTCGGACATGAGGGCGGCATTTTCCGAATTTACCCGCTGCACATACTCAATCGCCTTGGCGACTTTTGTTTCCAATAACTGGACCTGCTCAAGACTGATCATTTTATCGCTCCAAGCGCCGCTTTGGCTTTTTCAGCGACAGCCTTGAACGCCGCCGCGTCTTCAGTAGCGAGCCACGCAAGCGCTTTCCTGTCGATAATCACGCCCGCTTTATTAAGGCCGGCGATAAGCCGTGAATAAGAAAGCCCGTTTCCCCTGCAAGCCGCGTTAATTCTTACAATCCACAGGCGGCGGAATTGCGCCTTCCTGTCTTTCCTGTCGCGGTACGCGTAAGTTAACGCTATGGCTACCGCGTCTTTTGCGGTTTTAAAATTGGTGCTTCTCCTTCCCCAATAACCTTTAGCCTGCTTTAATATTTTCTTCCGATGGTTTTTTCTTTTTGAACCGTCAACTGCTCTTGACATAAATTACCTCTTAACGCTCAGCCGTATGGCAGAAGCTTTTTTCTGATTACCGGCACATTGTCTTCGGACAAAACTCCGGCATGACGCAAACCACGTTTGCGTTTTGACGACTTCTTGGTCAGGATATGGCGCAGATTTTGTTTCTTATACTTCACCTTACCGGTTCCGGTAAATGAATAACGCTTTGCCGCGCTCTTCTTTGTTTTCATTTTTGGCATAAGCCACCTCTCAAAAAATTTATTTTTTCCCTTTAGGACTCAGTACCATAGACATAAAACGCCCCTCCATCGCGGGCGGTTTGTCCATTACATACTCTCCCTCAATACGGGAAAGAACGTCCTTCATCACGTCAAAACCAAGTTCGGTATGGGCAAGCTCTCTGCCTCGGAAACGAATCGTAACTTTTACCTTGTTGCCTTCGGACAGGAATTCCTTTACATGCTTAGATTTAAAGTCAAGATCATGATCGTCGATCTTAGGCTGCATCCGGATTTCCTTAAGCTTTAAAAGTTTCTGCTTTTTCTTGGAATCCCTCAGCCTCTTTTCGTTCTCAAATCTGAACTTGCCGTAATCTAAAATCTTGACGACTGGCGGCACCGCGTTGGGCGCGACTTCCACAAGGTCAAGACCCGCTTCTTTGGCAATTTCCAATGCTTGCGAAACAGACATTATTCCCTGCTCCCCGTCATCCCGGATTAGACGGACTTCTCTGGAACGAATCTGCTCGTTTACACGTAAATCTTTCTCAGCCAACTGGCCTCCTTAGTTTTCACTTTCTTACACTAGATTAGCAAATTTTTACATTTTTTGTCTAGTGGTCTGTAATAGTTAAATATTAACAAAAAGACCTCGCAAAGGCGAAGTATTGAAGAAGAACCTCTCGCAAAGGCGCAAAGGCGCAAAGTTGTTATTCGCAGGATCGTCGTTCTTCTTTCAAGATTTGTAACTAAACTAATATATCTAGATCAATAATGAGCTATCGGACGAAAACTTTGCGCCTTTGCGCCTCTGCGCCTTGGCGAGAGAAAATTTGGGAATAATGTTTTAAATATTACCGCCGATTATCTCTGTTCCTATGCCTTCGTCTGTAAACAATTCTATCAGTATGGCGTGGGGCAATCTTCCGTCTATAATATGGGCTTTTTTTACGCCGCCGTCCAACGCCATCGCGCAGCAGTCGGTTTTGGGGATCATTCCTTTTGTTAGGATGCCTTCTTCTTTTAGGGCGTCCAATTGCGGCCTTTTAATGGATTTTACAAGGGTGGTTTCGTCTTTTACGTCGCGGAGGATGCCGCGGACATCGGTCATAAGGACTAGTTTTTCCGCTCCTAGGGCGGCGGCTATTTTGGCGGCGGCAATGTCGGCGTTTATATTGAGCGCCTTTCCTTCGTCCTTGCCTGTCCCGTATGCGACGGAAGAAATCACGGGTATGGCTTCGGCGTCTAAAACGGTGTTTAATATTGACACGTCCACCTTGTCAATTTCACCGACAAGGCCCAAGTCTTCGTTTTTTATGCGGCTGGCTTTTAAAAGGCCTCCGTCAATTCCGCACAAGCCGATCGCTTTGCCGCCTGTTTTTTGAATAAGGGCGGTAATTTCCTTATTAACCTTCCCGCAGAGAACCATTTGCACTATGTCCATTGTCTCTTCGTCGGTGTACCTCAGCCCGTTAATAAAACGGCTTTCTTTGCCCGTCTTTTTTAACATTGCCTCAATTTCCGGCCCGCCGCCGTGAACAAGGACTGTTCTTATGCCTACGCATGACATTAGGATCACGTCTTCGATAACCGCTCTTTTTAATTCATCGTTAAGCATGGCGTTTCCGCCGTATTTAACAACAATTGTTTTACCCTGAAAACTTTGAATGTACGGCAGCGCGTGAACAAGCACGCCCGCCCTGTCGTTATTTGAAATTGTATTCACGACCGGTAGTCTCCGTTTATTTTTACATAATCATAAGTAAGATCGCATCCCCATACGGACGCGGTTCCGTTCCCTTCTTTTAAACAAACTAATATTTCAATTTCTTCTTTAGATAGAATTTCCTTCGCTTTTTCTTCGCTGAATTCAACGGTCTGCCCGTTCTTGCAAACTTCAATCTCCCCCGAAGCGCTCTTAAAACTTATATCGGTTTTTTCAGGGACAAAATCAACTCCTGCGTACCCAAGGGCGCATAAAACGCGCCCCCAATTCGCGTCCGCGCCGAAACAGGCGGCTTTTACAAGACTGGAAGAAGCTACGGACTTCGCGAGTATTTCCGCGGTGTCTTCATCTTTCGCGTTTGTTACTGTTACCGTAACAAGTTTTGTCGCGCCTTCCCCGTCACGAGCCATTTTGCGGGCAAGCGCGATACACACATATTCAAGAGCGGAATAAAAAGCGTTATAATCCGCAGCGCAGTGAGGGCATTGGTTTGAAGAATTGACAGGCGCGTTTCCCGCCTCGCCATTTGCCATTATGACAACCATGTCATTGGTGGAAGTGTCGCCGTCCACAGTCAGGCGGTTAAAGGAACGTTTTACGGCGAGGCGAAGAGCCGAATCAAGAGCGGATTTTTCCACCGTAGCGTCCGTTGTGATAAATGTAAGCATTGTCGCCATATTGGGATGAATCATCCCAGAGCCTTTTGTAATCGCCCCGATACGAACAATCTCCCCGCCAATTTCAGTCTCCACGGCAATTTCCTTTTTGCGCGTATCCGTCGTCATAATGGCTTCAAGAGCGTCAGCGTTTCCCTTTTCATCGGAACGCAGATTTGCTTTAATGGCGTTAATATTTTTTTCTATTACTTCAATCGGCAACGGAACGCCGATAACTCCCGTTGAAGCGACGGCGACTTCGCCAGCGGAAATGCCAAGCGTATCCGCGGCAAGCTGCGCCATGCGTTTTGCTGCGGCCATTCCTTCCTGCCCGGTGCATGCGTTAGCGTTGCCCGAATTGGCGATAATGGCGCGTAACTTGCCGCTTGCAAGATTTTCCTGACTAACCCGCACGCTTGCGGCTTTTACCTTGTTAGTTGTAAACATAGCAGACGCGTCGCAAACCTTCTGTGAAAAAATTACCGCCAAATCTTTCTTTTGCGAACTTGCCTTTATGCCGCACCTTATGCCGCCGGCTGAAAAACCTTTAGGGGCGCAAACTCCGCCTGTCACTTCCTTCATTATTAATTCCTAAAAAATAATCGGTATCGCGTCAAGACCAGATCTTTCATCAAAACCGAATAAAATGTTCATGTTTTGAACAGCCTGGCCTGCGGCGCCTTTAACCATGTTATCAATGGCGGTTGTAACAATCAATGTGGAACCATTAATGTCAACATGAACGGAAATGTCGCAGTAATTTGACATTCGCACTCTATTGGTGGCGGCGGTAAGGCCTGGCGGAAGCACCCGAATAAAAGGCTCATCCTTATAAAAATCGGTATAAATTTCGCGGATTTCAGACGTTTTTATTTCAATCTCGTCTGAAGGCGGCATATAGGTTTTATTCGCCTTAACGCTCCACTTTTCTGAAAGCGGAATATAAATGACGCTGAGGATACCCCTGTTTACAGGCGCGAGACGGGGAGTAAAAATTATTCTCGGCGCGGGATTGTTTCCCGCCGCCGCCATTACCGCGAGGTTACGCTCAATTTCAGGAGAATGTCTGTGGGAGGAAACCTTGTAAGCGGAGATGGAATCCGCGCATTCCGCATAATGGAATGAGCGCGACGGTTCCCTGCCGCCGCCCGTAACGCCGCTTACGGAGTCAATAATTACTGGAATATCCGCGCGGTTCATTCCCTTTGCCAATGCCGGAAACGCGCCAAGCGATCCGCCAGTGGGATAACATCCGGGATTTCCAATCACTACAGGCCCTTGCGCGGCAAGCTCTTTTATTTTTTTACGGTTAAGCTCTGGCAGTCCGTAAATTGATTTTTTATGCAATTCGGGATACCAATAGTTTTTACCGTACCATGCCCTGTACACTTCTTCGCTGTCGTCAAAACGGAAATCGGCTGAAAGATCGATATAGTGTATCCTGCGTTCCATGCAGGCGGTGGCAAAAGGTTCCCCTACCGCGTGGGGAAGGGCGGAAAAAACCACATCGGAACCGTTAATAACATTTTCAGCTTTTAAAAGAGGAAGCGAAACATCACCTAAAAAATTAGGGTAAATTTTTTCAATATTTTCGCCTTCATAACTTACCGAGGAAAGCGCCAATTTTTCCACTTTAGGATGCTTTGAAAGGAGTCTTACCAACTCGGCTCCGGCATAGCCTGTAGCGCCGATTATACCTGCTATCATAAGTTAATTATGCGCCTTTTTTAACGATTGGTCAATTATTCCTGAAAGAAACATAAATTTCACAATTCTTTACGAAATATATTGAAAACTATGTAATTAATGCTTCCTGAATACCTTTACTAAGAAAGATGATAAGGATATAATTTTAGTATGAACAGACTCTTTTTTGCGCTGGTTATAATACTTTTATTTTCAACGTGCGCGTCAACGGTGAACATAAGCGAGGATTTGTCCCCCGCGGAATTGATTCAACGCGCCCATGAAGCTATGGACAGAAACCGTTATGGAATAGCAATTCAGTATTATCAGGCCCTGCGTGATCGCAACCCAAGTAATATAGACCTTATTATAACCGCGGAATATCATATCGCGTTTATCCACTATAAACAAAAAAAATACGAACAAGCCAAAGAGGGATTTAACGGCATTCTTGCGTATTATAATTCTCCGGATCAAGAATTACTTCCCCAGCATTTTAAGAAACTTTCACAAATAGTGATTAATAACATTGAAGAAAAAGAGAAGCGTAATAAGTAATTTACTCCCCACTCCCTATTTATACTTAGGCAACCACACACTGTGAGCTTTTAGTAATTCGTCAGTCATTTTGCGGATGTCGTCTATTGAAAGCTCGGCTGCGGTGTGAGGCTCAAGCATTGCGGCGTGGTAGATGTGTTCCCTCTTTTTTGTCACCGCGGCTTCAATGGTAATCAAGTGAACATTGACGTGCGTCATATTCATAGCGGCAAGGTGGACGGGCAATTTACCTACATGGCACGCCTTGATGCCTGAACCGTCCACAAGACAGGGAACTTCTACGCAGGCCTGAGGCGGCAAATTCTCAATGCTTCCACCGGCGTTTAACACATTCCCGCCGATTTTATATGGATTTCCCGTAACAATGGATTCCATTATATAAGAAGCGTATTCACGCGACCTGTCGTGTTCAATAATCTCTTTTTTTGTTAGGTTTTCATATTCGGCCTTCCAACCTTCAATCTGAGCTATACATCTGCGCGGATATTCGTCTAACGGTATATTAAAATCACCAATTAACTGCGGGTATTTTGATTTGATGTAAAAAGGATTATATTCGGCGTTATGTTCGCTTGATTCCGTGCAATAATACCCAAGTTTATCGATATAATCATAACGCACCATATCCCAGTGTTTTTCCGCAGCGTTTTTTGCCTTCGCCCTTTTGCGAATTTCAGGATACAGATCAACGCCGTCCTTATCGCGGATATCCAAAAGCCATCCCATGTGGTTGATTCCCGCTATCAATTCGCGCCGCCCTTGGAGTTTGTCGCTCATATCAAGAGATTCCAACAAGTGCTGGGAGCAAACCTGCACGCTGTGGCACAGACCGACAGTTTTCATGCCCGTATATCTCTGCATAAAACCGGTCAGCATAGCCATTGGATTTGTGTAATTGAGAAACCACGCGTCCGGGCAGACTTTTTCCATTGCGCGGGCAAATTGCTCCAAAACAGGAATTGTCCTAAGGGCGCGCATTATGCCGCCGATGCCAAGAGTGTCGCCTATCGTTTGGCGCAGCCCGTATTTTTTGGGGATTTCAAAATCAGCGATTGTAGCCGGATCGTAACCGCCGACTTGAATGGCGTTCACGACAAAAGAAGCGCCCTTTAAGGCTTTTTCAAGGTTTTCAATTCCCGCATAACAGGAAATTTTTGAATACCCGCCCTTGCCTTTATTTATGGCCGACAAAATACGCTCGCTTTCTTTCAGTCTTTGAGCGTCAATATCGTACAAAGCGATTTCACATTCGCGCAAAGCCTCGCTTGACATGGAATCGCCCAACACATTGCGGACAAAAATAGTGCTGCCCGCCCCTAAAAATGTAATTTTTAACATGGTATCTCCTTAAACAATTATACTAAAACGGAAAATAGATTTTATTCCTGACTAAAAACTTCAACCCGGTTTCTGCCAAGTTCTTTAGCTTTACGCAGCGCGGTATCCGCGGTATCTTCAAACTTTTCCATTGTATTCGCGTGGGTGGGGGCAATCGCTATGCCAATGCTTGTTTTGGTGCTGATCGTCACATTATCGCTCGCGCCTGGCGCGGCGGGAACATTAACTTGTTTGGCCTCGATAGCTTCCCTAATTCGCTCGGCGACTTTTACCGCGTCTTTTTTATCGGTGTCGGGAAGCAGGATGGCAAACTCGTCCCCGGAAAGCCGCGCGGGAATATCACCCGGGCGCAGGCAGTCGCGGATTATCTGGGCGCATGACGTGATTATTATATCGCCCGCTTTGGGGCCATAACGGTCATTTATGTGGTGTATCTTGTCAAGATCCATCATTAACAGGGACATAATGCGTAAATTCATAAATGAATTATTAAAGCGTTCCTTGATGGACTCTTCCAAAAAACGGCGGTTGTACAACCCAGTCATTTCGTCGGTGATTGCTCTTCTGCGCGCGTTTTCACCCCATCGAATTAAATCGTTGTAGGACTTTGACGACTGGCTTAACCATTGATTTTGCACGGTACCGATAGTTCTGAGTATTTTATAGCCAATTATCGGGTGATCGGAAATTATTCTGAAAAAATCAACATTGTTCAATATCATAACGACAGAATCAGTCTTCGCGCATATTGTCGCAGACCGCGGTTCATGCGCGATTATCGACATCTCTCCGAAGAATTCATTGGGGTTTATGTCAAATAACCACCTTTGATTCCCGTCGGATTGGGCGCCAAACGCGCTTAATGAACCTGATAAAAGGATAAACATATCTTCCCCTTTGTCGCCTTCCTTAAAAATAACGTCGTCCTTTTTCGCGTATATAAGTTTTAACAATTTAGAAACGGTATTGTATTCATTTTCATCAAAGCCGGAAAAAAGCGGTATGCCGGTTAAAGAAACGTCAAGCGGCACGGATAAAAATGATAATGATTCTTCGCTCATGTTCCCGCTGCCCCTTTTGTATAATGAACTACTCTGTCGCCGCCGTCTTTCCAATTGTCCAAAAGATTGCTGTAATTTCCGCTAAAAAACGTTTCCCAATCAGCTCCGTCTTGTGGCCAGACGGCCCATGATATTGTCGCGGAAAAATTAAATTCGGGAATATCGTCTTGAGGGGGAACGGCGTCCATGTCGTTAATAAATTCATTCAATTCAAGTGCTATTTCTTCCGCTTGAGCGGCGCCGCAATTATTAATAATAAGCCCGACTTCATTGCTTTTAAAACGCATCGCCCAGCCATGCCCGATTTGCCTTGTAACGTTTTTTAGTATAATCGCTATTCTGATCATAGCCGCGTCTCCCGCGCTGTGTCCCCTTGAATCAACCAATGTTTTAAACCTGTCAGGCTTAAGCATTATTAACGCCGCAGATTCTTTCAGCGCGTTAATGATTTCATCTTTAATTAGTATCTGTTTCCAAAGCCCCGTTCCCGCGTCTTCGTAAGCCCGCCTGTGAAGTTCCTGCACCCACGACATATTATTTAAAATTAATTTATGCGTTGATTTTATGCGCCCAGTCATCATAATAATGGCGTTTAGAAGGATACTGCAAACGGAGTGGGTATCCTCCAGCGCAAGAGACTCCAATGTTAAACCGGCGCACGGAAAGACGACAAGAACGGAATCCATTGCGGCTTCGGCGTATGCGTCATATTCGGCGCCCCGCGCAAAGTCAAAGTCGCCAATCGTATCGCCTGCGGTAAAATGCGCCATTTCTTCTTCACTGCCGTCGTCCCTTTTATTAAATACGCGGATTTCCCCGCTTGTTAAAATATAAAACTGGGAGGCTTTTTCTCCTGAAGAGAATAAAAGAGCGTTTTTGGAAAGATTGAGTAAAGCTGTATGATTGATTACAAAATCAATCTCATGCTGTTCGAGATTGGAAAATAATTCAACTTTTTTTATCAATACTGGATCGATATGAACCGCGTCCATTGTTAAATTATGACCTATTTTCAAAAAAAAGTCTAGCTTTTTGCCTGTTCTTGAACCAGTTTATTTCCCATCTCGCGTAATAGGTATTTTTGTATCTTTCCGCTTGATGTAAGGGGGTAACTGTCAACAAAAAACACATATTTGGGTATTTTATACCTGCCTATTTTATCCCTGCAATAGTCGCGCACGTCTTCCACGTTCATTTTCACGTCGGGGTGAAGAATGACAAAAGCGGCGACTTCCTCGCCGTATTTTTCACTGGCAACCCCTACTACCTGCACGTCCTTAACGCCCGGCATTGTGTACAAAAAGTCCTCCACTTCTTTGGGGGAAATGTTTTCTCCTCCGCGGATTATCATGTCTTTTAAGCGGCCTGTCACTCTAAAATTGCCGTTCTCGTCTTTAACCCCCCTGTCTCCCGAATGAAGCCATCCGTTTTTGTCGATACATTGGGCGGTCGCTTCTGGCAGTTTGTAGTAGCCTTTCATTGAATTGTAGCCCCTACAGCAGAATTCCCCGTGTACGCCGTCGGGACATTCTTCGCCCGTTTCAGGGTCACGGATTGTAACTTCCACGCCGGGCAGGGCGCGGCCTACTGTTTCCACTTTCACGGTAATGTCGTCATCATAACGCGTCTGGGTCATAACGGGCGATGATTCAGTCAGCCCGTAACAGATAGTGACTTCCTTCATGTACATAAGATCGATTACCTGGCGCATCGCCTCAATCGGACAGGGAGAACCCGCCATAATGCCGGTACGCAAACTGGAAAGATTGAACATCTTGAACATGGGATGGTTAAGTTCCGCGATAAACATTGTCGGCACACCGTAAACTGCGGTGCATTTTTCCTTTTGAATTGTAGCAAGCACAAGCAGGGGATCGAACCACTCTATCATCGCGGCGGTGGAGCCGTGCGTCAGGATCGCCATCATTCCAAGCACACAGCCGAAACAGTGGAACAGCGGCACTGGCAGGCACACTATGTCTTTTTCCGTAAGGCGCTGGTTGTCTCCAATGCCAAGCCCGTTGTTAAGAATGTTTCTGTGCGTAAGCATCACGCCCTTTGGGAAGCCGGTTGTGCCGGAAGTGTACTGCATATTTACAACGTCATTGGTATCAAGCGTTTTTTCAATTTCGCTTAACAACGCCGAATCGGTATGCTGGCCTAACAGCAGCACTTCACTTGAGGTATACATCCCCCTGTGTTTTTGCTGGCCTATATGCACGACATATTTTAAGAACGGGAATCTGGGAGAATTAACCTGCCCTCTTTGCGCCGTTTTAAGTTCAGGGACAAGATCATTTACCATTCCGATATAATCTGAATCGCGCCAGCCGTTTGTAAGGCACAGGCAAACCATGTCGGATTGTTTAAGCACATACTCAAGCTCATGGGTTTTGTAGCCGGTGTTTACGGTGACAAGAACGGCGCCGATTCTGGCGCAGGCGAAAAGCACGGTGTTCCAATCAGGGACGTTTGTCGCCCAAATGCCGACATTATCGCCTTTTTTTACGCCGATGGAGAGCAATCCTTTCGCGAAGTCGTCCACCCTTTTATCAAATTCCGCATAAGTAAAACGGAGATTGCGGTCCGAATAGACAAGAAAATCGTGATCTGGGTGCGCTGCAGTCTTATCTTTTAAAACTTGAGTAAGAGTCTTTTCTATAAATTCCATAATGGAGTCCTCTTAAGCCGGCGTATAAATTACAGCCAGTATTTTTACCGCCTTTTTATCCGCGGAATATACGCAATGAGGCACAATAGAATCGTAATAAACGGAATCCCCCGCGTTTAATGTATCTTTTCTAGTGCCGTATTCAAACGCCATTTTCCCTTCCATTACATAGATAAATTCTTCGCCTTCATGGGATGATTTTTCCTGATGAGCGTCGGCCTCGATTGTTACTATAAACGGCTCCATGTGGCGTCCGCTTTTATCAGCGGCAAGCGCGTTAAAGTTTAGGCCATGATGCCCGCCAGCCGCAGATCCGTCAGGCAAACCGGTTTTAAAACGGCTTGAGGAAGCGGCTTCCCCCACCCTGCAAATAATAGGGCCAAGTTTTTCATGGTCGTCAAGAAGCGTGCCTAGGCGGACGCCTAGCCCCCTGGAAATCTTAATTAACGGCGCAAGGTCTGGAATATGCCCGTCGTCTTCTATTCTTGAGATCAGTTCAACTGATACGCCGCTGCGTTCAGCAAGGTCTTCCCTGCTGACAGAATAAGTTTTGCGTATTTCGGCGATACGCTCGCCCGGTGTATGTGTTTCCATACTGACATCTTATTTTTTTTTGTCGTCTTTTGCAAGTGAGCGTACGCTGTTTATATCCCCAGTAGTCTATAACAGTTAAATATTCACAAAGAAGACCTCACGCAAAGGCGCAGGAGACTGTAGAAAAACATCGGAGAAGAGGTTCACGCAAAGGCGCGGAGACGCAAAGGGCGCAAAGTTGTTGTTCGTAGGATCGTCGTTTTTCTTTCAAGATTTGTAGTCAAACTTATATATTGATTAACAAGGGGTTATAGGACAGGAACTTTGCGTCCTTTGCGCCTTTGCGAGAGATAATTTGAGAATAATGTATTGTAAGGTTTAGTTGTTTCAGAGTCCCAGCGCTTTTTTAAAATTTACGACTATTTCGTCTATCATTGGGCTTGCGTCTATGTCCAGTAGAATGCCTTTTTTACGGTAATAATCAATCAATGGGGCGGTTTGGGCGCGGTAAACTTCAAGGCGCTTTTGAACGGCTTCAGGTTTGTCGTCGTCACGGATGTACACCTCTCCGCCGCAGTAATCGCAAACTCCTTCTTTTTTTGGCTTGTTAAAAACCGCGTGAAAATTGTATCCGCATTTGCGGCATACCCTCCGCCCTCCAAGACGCTCAAGCACTCCCGAATCGGGAATGTCAAAGTTGATAACCTTGTCTACTTTTGAAAAATCAGCTAACGCTTCCGCCTGAGGGATTGTCCGGGGGAAGCCGTCCAATATATATCCTTTTTTTACGTCGTCTTTGGTAAGCCGCTCTTTTACAAGCGCGATTGTCGTTTCATCGTCTACAAGTTTTCCCGAATCAATGATTGATTTAACTTTTAAGCCAAGCGGAGTCCCGTCCGCTATCGCCGCGCGAAAAATTGAACCGGTGCTTATCTGAGGAATGCCAAGAATTTCTATGGCTCTGACGGCCAATGTTCCCTTGCCGGCGCCGGGAGGGCCTAAAAAAATCAAATTCATAATTTACTCCATAAATATATTTTTTATAAGGAAGCTATTCAAAAATTGAAGTTTCCTAATAACTCTATTTTCAGGAACAGCCCGTGGTGCTGCCGCAGGTGTCGCACTTCATACAAGTTCCGTTTCTAACCAACGTAAATGAACCGCATGAAGAGCACGGATCTCCCTCATAACCCTTTATGCGCGCCTGAACGATTTTTATCACTTCGTTTTCCTGAGGATAAGAGCCTTCCATTACGGCGACTTGCGTCTGAGGCTGGGCGGCGGACGAAAACGCTGATAATCCCTTGGGAGCGTTTCCCAAGTTGCCTTGCGGCAGTTGTTTTACGGGCTTAACCGCCGGAACCGTGACGCTGTTTGGCCTGAAACCAGCGCTGTTTTTTTCGCCTCGATTTTTTTGATCCGGCGTTTCCGTTTCGCTTTTCATCGCGGTGGCGACAAGGTCTTCGGGCTTTACCTGCCCCAAATCGCTGCGCTTCAAATAGCTAATCGCAAGATCGCGGAAAACATAGTCGATTACGCTTGTCGCCATCTTTACATAATCGTGCCCCTGCACCATGCCGTTTGGCTCAAATCTGCTGAAGGTGAACGCGTCAACATATTCTTCCAAGGGGACTCCGTATTGCAATCCTAGAGAAACGGTAATGGCAAAACTGTTTAACAGGCTTCTAAACGCGGCGCCTTCCTTGTGCATGTCAAGGAAAATTTCCCCAAGACTGCCGTCTTCATATTCGCCGGTTCTGATAAAAATCGAATGACCGCCGATTTTCGCTTTTTGAGTGTAACCCATTCTGCGGTTAGGCAAAGATTTGCGAAGCCCCCGCAGACTCGCCGATTTTCTTTTATCGGGAGCAGAGGCGGGAAGCTCCAAGCCTTTTTCAACTTTAAGGATAGTGTCAGCTAACGGATCGGTTCCCGGGGCGAAAGTGTTAAGGGGCTGTGAAAGTTTGGAGCCGTCCCTGTAAAGGGCGACGGCTTTAAGGGCGTTTTTCCACGAGAGCATATATGCGCCTTTTACGTCGTCGTAATCGGCGGAATTGGGCATGTTTATAGTTTTGGAAATCGCTCCGGAAATGAAGGGCTGGACCGCCGCCATCATGCCGATATGGGCTGTCCATGATATGGAGCGTTTCCCCTTCCTGCCGGAAGGAGCCGCCGTGTCAAACACGGCATAGTGATCTTTTTTAAGGCCGGGAGCGCCTTCAAGACCCATTGTGCCGCAGGCGAACAATTCAGCGTCTTCAATGTCCTGAGAGCTGAAACCGATGTGTTTAAGAAGACTGAACCCCTGGAGAGACCACGTTGACTCAGGAACGTTAAGAGTTTCCTCGACAAACGATTTGCCAAGTATATAGGGATTAAAAACGCCGTCAAGATTAAGAGCTGTTTTTAACGCGTCTTCAATCGCGGCAAGAGCGTCGTTTGTAAAACCTTTTGTTTTAAGAATCTCATGGCTGATCGCGGGGGCGCCTTTTAAAGTTTTTCTGCCGGTGGCGTAGGCGACAATTTCTTCGATAGCCTGTGGCGAATAGCCTAAATTTTCAAGGGCGGGAGGCACTGACTGATTGATAATTTTAAAATAGCCGCCGCCCGCAAGCTTTTTAAATTTAACAAGGGCGAAATCAGGCTCAATGCCCGTGGTGTCGCAGTCCATTAAAAGGCCGATTGTGCCGGTTGGCGCGATTGCGGTAACCTGCGCGTTGCGGTATCCGTGAGCCTTGCCCAAATCAAGCGCCCTGTCCCACGCGGATTTTGCCGCGTTTAAAAGATAAGCCGGGCAATGGGCGGGATCTATTCCCCTGGGAATCGTGTGGAGACCCTCATACTCGCCGTCAACGGCGTTGTTGGCCGCCCGCCTGTGGTTGCGGATAACGCGCAACATATTCTCCGCGTTTTCACCGTAACGCGCGAAAGAGCCGTGCTCAGCCGCCATGCGGGCGGATTGCGCGTACGCTTCGCCTGAAAGAAGCGCGGAAAGAGCCGCCGCTACCGATCTGCCCTGATCAGAATCGTAGGCAAGCCCCATAATCATAAGGAGCGTTCCAAGGTTGGCGTAACCTAAGCCCAAAGTGCGGTATTGATAGGAAAGCTCCGCTATGCGTAAAGACGGAAACTGCGCCATTACTACGGAAATTTCAAGAACGGTAGTCCAGATGTCAATCGCGTGGAGGTATCCGTCAACATTAAATTCTTTTTTTCTTTTATCGTATAACGCGGCGAGGTTTATCGACGCGAGATTGCAGGCGGTATCGTCAAGGAACATGTATTCCGAACACGGATTGGAGGCGCGTATCTCGCCGCCCGCGGGGCAAGTGTGCCAGTCGTTAATCGTAGTGTGGTATTGAAGGCCGGGGTCGGCGCACTGCCAGCTTGTTTTCGCTATATCAGACCAAAGCTTTCGCGCTTTTACAATTTTAACCGTATCTCCCACAGTGCGGCTTTTTAATTGCCAGTCTTCGTCATTTAGCACTGCCTTCATAAAATCATCGCTAAGGCGCAGGCTGTTGTTGGAACTCTGCCCGGAAACGGTATTATAAGCCTCATCGTCCCAGGCGGTGGAGTACTGGGAAACATCGACTTCTTCATCGCCCTGCTCAAGGCGGCGCAACTGCTGGTACAGGTAGGACGGCGGTATTTTATCACCTAACGCCGCCCTTAAAACCATCGCAAGCTCGTGATTTTTCTCGGTATTAAATTTATCGTCTTCGGGCCCCCTAAAGCCCGACAAAGCCCTCTTAATCGCGTCGATATGTTTTTTCAGTATCAAAGAACCGGTTACCATGGAGGCGACTTTATGCTCTTCCGCCGCTTTCCAATTTATGTACTTTTCCACGTCGGGATGGTCGATATCCAGCGTAACCATCTTGGCGGCGCGTCTAGTCGTGCCTCCCGACTTAATTGCCGACGCCGACCTGTCGCCGATTTTTAAAAACGACAAAAGCCCCGATGAAACCCCGCCGCCTGAAAGAATTTCGTTCACTCCCCTGATGCGGGAAAAATTAGAACCCGTTCCCGAACCGTACTTAAACAATCTGGCCTCACGGGTCATAAGGTCCATAATACCGCCCTCGTTTACAAGGTTGTCATCTATGGAAAGAATAAAACAAGCGTGGGGCTGGGGGCGTTTATAGGCGCTTTCAGACTTGACAACTTTTCCCTGCGCTGGGTCAAAATAGTAATGCCCCTGCGCCGGACCGTCGATCCCATACACGGAATACAAACCGGTGTTGAACCATTGGGGGCTGTTAGGCGCGGCGTATTGATGGGCGAGCATATAGCAGGTCTCGTCGTAAAAAGCCTTTTCGTCTTCCTGATTTTCAAAGTAGTTATTCTGCCTGCCCCATTCAAGCCATGTGTAGGCAAGGCGGTGAAAAACCTGACGCGCGTCATGTTCCGCGCTGTCTTCGGGCAGGGTATTTCCCGGATCCTCGGAATTATTCCCCCCCTTTGCCCACTTTTTCCATTCGTAGATTTTATTTTTCGGCACTCCGGCTTTGCGGAAATATTTTTGCGCGATAATATCCGCGGCAATTTGACTCCAGAACGCCGGAACAATTACAGTGTCCTCAGAAAAAATCGGTTTTCCATTCGGATTCCTGATTTCGCTTTTGCGCCGTTCCCAAACAATATCAAAATAGGGACCGCTTTCGCAGTCAGTGAAAAAACGTTGAACTTTCATCCCCAAATCCTTTTTATATCGAGCGCGGTATGACCACACAGATAGCGTTGTTTTTTTTGAGTATACACCATATAAAGCGGTGTGGCAAGAGAAAAGAGATAAATTTTATTCTTTAGCGCAAGCGTGGAAAATTCTGTCGTTTATTGCGTTTCCAAGCCCCTTTTTAGGAGCTAATTGCACAAATATTCTTAATATTTCACCATTGTCTAACTCATGGAGAGTGTCAAAAAAGCGAGAAGCCGCCTCCAAAACCTGCCCGGTCTCGGAAAGAACCCTAATAACAGCCGATTTTGGCGGATTTTGGGCGGAAATCCATGTTTCCCTGGCCAAACCGTCAAAAAAAATGAACGCGCTATCTTTTTCATACGCTATTTTTTCAATATCTTCTATATTAAAGGCGACAAGCGGCGCATGGGGAGCGTAATGGCTTTTTAACTGCCCGGGAGAGGCAAGCCCTTTGGAAACATTCGTAACAGGATATCCGTCCTCAACCGCGCCTATCAATTTTTCAATCGCCTCTTTCGGCGTGCCGCCCGGCCTGAGTATTTTTACGCCTAACGGACTGGAATATTCGCCGTGATGTGATTCATCAGTACCGCCTGTTATGTCGATCACGGTAGATTCAAGCCCAATACGGGTGGGGCCGCCGTCGAGGATCATATCTACCCTATCGCCAAGTTTTTCGCGCACATGTTCCGCTCTTGTAGGGCTTAAAGAGCCGAACGGGTTAGCGCTAGGAGCCGCCACCGCTCCCGAAGAAAGTAAAATAAGTTCCCGCGCCGCCTCATGATCGGGAAAGCGAATTGCCGCAGTTTCCAGCCCCGCGGTGGCAATTCCGGGTATTCTTTTATTTTTAGGCAAAACAATGGAAAGCGGCCCCGGCCAAAGATTCTCCGCCAGCAAAAAAAGTTTCTGCCGTGTTTCTTTGCCCAATACTGAAAAATCCGCGACCTTTTCAAGAGTATCAAGCGCGGCAATATGAATAATCAGCGGATCAAAGTAAGGCCGGTTTTTTACCTCAAAAATTTTCGCGACAGCCGAGGCGTTAAAAGCGTCCGCTCCAAGCCCATAAACCGTCTCCGTAGGAAACGCCACAAGCCCCCCCTCACGCAAAATTCGCGCCGCTCTTTTGAGAGAATCATCTGAAACCGGAAAACAATTCATGTTAATAATATAATACTAAATATTTCTCACACGTTAAATAACCGCACGGTATAACCGTGTGGATGAAAAATGCCGCACAACGTAGCACCAATAAATGCCGCAGTCTGAAATAAAAGCAAGGCGGCCTTTAGGCAGCCGACAGTGCGCAGAACACAAAGGAAGAGAAGATCACAAAGAAGAATCAGGGAGTTATTGTCCGAGGGCTATGCTTGAGCTTCACGATAAGATAACGGACAAAAACCTTTCTCCCCCTTTGTGATCTTTGTCTCTTTGTGTTCTTTGTGTGAGGCATTTCGGAAATAATTACTCCATCTTCCAATTGCCGTCGCTTAACAGATACTTGCCGGGTTTTTTGCCATTAGAGGAATAGAAGGCGTCAAAATTCTTCGCGGTCGTATACAGAACATTTCCGCTAACGTCGGTATAAACTACATTGCCCCTGATACGTCCGTCCGGCTCACGCATGTCAAAAACTTTATTGCCCAAAGTTTGCAAAGAAGACGGAATTGTAACGCTTGTTATAAAATTATTGTAAAACGCGCCGTCCCTAATGGTTGTTACTCCGCTGCCAATCACTATCGAGGTAAACTTATTGCCGGAAAAAGCACCCTCCCCTATCGTTGTAACGCTTGCCGGTATGTCAATTGTTTTAATTTTATTGTTAAAAAACGCGTAATCGTCGATTACCGTTACGGAGGCGGGCAAAGTAACGGCTTCCAACAGATTGTTGGAAAAAGCCCCCTTGCCGATAACGCTGATTTTTGAACCCAATGTCACGGTAGCCAGTTTGTTGCCGGAAAAAGCCCCCCTGCCGATATTTGTAACATTATTCCCGATTGTTACGGTTTCCAGCCTGTTAAAAGAAAACGCGCCATCCCCGATAACGGTTACAGAATCGGGAATAGTAACATCTTTTAACCCCTTCCCGATAAAAGCGCCGCCGCTTATCATGGTAACTTGTTTGCCGTCAATAGTCTCAGGAATTGACAGGGAATCCGCCCTGCCCGTAGAGCCGGTAATTGTAAGCCCGGAACTGTTATCTTCAACTTTTATTCGCAGCCCGCTGTCGGCAAAAACTACCGCGGAGAGGAATAAAAACAGTAAAAAATAAGCTTTTTTCATCATATTAATTATAATACTGCGCTTAATGTCAATTCAAGAGGGGAAAAGGAAGTGGTTAGTGATTAGTGGATAGTTATTAGCGTTATTGTCCGTAAAATGAGCTTGTTGCCAACACTCTTAGCTTACTAACAACAAACTATCCACTAACTACTATCCACTTTTCCTACGCTAAAGGTTATGTTAAAATAACATGAGGCTGATACGCGCTTGACAAAAAAGGAGATTTAAATTGGCAGAAATAATAAAAATGTTGGAAAAAAGGGAAGTTTTTTGCGGCACATTGCATGACGCTGAAATAATTGACAGCGAATATTGTCTTTTTGTTCTTGGAAATGAAAAATTTGAAACAATAACGTATTTACGGGAGTGTTTTTATGGAAAGAATGCGACTACCGGAAGAATTCAAAGAATTCATAAATCTTCTTAATTTAAATGGCGTAAAATATCTTCTTTTAGGCGGATGGGCTGTAGGGTACTACAGTAATCCCAGAACTACAAAAGATATAGATTTTCTTGTTTTTATTGATAATTCAAACCTTAAAAAATTAGAAAAGGTTTTTCATGATTTTAAATCTCCTCCTATTAATATTGAAATATTAAAAGAAGAAAAAGGATATTTGTTTATAGGAAGCCCGCCTTTACGCATAGAAGTTATCAGTAACGCGGACGGTATAAATATAAAGGATTGTTACAAAAGAAAAAATATTATTGAAATAGATGATGTTAAGATAAATGTAATTTCAAAAGAAGATTTGATAATAAATAAAAAATCAACAAACAGGTTAAAGGATCTTTCTGACGCGGAAGCTCTTGAGAATTTTAAAATTAATCCTAATATTAATACAAAAAATATTCTTAAATCAAAATTAATTTTATTAAATATTGTCGGCGCTTATGGGAATGAACTTAATGAAGAAAACCTTGATATGAAAAAAAGGAAAAAAGACAGTAATTATAAGAATGATTTGAATATTATTAATAAAACAATATTGTTATACAATAAAGCGTTGGATACTAAAAATGAAAAAGATGTTTTTGCCCTGCATAATTCATTTAAAAAAAATCCTTTAACAAATAAAATTTACGATGTTTTTAAATATAAAATATTAAGAAACAAAATTTACAATGAAATAGAATACAGATATAAATTATTGTTAAAAAATGAATATTCACATTTAATAAACGATCCGAAGAGTTCACACAAAGAGCGCTAAGAAAGAGAAGAACACAAAAAGAAAACCGCCCTTTCGGACGGCTTTCTTTATTTTACGGTTTGTTTGCTGTTATTTCACGGCACCAGGCGATCCAGGCCATGTTCTGGTTGCACCCTTAAAGTCCACATCTGGGAAGCTTGTGGGTTTCGAAGATATAAGACTATTTAGACCAGTATTAATTATAGGTGTAAAATTGGAATTGGTTGCATCAATAAACGGCGATGCGTTTATACTTAGATCCGTAAGCGTTTTATCTGTTGTTTGTTTCTCCCACCCGCTTTGACTAGTTCCAGTTCCAATCGCAACATCAGACACATTGTAGCCGTCAGATCTTACTGTCCCACCAGCTCTGTATATTATAGGTCCGGAAGTTTTATTTGCCCCAGGAGCAGTATTCCCGTAGAATATGTTTCCCACAAAGGCAACTGTTCCGGCATTAACATAAATCGCTCCACCGCTATTTGTAGCTGAGTTATTGTAGAACGTGCATCCTCTCAGGGTCGCGTTTCCAGCATTGTTATAAAGAGCTCCGCCTTTAGTTCCCCGATTATAATTAAATATACAGGAATTTATATCAAGGGATCCGCTATTATAAATAGCGGCGCCATTTCCTGAAGTGGTAGTAGTATCTATGCCGTTTTTAAAATGAACACGTCTAATATTCACGGTATGAGCGGCTGTGATTAGCATTAATGATTGTTCTGCCGTTGCGCTGTATGTTGGTTGAAGAATCACGCCGTTTCCTTCAATAGTTATGATAGTTGCGGCTATGCTGCTTCCAATAGTCAACTGACTTGCCAAATTAATTACAGTTACCGAGGGATCAATTGTAATTGTACCATTATTAGCAATTTTTGATAAAGCGTCGCGTAATGTATTAGCGCCGGAACTTTCGCCACTGGTAACTGTTATTGCCGTTTGTGTTGGCGGGGCTACTGGCGGTGTAATTGTATATGTTCCCTCAAATACGGTGCTTGAAGTGCCGTTTATAACTGCTATAGCTTTTATCGTAGTTGTCGTGCCTATGGGAATGGGATTTGTGTAGGGAGTACCAGTTGTTGCCGTTGGGGCAGTGTCGGTTGTAGTATAATAGATGACCGCGCCTGTTTCAGCGGTAAGGGTTACAGTCACATTTTGAGTGGATGGGAAAGATCCTGCCGCCGGTGTTGCAGTAGGCGGCGCCACAGTAATGGGCGTAGCACTAGTAATAGTATATACATATGTCATTATATCGCTGTCATCCAAGCCAGTTTTGATGGCAATAGCTTTTAATGTAGTTGTTGCGCTTATGGTAATGGCAGATGTGTACTTTATTCCATTGGCTGGCGTTGGATCAGTGCCAGTTGTAGTGTAATAGATGTCCGCTCCATTCGTATCAGTAGAAAGGGTGACAGTTTGCGTGCTAGTGTAGTTTCCACCTATCGGGTTTGCATCAGGCATTGCCGCTTTTGTATCATCTGACGGTTGATTTTGGTTTCCACCGCTGCTTACTGCCTTCTTGTAGTATGTTAGTTGCTGAAGAGGACCACATTTTTGTCCAAGAGTCAATTCTGTTTCGGTAACAGTGAAAGTTGTTGATCCATAAGTTTGACTACCGCTCTGATCCTTAATAGTTAGGCTGCCTCCAGAAACACTATATTGATAGTAGGCAGTGGTATTGCCTGAGACAACTGCCAGTTTACTATCATTTGTAAATGTGTAAGGTGCCGTACCGCCAGCGTCTGCGGCTGCTTGTGTTTTATACCATCCTCCAAGAAGCAGGTCTCCATCGCCATCAATACCCAGATCACAACTTGTCAGCACTACTCCTAATACGACTGCGAATACCAGTATAATTAACGGTATTCCCACCCACAATTTTCTACTTTTCATTTTTTTCCTCCATTTCCGCCTTTAGGCGGTGATTAATGATTTATTAACAATAATATACCTTAAAAATTATTTTTTTTCAATATATTTGTGAGAAAAACCGCTCACAAAGAACGCTGGAAGATTTGTCCAAAAATTAAGAATTTAACCGTTGAGGGAAGGGGAAAGATGAGATGAGTCTTACGCTGGATACGATGAGGGACAGGGAAGGAAGAAAATAACCACGGAGTACACGGAGTTTAGGTACGAAAATCTTTTCTTCCTCCGTGTTCTCCGTGGTTTAAAATTCTTCTTTGCCCTCGAAGAACGCGAAGTTTAAATGAACCTCTTCCTGCCAGACTTCTTTCGCGGTGTTCCAGTTCCATTTTGCTGTTAGAAAACCCATTATTTTTTCAACCTTTCTTCTATTTCATCAACTGATAATCCCTGCTTAAGAAGTTTAAAGATTTCTTTTCGTTCTTCTTCTCGGCCTTCTTCTCGACCTTCTTCTCGGCCTTCTTCCCTGCCTTTCTCGCGAGCCTCTTCCTGCCAAACCTCTTTCGCGGTATCCCAGTTCCATTTCGTTGTCAGCATACTCATTACCTCCTTGGCGTGGTTTTCCATTAACTCTTTTAATATATCATGATCGCGGCAGTATTGCACTGCTTTTTTCATCGCTTCTTTTAAGGGCATACCCTCTTTCAGAAACTCCCTCACCTTCGATATAAACGCGCTGTACTGGGCTAAGGTTTGGCATTTTTGCGCTATCTGTTCGTTCTTTCCCGCGTTAATGTTTATTACTCTCACTTCCAGTTCCATGGCGGGAAACTTGACTTTTGAAAACTCTGTGCCTTCCGTACTTATGAACAAATCCGATAATTTTACAATCTTCTCGTCTGGGAACGGGGCTACGCCGTTGTACAATACGAAGAACTCAGGTCTTGGGATGGAGAGCGTTGCCGATGAATAGATTTTCTTATCATCTATGATTTTTTCATAAACGCGGCCTATGTACATTAACAGGCGTAATGCCATGTTCGGGTTTATGCTGGACTGGTGTTCGATTAGGACTACCAGTTTTCCTCCGATTTCGAAGGAAATGTCGTTATAAGTGTCCATGTACAGGATGTCTTCAAGGGTGTTGATGACGACAGGGACATCGCGGTCGAGGGTTATCCCCTCAAGGGCGCAGTAGAGTTCTCTTAAAACGTCAGGGTTGCTGAAGATGAAGGAGAAAACGCTGCTCTTAAATTTTTTGTTGATACTCATAATTGAGCCTCCTCAAAAAGAATTTCCCTTATATGGGTGCGAGGTGGCGGTTTTGCTTGACTGAAAAATGAAGTTTTTTTGGGAAATTATCCTACCACGAACCACATTCGGAGATGTCCAAGAAGGAAGAAAATAACCACGGAGTACACGGAGTTACACGGAGGAAGAGAAGATTGGACTTCCCCCGCTTAGCCTTCGAGCAAAAACCCCCACTTCCCTCCTTCTTCTTCGTGATCTTTTCTTTCTTAGTGCTCTTTGTGAGAATCTCTTCCCTATTCTCCCTTCGTGAGAAATTTTTCCGAAAATTTTTCAAAAACAGTCAAGCGCCACGCATCTGCGCGCCATATATAGGCGACAACAATTTTGTTGTTAAGGAGCACAAATGAAAAATCAAAATCCCACCCAGTACGAGTGGGGGCCATTCCCTTTCGATGGCGGGACGCAAGTCTATGACATCCGCCACGACCCGGTGTTCAAAGCCGTATTCACAAGGGACACCGCTAATTCAAGAGCCGCGCTGTCCGATCTGATTTCCGCGCTTATAGGCAGCGTTATCAAAGTGGGGACAATCACAGCCAACGAACCGCCGGTGAGCGATTTCAGACAGCGGTATCTGCGCTTCGACATCGCCTGCAAAACCCAAAAAGGCGAGCCGATAAACGTCGAAATGTCCTTTAACCCAAAGGCAAACGAGCATGTGCGCCTTGAGTACCACGCCGCGAGGCTTTTCGCTGGGCAGGAGCTTCATGGAAAATGCAAAAATTATACCGATTTGAAAAAGACATATCAAATCGCCATTTTAGCGAAGAAAAAATTTTTTCCTGACAAAGACCTTATTCATGATTTTATTTACTATGATCCAAAGACCCGAGTTTCTTTGGGTGGAAAGACCAGAATAATAACCGTTGAACTTGAAAAGACAAAACCCATAGCCGAGAAACCGATTGAAAAGATGACAAACGCGGAACTGTGGGCGGTATTTTTCCAATATTTGACAGATACCGGAAAAAGGTCTAAAATTGTTGATATAATCAATAGGGAGGAGGGCATAGCGATGGCGGTAAAAACGATGAAAGGATTCACGCAGAAAGAATTGGATTACATACGCGAATCTTATCGGATAAAGTGCGATATGGACTATCAGGACGAAGTGGTAACCGCGCAGAGAAAAGCCCTTAAAGAGGGACGCAAAAAAGAAAAACTAGTAATCGCGAAAAATTTGCTTTTAGAAGGTTCGACGCCCGAATTTGTGCATCGTATAACAGGACTCTCTTTAGAGAAAATTAAAGAATTAAAATTGATATAATCAATAAAGAGGAGGGCATAGCGATGGCGGTAAAAACGATGAAGGGCTTCACGCAGAGGGAATTGGATTACATACGCGAATCATATCGGATAAAGTGTGATATGGACTATCAGGATGAAGTGGTAACCGCGCAGAGAAAAGCCCGTAGAGCTGGCCGCAGAGAAGAGAAACTAGAAAATGCCAGAAGAATGAAAGCTGACAATATGCCTGTATCTAAGATCAATAAGTATACTGGGCTATCACCTGATATTATCGCTAAATTGTGAGGAATTTTTTCCAAAAGAAACTCACACAAAGAACACAAAGAGACAAAGATCACAAAGGGGGAAAATGGTTTATGTCCGTTATCCTATCGTAAAGCCCCCGCTTAGCCTTCGAGCAAAAACCCCCACTTCCCTCCTTCTTCTTCGTGATCTTTTCTTTCTTAGTGCTCTTTGTGAGAATCTCTTCCCTATTCTCCCTTTGTGTGAAAAATTTCCGAAAAATTTTCAAAAACGGTCAAGCGCCACGCATCTGCACGCCATATATAGGCGACAACAATTTTGTTGTTAAGGAGCACAAATGAAAAATCAAAATCCCACCCAGTACGAGTGGGGGCCATTCCCTTTCGATGGCGGGACGCAAGTCTATGACATCCGCCACGACCCGGTGTTCAAAGCCGTATTCACAAGGGACACCGCTAATTCAAGAGCCGCGCTGTCCGATCTGATTTCCGCGCTTATAGGCAGCGTTATCAAAGTGGGGACAATCACAGCCAACGAACCGCCGGTGAGCGATTTCAGACAGCGGTATCTGCGCTTCGACATCGCCTGCAAAACCCAAAAAGGCGAGCCGATAAACGTCGAAATGTCCTTTAACCCAAAGGCAAACGAGCATGTGCGCCTTGAGTACCACGCCGCGAGGCTTTTCGCTGGGCAGGAGCTTCATGGAAAATGCAAAAATTATACCGATTTGAAAAAGACATATCAAATCGCCATTTTAGCGAAGAAAAAATTTTTTCCTGACAAAGACCTTATTCATGATTTTATTTACTATGATCCAAAGACCCGAGTTTCTTTGGGTGGAAAGACCAGAATAATAACCGTTGAACTTGAAAAGACAAAACCCATAGCCGAGAAACCGATTGAAAAGATGACAAACGCGGAACTGTGGGCGGTATTTTTCCAATATTTGACAGATACCGGAAAAAGGTCTAAAATTGTTGATATAATCAATAGGGAGGAGGGCATAGCGATGGCGGTAAAAACAATGAAAGGCTTCACGCAGAAAGAATTGGATTACATACGCGAATCTTATCGGATAAAATGCGATATGGATTATCAGGACGAAGTGGTTACCGCGCAGAGAAAAGCTCTTAAAGATGGCCGCAGAGAAGGACGTGAAGAACAAAAGCTAGTAATCGCTAAAAATTTGCTTGTAAAAGGTTCTTCCTTTGAATTTGTTCATGAAATAACGGGACTCTCTTTGGAGAAAATTAAAGGAATAAATTTGAAATAATCAAACGGAAAGAAGGCATAGCGATGGCGGTAAAAACGATGAAGGGTTTCACGCAGAGGGAATTGGATTACATACGGGAGTCATATCGGATAAAATGCGATATGGATTATCAAGATGAAGTGGTAACCGCCCAGCGTGAAGTTCTTAAAGTTGGTCTTAGAGAACGTAAAAGAGGCCGTAATGAGGAAAAACTAGTAATCGCGAAAAATTTGCTTGTAAAAGGTTCAACGCCAGAATTTGTGCAAGATATTACAGGGTTATCTCTTGATGCAATAAAACGGCTTAGGAGATAATCCGCCAAAACCTCACACTAAGAACACTAAGAGACAAAGATCACAAAGGAGAAGAGGCAGTTTGCGTCCGCAATCTAGTCGTGAATCCCGCGCGCAGTCTTAGGACAAAAACCCCCTCTTTGCCAAACGCCGCAAAAAAAAGAAAACCGTCCTTACGGACGGCTTTCTTTAATTACGGTTTAATCGCTATTATTTCACAGCGCCCGGTGCTCCAGGGAAATCTCTGGTTTCGCCGTTAAAGTCCACAGGTGGGAAGGTTGTAATGGCGGTTGGTGAAGTTATAATGTTGCGCACTTTGGTGACCGGCTTAAAGGTGGGAGTGGAGCCATCTACATCAATAGGATCACCATCTTCGGCTGGAAGAATATCTATATCCTCTAATGTTTTGTCTCCTTTTGTTGGATCGCCCATCCAACCTGCTTGGTTGTTTCCAGTTCCATAAGCTATGTCAACCAAATTGTAACCTAAGTTATTTATATCCCCCGCTGTAGTCCCTGCAACATTTTGTAATAAATTTCCAGGCCTGCCAGTGAGAGCTATATTTTTGTAATACAAGTTTCCTCCAAAGGTAATAATTCCTTTGTTATTAAAAATCGCCCCCCCAATTCCATCATCACTAGTAGAACTCCACGATGTAGACCCTTGATTAGCAGTTGTACTAGCTATGGCTTCGTTAGCGTAGAATGTGCAACCTTTTATTGTGGCGGATGCTTTAAGCGCAGTAGGTCCTATGTCAAGTGTTGAACCTGGATTATCCCTGATAAAGATAGCACCGCCGCGGGCTGCCTTGTTGTAGCTGAAGATACAGGATTCAACATTAAGATTTCCGTAAACAAAAATACCGCCACCATTGCCACTAGGCCTATTACTTGTTTCATTGCCTGCTTTAAAATGAACACGGCTAACATTCACCGTCCAATTAATATTTGCCGCCGTTTGAACCCTTCCGACTTCTAACAATGAGCCATTGTCAGAACCACCTTCATCTTTTCCATAACCGGTCGCTACACGTGTAAGAATTAAGCCGTTACCTTCGATGGTAACATCCCTATTTACCTGCAAGACTCTGGTCAATGTGATGGTTTTCACGCTTGGAGCGATTATGATTGTACTGCCGGCAGTAGCGCTGGTGTCTTTTATAGCGTAGCGCAGTGTTCCAGCCGCAATTGTAGCAGGATCGGAAGCGTCAGTTACTACCACGGAATTCGGAATAACTTTGTAAGTTACGGTCAATACGTCGCTAGTGCCGCCTTCATCGTTAATGGCGACGGCTTTAAGGGTTTTAACTCCCGCCGTAGTCGCGGATATGGTAATGGGACCCGTATATTCATCACTGCTTGACGTTGGGTCATTGCCGTTTGTGGTGTAGTGAATAACAGCGTCTGACGATGTAGTATTAAGAGTTATCTCCGTAGCAGGACTAATGGCTACTTGAAATCCTGTGACGGTTTTAACAGCAAATACGCTTGCCGTGGGAGTGGCAGGTTTAGTTACCTTGTTGTCGTCGCCGTTGCCTAAGTCGCCTAAGTCGCAGCCTGCGAGAGTGAGAGCGAAAGCCAGCGCAATAAGAAGAACGGGCATCCAAATTTTTCTACTTTTCATATATACCTCCTGATTTCCGCGCTTAAGGCGGCGGCGGTAGTAGAACCGCCTTTTTATAGATTTATTAAGAGTAATATATCTTAATAATTATAGTTTGTCAATAAATTTACAATTATTTATTTCAATGACTATTATATGTATATATAGAATATAAATATAAAATAGAGACTATTTAATATCATTTTATAGTAGAAAAAACATAAAACTTTTGAATAAGAAATATATCTCACGAAGTGAGAAAAAGTTTTAAAAAATAAACAAATATGACACTTTCGCAAATATTGTCAAAATATCAAGACAAACGCGATTATGTAGTAGAGTACACAAAAAATACAAGCGCACAGGAAGAAGTCTGAAAAAAGATATGCCTTTCCTTGCTTTTAGAAATAAATTCCATAATATTTATTTCTAAATGTCATGGAGGTATAAATATGACTTTTATGGAATACTTAAAAATGTTTCCGACAGAAGAATCAGCCATAAATTATTTCGCGGCGATAAGGTACGAGGGGACAATCGCCTGCCCCTACTGCGGCGCGACTTCGGGCGTATATCGGCTTAGAAGGAGAATACGTTATTGCGAGTGTTCAAAATGTAATAATTCCTTTTCCGTATTTAAGGGTACTATTTTTGAGGCTACTAAATTGGATATAAGGAAATGGTTTTACGCAATCAACATCTTCCTTAATGATAAAAAAGGCGTATCAGCCTGCAACCTTCAGCGCGAACTCGGCGGAAGTTATCGAACATCATGGCGAATGTTGCATCAGATTAGAGCCGCAATGGGAAGCGATGACTCCTCCAAGGTATTCAGCAAAATAGTCGAAGTAGATGAAACTTATGTGGGAGGAAGACCGAGAATATGCGCGTCACGGCAATGGAAAGGAACGTCAAAAGTGCCGGTGATTGGCATAATAGAGAGAGAAACAAAACAAGTTCGCGCCCAAGTAGCCATTTTACCCGATAAAATAGGACGAAATTTACTTAAAGTCTTTCTAATCCCATTTGTTAAAAAAGTAACAATCGAAGGAACAACTGTTATTACAGATGACTTCAAAGGATATTCCGCGCTGGATAACGATGATGAGCCTTATACTCATTTAACTATAAATCATTCCGCGAAAGAGTACAGCGACGGAAACGGCACTCATACAAATAACATTGAAAATTTTTGGAGTATCCTAAAACGCGGCATCATCGGGGTATACCATAAGACAAGCCCCAAATATCTGCAACGCTATGTCAATGAAGCCTGTTACAGAAGAAATAACGGAACTAATATGAACGCTTTTAACAGGATTTTAAAACGCTCTGTAATGCCTCAAGCAAATTACGCGTGGAAGGTGGTTCTTTAGTTTTATCTCCAATAACGATCCCAATACAACCGACTTATTCAATGCACTTTAAAAGCTATAAAAGATAATTTTACGGAAACTAAGCCAATTTTATTGTGTATTCTACGGCATAATTGCGATTTTATGCAAGGTTCTACTACCGCCGCCGCCTTAAGCGCGGAAATCAGGAGGTATATATGAAAAGTAGAAAAATTTGGATGCCCGTTCTTCTTATTGCGCTGGCTTTCGCTCTCACTCTCGCAGGCTGCGACTTAGGCGACTTAGGCAACGGCGACGACAACACTACCGTTACTGTGGCTACGCCCACGGCAAACACTGTAACTGGTACCTACGCCACCGGCAAGAAAGTTACACTTAGTACTTCAACGACAGACGCTGATATTTATTACACCACTGACGGCTCTGCTCCGACGACTAGCAATTATAAATACGACGATGTCGCCTCCAGCGGAGGAGTTGAATTAACCGCATCAGGCACAACACCGGCAGTAATAACACTTAAAGCCATTGCTTATGTGGATAATAGTAAAAGCGATGTTCTGACATTGTATTTCAAAGTTATTCCGGGAACGCCAGTAACAGTAGCAGCTAGCGGCGATTCTGGCGCTGGAACATTGCGTAATGCTATAGATAATGCCACTGATAATACTACAATCATAATTGATCCAAGCGTAAAAAAGATTGAATTGGCTTCTAATCTGATAGTAAAAAATACTGGTATTACAATTGAAGGAAACGGCGTAGTTCTTACGCAGGTCGCGACATGGAGTGTTACAAATCAGTCATTATTTCAAACCAATTCTGGTAAGTCGGCGACTGTTAGCCGTGTTCATTTTAATAATGGAAAAGATTTAGGTACGGGTAATGCCGGTAATGGCGGCGCCATTTATAATATTGGAAGTCTCACTCTGGAATCCTGTATATTCAGCTACAATTCGGCAATCCGCGGCGGAGCTATTTTTAACACGCCAGCAGGAACCGGAGTCACATTAACAGTGAAAGGCTGCACATTCCTCGCAAATTCTACCAAAAATGCTCCTACTACCGGTACTAATAGTACAGCAAATAAAGGGGCTGGGGGCGCTATTTATAATGACGGCGGACAAATTAGCTTTACTGGAAACCTCTTCTACAATAATACCGCTGAAGCTCTCCTTGCTCCAGGTACTGGTGCTACTGCCAATTTTATGGCACCGATATTATTCAATACTAATTCAGGTGGTGCAACTTCTGGCGGTTACAATGTGACTGATGTTGCTTATGGAGTCGCAACAGGCGCAAGCGGTTGGACAAATGGAACAGGAGACAAAACATTCTGGTTAATAGGAATGGGAGCAGTCGATGATTTGGATATGGATGAAGGTGTTGCTCCGATTGACACAACCACCTTTGCGCCGAAAGATAAAGTGCGTGGCGTTATACCTTCAGCTATTACAGGCTTCCCAGCTGTGGACTTTAATGGCGAAGTCAGAACCTTCCCGGGAGCGGCGGGCGCTGTTAAATAATAGCGATTAAACCTTAATTAAAGAAAGCCGTCCGAAAGGACGGTTTTCTTTTTTTTGCGGCGTTTGGCAAAGAGGGGTTTTTTGTCCTAAGACTGCGCGCGGGATTCACGACTAGATTGCGGACGCAAACCACCTCTTCCCCTTTGTGATCTTTGTCTCTTAGTTTTCTTTGTGTGAGGCTCTTTTAAAAAAAATCCTCACAATTTGGCGATAATATCAGGGGATAGCCCAGTATACTTATTGATCTGAGATACAGGCATATTGTCAGCCTTCATTTTTCGGGCATTTTCTAGGTTGGCCTCATTACGGCCTTTTCTACGGCCATCTTTAAGGGCTTTTCTCTGCGCGGTTACCACTTCATCCTGATAGTCCATATCGCATTTTATCCGATATGATTCGCGTATGTAGTCCAATTCCCTCTGCGTGAAGCCTTTCATCGTTTTTACCGCCATCGCTATGCCCTCCTCCCGATTGATTATATCAACAATTTTAGACCTTTTTCCGGTATCTGTCAAATATTGGAAAAATACCGCCCACAGTTCCGCAGTTGTCATCTTTTCTATAGGTTTCTCGGCTATGGGTTTTGTCTTTTCAAGTTCAACGGTTATTATTCTGGTCTTTCCGCCAAGAGAGACATGGGTTTTTGGATCATAGTAAAAAAAATCGTGTATTAGGTCATTGTCAGGGAAAAACTTTTTCTTCGCCAGAATGGCGATTTGATATGTCTTTTTCAAATCGACATAATTTTTGCCTTTTCCATGAAGCTCCTGACCAGCGAACAGCCTCGCGGCGTGGTATTCAAGACGCACATGCTCGTTTGCCTTTGGGTTAAAGGACATTTCAACGTTTATCGGCTCGCCTTTTTGGGTTTTGCAGGCGATGTCGAAACGCAGATACCGCTGCCTGAAATCGCTCACCGGCGGTTCGTTGGCCGTGATCGTCCCCACTTTGATGACGCTGCCTATAAGCGCGGAAATCAGGTCGGACAGCGCGGCTCTTGAATTAGCGGTGTCCCTTGTGAATACGGCTTTGAACACCGGGTCGTGGCGGATGTCATAGACTTGCGTCCCGCCCTCGAAAGGGAATGGCCCCCACTCGTACTGGGTGGGATTTTGATTTTTCATTTGTACTCCTTAACAACAAAATTGTTGTCGCCTATATATGGCGTGCAGATGCGTGGCGCTTGACCGTTTTTGAAAAATTTTCGAAAATATTTCTCACAAAGAGCACGAAGAAAGAGAAGGACACAAAGGAAGAGAGGGAAGAGGGGGTTTTTGTCCGAAGGCTAAGCGTGAGCTTCACGATAAGATTATGGACAAAAACCCTCTTCCCCCCTTCGTGTTCTTTGTCTCTTTGTGATCTTTGTGTGAGGTTTTGGCGGAAAAAATAAAAAAAGGAGTAAACTAAGGCTTATGGCCTTAGGCCATAAGCCCGTTTACTCCCCAAATAATGGGCGATACAAGACTTGAACTTGTGACCCCCAGCGTGTCGAGCTGGTGCTCTAACCAACTGAGCTAACCGCCCTGTAAATACTATACCACTTGCAGTGAAAATAGAGAAGGCTAAATTTAAATATTCTTTGCTGTCTACTTCACTCTTTCGCGGATAGCGACGTTTACCTCAATTTTAAAGGGAGTTTCAATTTCCATTGGCACAATAAGGGCTTCCACTTCACCCAGGTTTGTAGAAACTTCCATATTATCACCGGTAAAGAGCGCCGGCGGAGTAAGGTCAAACTTAAAGCCAAGGTCGTGAAGTTTGGTTACAGCTTGAGCCGTAATCATATTCGCCAACTCTTGAATGGTCGCCTTTCCCAGTTCGTCAAAAACCGTGAAATTTTCACCGTTCATTTTTCCGGCTACAAATAACGCCGTCTCTTTTGTCATGTCAAAAAGGACGCGGCCTTCCACATCGCCCGCAAGTCCGACAAGAGCCGCAACGCCCATGATGGACATTGAAGTCGGCTTTAGATATATTTCTCCCCGTTTAACTTCAATGCTTAACACTTCTTTTAATACGCTGTAAGCCGCTTCCACAAAGGGGTTGATATACTCAACTCTCATAATACACTCCTTATAATTTTTTTATGCGTTATGCGAAAAAGCAGAAACAGGATCATCGGCAATTGCTTCCCAAATAACTCCCGTAAGCTCTTCGTTCCTGCCCAGAATAACAATTCCATGGTTTCTCAGTTTTTCCGAGAAATCCGCAACTAATCTTGTCTGCGTATCCGCGTCAAAGTATGAAATAACATCCCTTACAAGAATCATATCCACTTCAGGAATGGTATTCTCATTTACTATATCATGGTATTCAAAAACAATCGAGTCCTTTATGGCCTGATTAAAAGAATAACCGTTTGTTCCCTGCACCACATAAGGCCTGCAATATTCCGGTATGTCATCCAAACTATACGTCATATTCGGCGCTTGTGAAACAGCCATGATATCGTTATCGTTTGCCCATATTTTAAGATGAGCTGTCGGATACCTTGCTTTAAGTATACACGCAAACGAATAAGTTTCACAACCCTTTCCGCAGCCGATGTTCCAAACGCCGATATTTGTAAAGTTGACGTTGGGAAGTATCTTTTTAACGGCATTGGCATAAGCCTCGTTCCAGAACTGGTTTGTGCATGGAGACGTAAAA
Organism: Treponema sp. R8-4-B8; assembly: GCF_054786175.1. Lineage (NCBI taxonomy): Bacteria > Pseudomonadati > Spirochaetota > Spirochaetia > Treponematales > Treponemataceae > Treponema > Treponema sp. R8-4-B8. The sequence goes on from NZ_BDHE01000011.1 coordinate 46,961, forward strand.
TCTTCCAAGAATTCATTGGCGTCGGCAAGGTTCTTTAACTGTACATCGTCTCCCGTGCGTCTTGAACTCCATTCGGCAAAACGCTTGTGAAGCCATCTTTCATTTATGCCTGTAACGGCAAAGTGCCGTAACGCCAAGAGGCTCTCCTGGATAAAGCCGATAGCCGTATCCGCTGCAGACCTTTGCGCCGCGGCCGAATCCGCAGACGGAGGCGGTGGAACAAAGAATTCGCCGCCTTCTGATACCACGGCGTGGGCCTTGTCTTTATTGTCTTCAATTGAAAAGATACGGACAACATCCAGAATGATATAAAGATCGCCTTGTTTTTCCACAACGCCGCTTATGTACTTAATGTTAATGTCGCCAAAAATAGGATGCGGAGGCTGTATAGTATCTTTTTGTATTCCGACAACCTTATCAATTTTATCTACAATTGTCCCATATACCTGATCATTAATATGAAGGATGAGCATGTTTTCCAAGCTCTCTTCTTTTTTTTCTACCGGCAAATGGAAGAACTGCCTTAAATCAATTATTGGAATAATGTCGCCGCGCAGGTTATACACGCCCCGTACAAAGGAGGCCGCGTTAGGCACGAATGTAAATTTATCGGCTTTCGCGATTTCCTTCACGCTCATAATATCAACGCCGTAGTCCTTACCGGCGAGAGAGAAAGTGACCATTTTAAAATCTATATTGTCTACCCGCTCTTTTTGTTCCTGTAAATCGGCGTTTACCTGTTCTAAATCCTTTATTACTGCCGCCATACCTTTTACCTTGTTGAAGCTTCGCGGATTCGGCGCTGCTCCATTTCCTTTTTAAGCCCTAATTCAAGAAGCTGGCCAACATCAATAATGAGAGAAACCGATCCGTCTCCCAAGATTGAAGCCCCGGCGATTCCCGGAGAATTTGTATACTGATCCCTTAAAGGTTTGATGACAACGTCTTCTTCACCAATAAGGCTGTCCACCATAAAGCCCATTTTTTTCTCCGCCGTTCCGACGATTACTATAAAATGGTACTCCGACTGTTCTTCTGTTCTAATGCCAAACAAGCGGTTAAGTCTGAGTAACGAAATAACATCGCTGCGGATATTGAAAACTTCGTAGTTGTCAATTTTTTTAATTTCTTCCGGTTTGATTCTAAGGCTTTCGATAACGGACGTAATCGGAATCGAATAGATTTCCGGCCCGACTCTGACAAGAAGCCCTTGAATAATGGCGAGAGTAAGAGGCAGTTTGATGACAAACGTAGTCCCTTTCCCGCGTTCTGAATTAACCGTAACGGTTCCGTTAAGTGCGTCTATGGAGCGGCGGACGACATCAAGGCCTACGCCGCGCCCTGAAATGGCGGTTATCTGTTTTGAGGTAGAAAAACCGGGTTCAAAAATAAGATTGTACGCTTCAACATCGGTAAGAACCTTGTTCGGGCTGATAAGTCCGCGTTCTATGGCTTTATTCTTAACCGCCTCAACATCAATGCCACCGCCGTCGTCACCAATTTCTATGACGATCATATTGCCTTCGTTGGTCGCCTTTAACAGTACCATGCCTTCTTCCGGCTTTCCGGCGGCTTTTCTTTCTTCCGCGGATTCAATTCCGTGGTCGATAGAGTTACGCACCGAGTGCATGATGGGATCAAGGAGGTCTTCGATGACTGACTTGTCAAGTTCGGTATCTTCACCTTCGATAACCAAGTTGATTTTTTTGTTGAGCGATTTTGAAAGATCGCGAACAAGGCGCGGGAAACGGCTGAAAATCTGGCTAATGGGAACCATGCGGATACGCATAACGCCTTCCTGAAGCTCGCCTGATATGCGCCCAAGATTTTGCGAATTGGCGCGGAATTTCGCTATGCTGTTTTTGAACGCGGTTTCGAAAGGATCAAATATTGTAAAGATATCGCCGTAATTATCGTTAATTTCCTTGCGGATATCTTTAACTGATTTGCCGCCTTGAATGCCTTCAAGGTAATCGGGCAGACTGTCAAACAGATTCTTAATTTTGTCTCTGTATTGATTTTCCAATTCGCGAAGATGGGCGGTAAGCTCGCCAAACTGCATATTGATCTGGTTGAAAGTCGCTTTTGTAATAACCGTTTCCGAAACAAGATTTAAAAGATCGTCAATACGTTTGGAGTCTACGCGAAGAACAGATCCGGCTTCTTTGCCCGCTTTCTTCGCGTCTTCCGCCGCGGCGGCGCTTTTTTTCGTGTCCGCGGGAGCCGCGGCTTTCACCGCTGGCGCTGCCTGTGCCGCGGGAGCGGCAGCTTGCGCGGCAGGAGCGGCTTGCGCTACAGGAGCGGCTTGAGCCACGGGAGCAGCCTGCGCCGCGGGAGCAGCCGAAACTGAAGGCGCCGGTTTTGCCGCGGGAGCTGCTGAAACATTAGCAATACCTGTAACATCCGCGTCCAAACTTACATCCGGCAGTATGACGTCATTTTTTATTCTTTGCGTATCATTTTTTGAAGCAATATAATAATCAACAACGGGGAAAAAATTATCCGCATAGAGTTGTTCAAAATCGGGGACTGTCCTTAAAACGGTTCCCAAGCTTTTAAGAACGGCATAAACTTGAATGCCGCCTACGGTATTCATCAAGCTGTTCTCATCAAACTTTACGGAAACTTTGTATATGGGCATTCCGCCGTCAACGGATTCTTTTAATTCATCTATCTCCCTATCGGTAAGGGGCTGATTCGCACTGGCGACGGCAGGAGTGGCAGGCGCGGCGCTTGGCGCAGGCGCGGCAACAGGAGCGGCGACGGGAGCCGGAGCCGCTTTAACAGGCGCTTTCGCAGCGCCCTTTGTCGAAGGCGGCAACAATGCGTGAAGCTTACCTTCTATTTCGGCGGTGTCCTCTTTATAAACATTACCGTTCATCCGCTCATCAAGCATAGCTTTTATAACGTCTATCGCCTGAAGCAGAATATCCACAACATCCCCATTTACTGCAAGTTTGTCAGATCTAATTGCGTCTAACACATCTTCAACAAGATGCGTGAAATGAGAAAGCTCCATAAATTCTACCGTTGCGGATCCGCCTTTTAAGGTATGAGCCGCACGGAAAATTTCATCAACGGCGTCTTTATTGGCGCCACCACTTTCAAGAACTAAAATGTTTTGTTCCAAGGTATCTACCTGCATTTGGGCCTCGCTGAAAAAGTCCTTGAGTAGTTCTTCGTTATTGGGATCAAGATAATCACTCATAATACTAATATCCTCTAAATATTAATAAAAGTCAAGATACTAAATATATAAATAGAGAAGAATTTGAAAAAAAATCAAAATAAGCAAATTTTGAAAAAAACGCAATTAATTGCATTTTGTCCAAAAAAGTGCTAAAATGTATAATATGAAGCGGTTATTTTTACCCATTTTTGTATTTTTACTATTGGCGGGCGGCGCCGGTCTTTTGGGGGCGTTTGAAATCGAGGTTATAGGGGGAATGAACGGTTTTACCTTTCAACCGGATAAAACATCGGCTTATACTGAACCTTACGAGGAAACACAGTTTACGCCATACCCATATTTGCTGGCAAATATAGCTTTTAGGCACAATATTTCTGAATCATTGAATTGGAGCGTGAGCTTTGAGAGGGATAATTTACTGCAAAACAGTATAAATGCCCTATTTGGGGCAAAAACAGACTTTTTTAACGTCAGATTTGGACCATTTTTAGGATTTGTAGACGATTTTACTATTCCTGACGTGGGAATAATCGGTAATTTAGAATTAAACCTCCCCGGAATCGTCTCTTTATCAATTTCCGGCTCATCAACTTTAGGCTCCCAATATGAGTTTACCAGCCATACTTACCGGGAAACTGCCGGCGTTAAGCTTGGCTTTTGGATACAAAACGCTATTCCCTCTTTATCCGCAAACATAAAATTTCTTTCCAGACAGATAGATGAATCCGTTGTTGTTGACGATACATTGTTCAAATATTATTTCACCTTGGAATTATTTACCAAAAATCACAGTATTTCGGGATTTATCAACTTGGGATACCAAACCTATAAACGGGTTTACAAAAAAGATACTGGTGATTTTTCCGATGAATTAAGCTCATGGTTAGTGGGTTTTGACGTTAGTTGGCAAGTTTTCCGGCTGTTATGTATAAAGGCAGGAGTAGAAATACCGCTTTTTATGTCCGCAGTAGAGCCGATGACCGTTACTCAGGAACCTTTACTTTCTCTGCGAGTATATGCCGGCGTTGTTTTATCAATAAAGTAAACAAGGAAATTTATGTCAGAAATTGATATTGTAATCCGCCTTTGCATAGCGTTTACCGCCGGCGGCATTATCGGCATTGAAAGATCAAGCCGCCGTCAGGTCGCGGGCCTTCGCACCCACATACTTATCGCCATCGGCTCGTGCTGTCTTATGATGCTTTCAATCTGGCTGCCGCAACAATTAAAAATCGGGGACCCGGGAAGGATAGCGGCGCAGGTTGTTTCTGGCATGGGCTTTTTGGGAGCGGGCGCGATAATCCGCCTGGGCACTAATATCAGGGGGCTTACTACCGCCGCTTCACTGTGGCTTACGGCCGCGGTAGGGCTTGCCATTGGAGCGGGAATGTTTATCGCGGCCTTAACAGCCGTAATTCTTGCGATTATTACGCTTATATTGCTTCACCGCCTTGAAAGAAAATTGTTTCCCGAAGATAATTGGAAACAATGAATGGGAAACCTTTTACAGTCAGCGAGCTTACGGAACAAATACGCCTGAACCTTGAAGGCTCTTTCTCATACGTCTGCGTAGAAGGTGAAATTTCAAATTGCAGGCCGGCAAGTTCCGGCCATCTTTATTTCAGTTTAAAAGATTCAAACGCTAAAATTGACGCTGTAATGTTCAGAAACAGGCTGAGAAACATAAACTTTGAACCTAAGGACGGAATGTTACTGCGGGTGCGCGGAAGCCTTTCCGTATACGCTCCACGGGGAACCTACTCCATAGTCTGCGAAGAAATGGAAATAGCCGGAGCGGGCGAAATCCTCGCCATGCTGGAAAAAAGAAAACAAAAACTTGCGGCGGAAGGGCTATTTGACACCGAAAAAAAACGCCCGCTGCCCCGCTTTCCGCAAACGGTAGGAGTAGTCAGTTCCCCAACGGGAGCGGCTGTACGCGACATTTTAAACATACTCGCAAGGCGTGCCTCGGGCGTCAAAGTGATAATACTTCCCGCCCCGGTACAGGGCGATGAGGCGGCGTCTTTTATCGCGGCGCGAATAAGGCAGGCGAACATGTGGCGTCTTGCCGACGTTTTAATAGTAGGCAGGGGCGGCGGCTCGCTTGAAGACCTATTGCCCTTCTCCGCTGAAGAAGTAGTCCGCGCGGTAGCGCAGTCAAAAATCCCGACGGTTAGCGCCGTTGGGCATGAGATTGACTGGGCGTTATGTGATTTCTCCGCGGATCTTCGCGCTCCTACCCCATCCGCCGCCGCCGAATTGGTCAGTGAAAATTATTTCGCCGTCAGGAACTTAATTCAAAAAAACGCGGAAGTTTTTATAACCGTTATGCGCACGCGGATAGAGAGGGCAAAACTTCTTTTAAAACCGTTTGATCCGCAGGACATGGAATACCGTTTCCGTTCGATTTTACAGCCTCGCCTAGTCCGCCTTGATGACGCGAAAGAGGCGTTAATCGGCGCGGTTTCCGACAAGTGCTCCGTAATAAGAAAGAGAATTGAATTGGCGGCGGCAGTTCTTGAAACCGCAAGCCCTCTCGCCGTTATGGAGCGCGGTTTTTCGGTCGTGACAAATTCAAACGGCAAAATAATTAAAAGTTCGGACAATGTAAAAACAGGCGACAAGCTTTACATCAGGCCGTTAAAAGGAAAAATAAACGCGATTGTAGAAAGCGCGGAAAAAACAAGGAGTTAATATGGCAAAGAAAAGCATACCCGCTAAAAGCGGCGCCAAAACTGGCGGCACAAAAAGTTTTGAAGAACAGCTTGGGCGGCTTGAAAAGCTTGGCGAACAGATTAAAAGAAACGACATTCCCCTTGACGAAGCCCTAGCCGCGTTTGAAGAGGGAATCCGCCTTGCCAGAACGCTGGAAAAAAGCCTAGAAAAAATAGAAAATCGCATAGAAATACTGATGAATTCCACGGAAGCTCTAGCGGATGAGTCACCGGAGATGGAATTGTTTGACGCTGGGGAATGAAGTGTCTGAAAGGCGAATTGCCATACTGCCGCCGGAAGAAGCCATGCGTATTGCGGCGGGCGAAGTTATTGACCGCCCGGCGGCGCTTGTGCGGGAATTCCTTGACAACGCCATAGACGCTGGCTCTTTAAACATTGATGTTTCCATTGAAGAAGGCGGCTGTAAAAAAGTTGAGGTTTCCGACGACGGCGGCGGCATGACCCGCGAAGATTTGGCAATTTGCTCCCTTACCCACGCGACAAGCAAAATACGCGGCCTTGACGATTTAAACACATCCCGCACGCTTGGTTTCCGCGGAGAGGCGTTAGCCGCCGCCTGCGCCGTAGCGCGTTTGGAAATTATCTGCTCTGTTGACGGAAGGGAAGCGTGGCGTCTTGATACAGGCCCCGGAGAAAGCCGGCAACCTGTAATCGAGCAAACGCGCAGGACAAAAGGCGTGACAGTCAGGGCGTTAAATCTTTACGAGACAATCCCGGCGCGAAAACGTTTTTTAAAGAGGGAAGGAAGCGAAGCGTCCCTGTGCCGCCAAGTTTTTATTGAAAAAGCCCTTGCGTTTAACGGCATAAACTTTCGTTATGTGCAAGACGGCAAATTAAAAGATTTTCTGCAAGCCGTTAAAACAAAAAAGATGCGTTTTGCCGCCGCCGTGTTACAAACAGGCGAAGAAAATTTCCTGCATGAAATAAATGTAACGGGAGCGGGCTTTTCAGCGGTAATAGTTATCGGCGGGCCTGAACTTTACAGAAACGACAGGCGGCAGCTATTTATTTTCGCCAACGGCAGAAGGGTGCAGGAATATTCTCTTGTTCAAGCCGTTGAATACGGCTCTCAGGGCTGGTTCCCAAACGGCACACATCCCGTCGCGGCGGTCTATTTGGAAATAGACCCGTCTCTTGCCGATTTTAACATTCACCCCGCAAAACGCGAAGTGCGCTTCCGCGACCCCGGCGCGATTCATCAGGCAATCTCAGGCGGAGTCAAAAACTTTTTTCACAGTTTGTATCTAAAAAACTCCAACAAAGACAATAAATCTGCCATTCAAGACGGACAAGGGGAGAATGAAGAATCTCTTTTCATAAAAAATAACTTCATATCAAAGCACCGCATGGAAGAACACGCTAATATACCAAACAACAACTTGCGAACCGAAGGTTCGACGCCTTTGCGCCTCCGCGAGAGTTCTTCTTCATTTCCACGCCTAAATGATAATTTTTTTTCATCCCCGCGAAACCGCGAAAGTTCCTCTTCAAACACACCCGCATACGGCGATATGCGCTACGCAGGAAGAATATTTGATCTGTTCATCCTAATGGAATGGGGAGACAAACTTTATATAATAGACCAGCACGCCGCGCACGAGCGCATCCTTTACAATAAATTCCTTGAAGGGCCAATCCCCAAACAGGAACTGCTTGCGCCCATTACCTTCACCACGGAAAGCGATGAAGAAGACTCCTTCCTTTTGGCAAACCGCGAAGAACTGTCGCGCCTCGGCGTTGAAATTAAAAAAGAGGGAGAAAGCTGGAACATTGAAGCGCTCCCCGCGGACTGGCGAATGGGCGATTCTCAAACCGTGAAAGAAATTCTTGAACTGCGTTTGGCTGGAGAGAACATGGCAAAGCGCTGGGCGGCGACCTGCTGCTGCCGCGCGGCAATTAAAGACGGCGACATTCTTGGCGAAGAAACAGCCTTTGAATTAGGCAAAGAAGCCCTCCTGTTACCCGACCCGCGCTGCCCCCACGGCAGGCCTGTTTGGACAGAGATAAGCCGTGAAGCGCTTTTTAAAGCTGTCAGGAGAGACTAGTAGTCAGTAACATCTAAAACTTTACAAAACATTATTCTCAAATTTTCTCTCGCAAAGACGCAGAGGACGCAAAGGACGCGAAGTTCCTGTTCGATGCCTCATTATTGATCAATATATATAATTTTAACAACAAATCTTGAAGGAAAAACGACGATCCTACGAACAACAACCTTTGCGCCTCTGCGCCTTTGCGAGAGGTCTTTTTGTAAATATTTAGCTGTTACAGACTA
>NZ_BDHE01000012.1:0-52869 GCF_054786175.1 Treponema sp. R8-4-B8
ATTGAAAGTTACAGTGCGTAACTGTTACACGATGTATGCCCAAGGAATTTATTTAGTACAGGCGGGCAGGCTGCGCACGCTGTAAAAACTTCGTAAGAGTCCGCCTACGAGCCTTTCGGCGACTAAACAGCGGTGGTTAGAAAGCTTTATCTATGGTACGTCGCCGAACGTTTTTTCTCTGAATTTTCTTTGTTTTATTCCAAAGTCTCTCCGGCGGGGAACGCCCGAAAGATGTTTTTACATCGCACGCAGCCTGCCCGCCTGTACTCAAGAATTTTATTCGGCATACATCTTCTAGCACTCATAAACATTTTACTGATCTATTAGCAATGAACAATTAGCAATAAACACCATTAATAGCGTATAAATGTCGCATAACGGCACTAGGGAAAAGTGGTGTCAGATACATTGTGTTTACTAATCCTATATGTTATTGTTAATCAGCAAGGCTCGCTTCTTATTTTCAAAGATAATAATGAAGAACGCTTGAGAGGATATTCGCAATTATTGATAAATATAAAGTATTACAAGGACTAAAATAATTTATAAAAATCAGATTCATAACGAGTAATAACATTAATTTGTCCCAAAAAAGAATCAATTCTATTCGGCGGTAAATTTATATTTAAATCCCTAAGAATAAAAAATAAACGTTTTGGATTTTCCAAAACTAGATTCATCAATTTATTATGATTCATATAAATTTTTCTCATTGAGATAAGTAATATTTCATCTTTATTGAGATGTTTAATAAATTCATCATAACTATCTACAAACAAAATAAGCATATTATAATCTTGGTTAAGTTTTTCTAGTCTTTTTTGTATCTTTTTATTAGTCCAAGCAACAATCTGCTTCATTTCTTACCCTCATTAATTATATCAGATTAACCTAATAAAATCCCAAAAGTCAAGTCGCTTTCCTTAAAAATTATCACAATAATACCCTCACGTATACGTTGGTCGACTCCCACTAATTTGAAAAGGAGATTTATATGGATGATTTGAATAGGCTTTTTGAAGAGGTTTTGAAGGAAGGTGAAGAAATTGATATATGGACAACTGATGCTTTAGAGGAAGTAATTCCTCTTTTAAAGAGGGCTCAACAAATAGTGATAACACTTATTGAGAATCTCAGTGAGTCGGGTGATAATTATGATCGGATTACACGAAGTGAAGAGTTTAAGCCTATTGTGAAATGGATAGAAGAAGCAATAAAAAAATACGATAGTCCTAAATTAGATGACTAAATATTCATGCTTCGCAATGAGCTCCTTGAAACTCATGTATTTGATTGACTCAAAGAAAGTTTTCTTATATTATAATGGAGTGCCTCGTTTAAGGATTGGTAAAGTTATAAAACTAAGAGAAACTATAATTTCATTAGAAGGAACGCCTCGAAAAACAAAAATGCAACCAGAATTTGAAGTCTGGTTAAAATCGATAGATCATACTCAACGTACTCGTGTAATAAAAAGAATGATGTTTATTCATCAATGTGGACTTTATGGGAAAAAAACTCATGTTCTTTTTGATTTATGTCCTGGATTATATGAAATTTTTTTTGATGATCAATTAAGAATTTATTTTAGTGTTGATGAACCTCTAATTTCTTTAGAAGATGGATCACATTCTAAGAGTGGTGGTACAAAAACCGGCTCTCAACAAAGAGTAATTGATAGAGTTTCTAAAAGATTAAAAGAGGAACAATACTCTAATGTCAATAAACAATGGTATGAAGAGTTTGTAACTCCAACTGATCTTTTAATATCCTTCTTTAGTAATGATCCTGCTTTTGATGATGTGACTGAGAATGATAAAAATGAAATTATTTTTGAAATTGTGAAAATTATATCAGAAAGAACTGGTGAAACACCAGAAGAAATTTTAAATTTTTAATTTTATACAAAACTGTATAAATATTCAGTTTGAGAGTCTTGTATACGTAAGTATATAATTGTGAAACAATATATCGCAATAGTGAGTATTTGTAAAGCTCATAGTGAGTAAAATACCACTTTTTTGTATACATTACAAGTATTTTTTATAAATGGGGTTTAGTGGGATTTGGAGATAAATGCTTATATTTACCGCTAGAAGATGTATGCCCAAACCAAAAATATTGAAAAAATTCTTCGCTAGGTAAAAGCCGTGCATACGCAAAGCTCTGCCGGTGATCTTGGCGTGGATCGCCTACCAAGCCACGCCAAAGCGTGCGTAAATAAACGCCACGCCACTAATCACCGGAAGGGCTTTGCGTATGCACGGCTTTTGTATAGAGTGATAATATTTTTCACTATTAAATTCTTTGGGCATACATCGTGTAGTGGAAAGGGGTATTTCGTGTAACGATAACTACACGAGGTAAAATGTGTAGTTATCGCACTGTCAACTTTCCAACAGAGAAGTACACGCAGGACACCGCGTAGCTTTAATATCAATTTCGCTGAAACAATAGACGCACTTCTTTTTCACCGGTACAGGAGGTTTTGGTTTTTCCTGACCGATAGTCAAGATTTTATTCATTATTCGGACAATCAGAAAAACCACAAAAGCCATAATAAAGAAATTTATAACGCTGGTAATGAAAGCACCGTATTTGAGAGTTATGCCCAACACATTCAACATTAGAGAATCGAAATTTTGTCTCGTTAATAAACCGATAATCGGCGACAGAATATTCTCTGTCAGAGAGCTAACCACGCCTTGAAAAGCGGCGCCGATAATTACGCCAACCGCCAGATTCAGCACATTTCCTTTAAGAGCGAAATCTTTAAATTCGTTCAAAAATTTTTTCATTCTTTTGTATCTCCTTGATCAAGACTGCATAATAAAATATAGCAATTTAAAATTTGAATTGTTTGGAGAAAAATAATATTTAAAGATTTATTTTATGGTTATTAATCAGCGGTATTATAATTTTTCCCATCGGCGGCAGTTATTTCCATTTTGGAAATAACTTGATTTTCCTTTAACTCGCCGTCAGCGGCAGTATGTGCAAAATTTGCACTAACTGTTTACTCTTCCTTCATTATTTATTACGCGTACTCCACCACATTCGCCCAATGTAGTAACAAATCTCTCTCTTCTGGCTTTCCCTTTGAAAGTTGAGACGCTGCCACAATAGACAGCCACTTTTCTACATACTGTTTCGCCGTGTCGCTCTTTTTGCAAAACAACGCGAGGTATTTGTCCGCAAGCGCGTTGTTGCCCGTAAGACGGAACAGCAGGTAGGTGTGCGCCGCGTCCGCTGAGGCGTTGCCCTGGGTGGCGTGGCACCAGTCGATGATGTATGCCTCGTCTTTGTCGGTGATGACGACATTGGCAGGATTAAAATCGCCGTGGCAGAGTTTGGTGTGTTTGGGCATACTCGCCAGTCTTCCTAAAATTTCGTAGCGGGCGGTAGAGTCAAGTTCGGAGGCTTTTATCTTGCGTTCCATTTTTTCGATAAGCAGGGGAAGCCTTGTCGCGCTATGGCGGTGCATGTCAAGCTGAATGTCAACAAAGCGTTCAAGGTACTGCTGTTCCTTGTCTTTGTTTTTTTCCATCAGTTTGTCAAGGGAAGTTCCCTCAACATATTCCCATACTACCGCCCACTTGCCGTCGATTTTCGTTACCTCTACTAAACGCGGAACTTTAAGTGCGGTCTCTCCAACCACGGCAAGGTTATGCGCTTCGGAAAGAACGTCAGGCGCGGGATAACCCTCATCCCTGAGCTTTATCACCTTGTCCCCGTCTCGGTATATTTTCTTCGACCCGCTGTCGGCAAGTAAAGTATCAAGCTTGTAACTGCTCATTTACACCTTCTCCTTAACTCTGTTACTGGGTATTTTAATTTCCTGATTTTGTAAAATTTGATTGAAAAACCCATTAATTAAGTATAAAAATAATGACATTATTAGTCAAATGGGGTGTATTCTCAAAATTTGCCTCAAATAGAAATGTTACCGAAATGACCTCTTTTCTATATTTAATAAATCTGTTAGAATATAAAAGAGGTGATTGGTACATATGACTCTTTATTCAGTTAAATATCAAATAATTAATAAAAAATCAAAATTACTGTCCGGTACCAGCGGGACTATTATTTTAGCGTCAAGTGTTGCTAAAGCAAAGTATGTTTTCAAATGCAGTCATGTCGATAATAAAAAAATTAAATACAAAATTATTTCAGTTATAAAAAAATAACACATACCTGATTGAAAAACTTCACCGTTGGGCGTATGCTGTTGCCGATGCCGGACTTTTCATAGTTGGATTGATCCTGTATTATAAATTTGGTGAAACAAATCTTTTTAGATAAACACTGGAAAAAGTTTCTTTCCTCTCTATTATTATCAGGTAAAACCCTGTTGCAGCGTTTGGTTATTACCATGCAATTCTTTGGTGAAAACAGTCTGGGAAACCATGCCTCTGCCTGCGCCTACGGTTTTCTGCTTTCAGCCGCTCCGGTACTGATGTTGCTGTCATTTATTCTTTTTTCCACATTTCACTCATTGATAGGCGGCGCCAATTATGCGCGGGGAGAAGCGGTTCTGGCGCAGTTAGTTTCAAATGTTCCCTTCTTAAACGGCGTATTGGACGAAACATGGCTTGCAAAAGAACTTTCTGCAATTGCTGAAAGCGGTATGCGGCTTCGCGGAATTGCCGGCCTAGTTTCGGCAATCGGAATTTTCTGGGCAGGCAGAATTTTTATCCTTTCCTTACAACGGGGCTTAAAAGTCATTTTTACAGGTACGCAAAAACGTAATCCCATATATGAAATGCTGATTGTCCTTATTGTGGAATTGGCGGTGTTAATCGGCGCAATACTGATGATTTTCTTTTCTACGACCGCCCGTAAAATTTATGAATTTTTCAGCCTTTTTACCAACACGGCTTTTTTCTCTAACATACATTCCTTTATTAATATCTGGGGTGTTTCGTTTTTTCTTCTGTTTTTTATTTTTTATTTTGTCTGCCGCTTCATTATAGCCAACGGCCCCAGCCGCATTTCCGCCTTTTGGGGGAGTTTATGTTTTGCGTTTTCATATACTGTTTTTTCCCGAATTATGACCATGTTTCTTGATCAGACCAAATATAATTTTCTTTACGGGGCGCTGGGCAGCCTTATCTTTTTACTGGTGAATGTGTTTTTCTTTTTTATGTTTTTCTTTTCTTGCGCCCAGCTAACAAAAGTGCTTGACTCCTTTGACACGCTTCTTTTTTTGCGTTTCCGGCAAGCTAGAATGAATGCCGACCGTCAGGGATTTGATCATTTTTTGTTTTTTTCAGAAAAAGGAAAATTGCAAAAATACTTGCATACATATCCTAAAAACACGGTTATTTTTTCAAAAGGCGACGAAGGAAACGATATTTTTTATTTGCTTGAAGGTGAAGTAAACATATTTATATCAGATGAAAATTTAGGTGAAAAACCTGCCACCCTGCAACAGGGCGCCTTTTTCGGAGAAATGGGCCACCTTCTCTCCGAAAACCGCACCGCGACCGCCAAGGCAAAAACAGCGGTTAAGGCGCTTGTCTTGCCGCCCCCTCTGTTTGATGAAATGCTAAAATACGATACTTCCATGGATAGAGCGATCATGGAGCTTATGTCTCAGCGGTTAAAAACTAGGAATGAACAGTTTGACGCGCTGGTTAAGCAATAGGGGATAAGTTAAATATAGCAATAAAAATTAAAAATACTTAGGAGCATATTTTTATGAATAAGTACCCAAAAACCGAAAAGTATGAAGCAAAATGGATTGAAGAAAATTGGTTGGGGCCAAACCCGCTTCAATTGTTGGAGGAATTGTGCAACAATATGAAACTGTCGCCAGGCATGAAAGTTTTAGACATGGGCTGCGGAAAAGGCCTGACTTCTATTTTTCTCGCGAAAGAGTTTGGCGTAACCGTATTTGCCAATGATCTATGGATTGACGCGACTGAAAATTTGAGAAGGTTTGAAGCGGCAGGTGTGGCTGACAGGGTATTTCCAATACACGCGGAGGCTCATGCCCTCCCATTCGCCCAAAATTTTTTTGACGCTGCAATCTCAATTGACAGTTATCATTATTATGGCGCGGATGAGATGTATTTCCCGTGTACTTTCGCCAAGTTAGTGAAACCCGGCGGTCAATTTGGAATTGTCTGCCCCGGTCTAATCCAGGAATTTAAAACCGGTTATCCACAGACTCTTAAATCATTTTGGCATGAAGATATGTTTTCTTTTCATAGTCTTGATTGGTGGCGTCATTTATGGGAAAAAACCGGTATTGTTGATATTATTTCCAGTTACAATATCCCCGCTCCCAAAGAAATATGGTATCCCTGGGCCCGTTGGGCAAAAGAACATCTTAAATTTAATGATGTTGAATTTTTGGAAGCGGATACGGAAAATCAAATAACCTTATTTGCGATTACTGCTGTAAAAAAATTATGATTAAGAGCAAAGCAAGAAATAAATCGTAAATTATCCCTATTCATAATCATTATATGTGATTATAATAATTTTATTCGTTTTGTAAGGATAGTACACGCAGTAGTGCCGACGCTATCTGCTTTTATTACACTTTTTCTATTTTATCAGGCGAGACGCTGACCTCAACCATTTCTCCGTCTTCACCCTCTTCAAATAAAACGGTTATGGCGTCTCCTTTGCTATAAGTTACCGAACCTACGGTCCCCGCTTGAATAACCTCTCCGCTGTGGCCTACTTCAATGTCTTCAAGGATTTTTACCCTGTCGGTAATCTTAAAGGGGTTTACTTTTTCTGGCGCTTTATCGGCAGTTTTCGGTTCACTTTCATCGGTTGCGCCATCGGTCGATCCGCCGCTTTTTTTGCCCATATTATAAACAGCCAGCACAAGTTGTTCCAACTGTTCCATTTTCATGTTTTTAAAATTATTATTAAAGAATTTTTTGATAACATAATTTGCATCCGTAGCATCTTCTATTTTAATATCTTCAATATTCATAATCTCCATCTCCTCTTAGTTATAAAATTACTATATACGGCGTTTTCTGTCAAGTAGGTATTGCCGCATTTGAGAAAATTTTTTGTCTGTCGTGAGCTTAATTAGGGGTGAATTTTTATGAATAAGTACCCAAAAACCGAAAAGTATGAAGCAAAATGGTATGATTAGGTAAACTCAATGGTGATAGGCATAGTTATCAACAGCTTTTAATTAGATGGAAAACAATAATTGTAAAATATGACATCGGGATAGTTTATTCGTTTTCGTTATCATCGGAAATAGTTTGTATAAACTGTTCAGGCGTTACGGCAGGAATGGTGCCAGAGACATAATCCTTAACATTGCGTGTAACTATGTAATCAATATCGAAACTTTCTCCCACGACATATTGAACGGAGTCCTCAAAGTCGCTCCAGTCAAGATCCAACGCCTCGTAGATATTGCTGTCAGTTACCGTTGCCGGTTTGAAAACTTTCAAAAGGTTTTTAAGAGCTTCTTTCGCTGGCTTTTTACCAAGGTCTTTTTTGGAGAGATAAAAAATGTCGGTAATTGCAGAAGCGGAAATATAACAGATAATGAGATTGTGCTCCGCCATCGAAAAAACACCATTGGCATTAGCATAATCTTTACGGTGCAACAGAATGTCGAGAGCGACATTAGTGTCGATAAGGACTTTCATTACAGGTGTTTCGCCAGCCTTTCCATGCGGATTTCATCAATTGTCATATCAGTATGCAAAATACCGGAAAGTTCCTGTAAAATTGGTGAGTCTTTTATCATTTCGTCCAGTTCTTTTCTGGTAAGCCGAATTTTGCCGTTGCTGTCTTTAGGAACAGGTTTTAAAGGTTGCTCCTCTTCTTTGTTAGGGAACTGTAATATTATACTTGTACGCCCGGTCGGCACTTCACGAGGAACTTCAAAATCCAAATGCAACTTCCGATCTGCCGGAATCTCAACAGTTTGTGTAATGGTCATGGGCAGCCTCCATAAGGAGAGCATAGCATGAAAAACAGTAAAAAGCAAGGATACAAAATGGTAGTAGCTACCGGAATTCTAAGTACTTTGTAACAACTAATACTTTACATAAATTACATCCAGAAGATTTCACACAAAGAACACAAAGAAAGAGAAGGACACAAAGAGGAATCAGGGGGCCGTTATCTTATCGTGAGATTATAAAACCCAGCTTGTTACGCAACAGTAGCAACTACCGAAATTCTATAACGTACCCCTGCCTTTTATAATACACCATATATTGGGATTGGTAAAGGGGAGCGGCAAGAACCTTTAAGCTAAATGGTAACAGGCATAGTTATTAACACGCCGTTTTACTCCCCATTATCTAAAAGATTCATCCAGTCTCTGTGTCCATATAAAAAACGATCTATATTTATTTGTTTTTCTTTAACTTTATAAAATAACATATAATTTTTATTGCGGACTTCAATTCATCACGGTAAAAGTAAGAATATTTTAATGTGTACATTGACTGCCTACATTAAATCAATTTCTTTTTCCATTTCTTCTTCAGTTAAAAAATTACCGTTTTCTACATCGTTATCAGCTTCCTCTAATAAATTGTACAGTCGTTGTTTTCCGGTAATAGCTTCATAAGTCTCAATACTCATTATGGCAAGATCACCCTCTCCATTCTTGGTGATAAATATAGGTTCTCTATATTTATGACAAAAATCAGAAGTTTCAGAATATGAATTTCCTAAATCAGCGCTTTTCCTTATTACCGGCATATAAATTCCCCAAAAATGTAATCTGTAACTGTATAATATCAATATTTCGATATTAAATCAAGCGTCATTTCTCCTTCTTCCCGTAATAACAAGTCAAAAACATCTGTTTAATCTCCTCAATCAGCGGATACCGCGGATTTGCGCCGGTGCATTGGTCGTCAAAGGCTTTCTCGCTCATGTCGTCGAGGCGGGCGAGGAAGTCTTTTTCGTCTATGCCGTAATCTTTGATCGTCTTCTTGATGCCGATCTGGTCTTTCAGCTTTTCAATGGCGGCGATGAGGTTTTCCAGTTTTTCCTCATCGCTTGAGCCGCCGAGATTCAGAGCGTCGGCGATTTGCGCGTAGCGTGAAAGCGTCTTGGGGTGGTCGTATTGGGGGAAGGTTCCCATCTTCGGGGGGACTTCGACGGCGTTGTAGCGGAGCACTTCGCTGATCATCAGGGCGTTGGCGATGCCGTGGGGCAGATGATGAAACGCGCCGAGTTTGTGCGCCATCGAGTGGCACACGCCGAGAAAGGCGTTGGCGAAGGCCATGCCAGCCATCGTGGCGGCATTTGCCATTTTTTCGCGGGCTGTTGGGTTCGCCGCGCCTTCGTTGTAGGCGGCGGGCAGCCATTCAAAAATCACTTTTAGCGCCTGTATCGCAAGGCCGTCGGTGTAGTCGGTCGCCATGACCGAGGCGTAGGCTTCCAGGCAGTGCGTTACCGCGTCAATGCCGCTGGCGCTGGTCAGGCCCTTGGGCGCGTTGTCTTGCACGTTTGCGTCCACTATCGCCATGTCGGCTAACAGTTCGTAATCCGCCAGCGGGTACTTCATGCCTTTGGTCTCGTCGGTGATGACGGCGAAGGGCGTTACCTCGCTGCCGGTTCCGGCGGAGGTGGGTATCGCGATGAAGTAGGCTTTCTCCCCCATTTTGGGGAAGGTGTAGACGCGCTTGCGGATGTCGGCAAAGCGCATCGCCATGTCTTCAAAATCAACCTGCGGGTGTTCGTAGAGCACCCACATGATTTTGCCGGCGTCCATCGCCGAGCCGCCGCCGAGGGCGATGATCACGTCGGGCTTGAAGGCGCTCATAATGGCGGCGCCTTTTTTCGCGCAGCCGAGGGTCGGGTCGGGGGCGACGTCAAAAAAAGTTTCGTGGACGATGCCGAGGCTGTCCAGTTTGTCGGTTATCGTTTTGGTGTAGCCGTTTTGGTAGAGGAAGGTGTCGGTTACGATGAACGCGCGTTTTTTTCCCATAACGGTTTTCAGCTCGTCGAGAGCTACGGGGAGGCA
The DNA here is from genome assembly GCF_054786175.1 of Treponema sp. R8-4-B8. Lineage (NCBI taxonomy): Bacteria > Pseudomonadati > Spirochaetota > Spirochaetia > Treponematales > Treponemataceae > Treponema > Treponema sp. R8-4-B8. The sequence goes on from NZ_BDHE01000012.1 coordinate 9,977, forward strand.
TCCCCTCTTGATATAGACTTTTTCGGGTGTGCGGAACCACAGCATATTTTCCCTCCTTGCAGCGAGTGTTTTTATATTTAACAGGTGTTTGACGCCGACGTTTTCCGAAACTGAATTGCCGCCCCAACTGCCGCAGCCGAGGGTGAGCGAGGGGGTGAGGCGGAAGTTGTACAGGTCGCCGATGCCGCCGTGCGCGGACGGGGTGTTCAGGAGTATGCGGCAGGTCTTCATGCGCTCGCTGAAGACGGCGAGTTTGTCCGCGCTTGTTTGAGGGTTAAGGTAGATACTGGCGGTGTGGCCGTAGCCTCCATCCCTTATCAGATGGTCGGCCTTGTCCAGAGCGTCGTCAAAATCTTTCGCGCAGTACATGGCCAGCACGGGGGACAGTTTTTCGTGGGCGAATTCTTCGGAAAGCTCGACGCTTTCAACTTCGCCGATGAGTATCTTTGTCGTCCCGGCGACTTGTACTCCGGCAAGCTCGGCGATTTTCGCGGCTTTCTGCCCGACGATTTTCGCGTTAAGCGCCCCATTAACAAGAATCGTCTTGCGTACTTTTTCGGTTTCTTCGGGGGTGAGGAAGTGACAGCCCCGGCGGGCGAATTCCGCTTTCACTTTATCGTAGACGGCGTGCAGGGCGATGACGGACTGCTCGGAGGCGCATATCATGCCGTTGTCAAAAGTTTTTGAGTGGATGATTGAGTTGACGGCGAGGAGGATGTCGGCGCTGTCGTCGATGATGGCCGGCACGTTGCCCGATCCTACGCCGATGGCGGGCTTGCCGGAAGAGTAGGCGGACTTGACCATGCCCGGCCCGCCCGTGGCAAGGATGATGTCGGCTTCTTTCATCACCATGTTGGTCATTTCAAGGCTCGGCTCGTCTATCCAGCCGATGATGCCCTCGGGAGCGCCCGCCTGTACTGCGGCGTCTAGCACGATTTTCGCCGCCGCGCAGGTGCTGGCTTTTGCACGTGGGTGCGGCGAGATGATGATGCCGTTGCGGGTTTTCAGGCAGATGAGGGATTTGAAGATGGCGGTGGAGGTTGGGTTGGTTGTCGGTATGACCGCCGCCACGAGGCCGATAGGCTCGGCTATGCGGGTGATGCCGTATACGGGGTCGTCCTCGATGATGCCGCAGGTTTTGGCGTCTTTGTAGGCGTTGTAGATGTATTCGGAGGCGTAGTGGTTTTTGATCACTTTGTCCTCGACGACGCCCATGCCTGTTTCGGCTACTGCCATTTTTGCCAGGGGGATACGTTCTTTTGAGGCGGCTCGTGCGGCGGCGAAAAATATTCGGTCAACTTGCTCTTGGGTAAAGGTGGCGTAAACCGCCTGTGCCTTGCGGATAAGGGTGAGGGCTTTTTCTAAACTTTCCAGATCAGTAATCATAACTGATACTCCTATTCAAATTATGTATAAGAGTAACAGATTATTTTTTATTATGGAAGGGGAGGAATTGGAGAAGATTACACACAAAGGACACTAAGGAAGAAGAAAATTTATGCTGATGCGGCGATTCGTTCTTGTACCATTTCGCTGATTATTTCTGCGGGTGTTTTATGGTCGGCAATGGCCTTTTTTTATCTCAGACACCTTGCGTTACCCTCAACTGTCGCTGGTCTTCCCAACTACTTCCTCAGACTGGGGCCCTTCACCGGCGATGTTAAAAGCGGATATCTTGAATCTTCCCGTTACTTTTGGCACCAGGCCGTCAATGTATGCGCCTACGTCATAAGATGTCCCTATCCGTTGATAACTACCTGCATCATTTCTTTGATATATATAATATCCGTCCGCTCCTAGTACCTGATCCCACATTAACGAGATGGAGGTTGAGGTTGAGCCGACTACTCTCACATTTGCAGGCGCCGCTGGTAAGTCGACGCTTTTATAAATTGTTACAGTTTTTGGCGAGCCGCTGATAGTATAGCCTGTTTTCGCTACCGCTACGCTCAATGTTCCGCTAGCTCTAATTCCGCTGATTGGCAATATGTAATTCGTCCCTGTCCTGATGAGAGATCCCTTGATCACGCCGCCAGGCCCGCCGTTCAAAGTGATGTCTTCAGCGGAAAGCCCGTTAATTACCGCGCTAAAGTTCAGTTCCAAATACGTTGTAGTTTGCGAAGCGGAGCCGTTAGCGGATATGCTGTTAAATGTAACTGGGATAGGGACATAATAAACAGGCACTGTTTTTGGCGAACCGATAAAAGTATAACCCGTTTTATTAATCGTCACTGTCATTGTTCCGCTTGCGTTAAATCCGCTGATTGGCAACGTGTAGACAGGCGCCGTACCGCTAAGAGCGCCCTTGATCATCATGCCTGACACGCCGCTCAAAATGATGTTGTCCGAGGAAAGGCCGGGGACAGGCTTGCTAAAGGTCAGTGTCAGCTGCGTTGTATTTTGCGAAGCGGAGCCGTTCGCGGTTACGCTTCTTATGGTCGTCCAGTTTTTTTCCCAGATGTTCCATTCAACATTGTAAAAAGTGTAAGGGTCCATTTTTGCAATCGTAAGCTTTTTAAATATAACTCTCAAATCCGCCTCCGCGTCAAACTCCATGCCGCAGGAAAAAGCAAGGTTCGCGTCCGTTTGAACTCCGCCGCCAACGCCAATGACGGCCTCTCCGGCAAGCTTGGAGTAAAGGCCTGCGGAGATGCCGACATAACCTATGTGATACAAGCCAAACATAAATTCTACTTTTGGTTTTACTTTCACTTCGCCGCTAAGAGTAAGTTCAATATTCTCAAGGTATTTTGCCGGCTGTGACGTGTTCATGCTGAAGCCTTGCAACTTACTGCCTTCCGTATACCGGACGCCAAAGACGTATGAATAATCCCATTCGACAAGCTTTGCCGACAATTCTGCCTTGCCTTCCGCCGTGATAACAACCACTATGGAAATCTCCGGCGTAATTATAATAGGAAATGGCGCAGGAATATTTATAGGGAAAAATTCCATTGTTATAATATCATAACTTATCTCTTTTTCTATCTTGCCGCCAATGGATGCCGTAATTTCTGACCTTAGCCTCGGCTGTGTGGAAAGTTCAAAACGGTTTATTTTACGCTCATCGATATCTATATCGTATTCAAGTGTCGCGCTGATCTCAAAAAAACCTTGAATAGTTACTCCTTTTATTGTTTTTTCAAACTCATATTCCAGTGTTAGGGCATCAGACGACAAACCGGCCCGCGCGTCGGAATCTGCATACTTTCGTACAAGCCTGACTCCGTCCGCTACCTTCCTGCCTTCATCAACGTCCGATGCCAGATCAATAGCCCCTTTAACTCTCATTTTCTCCACGGCTTCTTCAAGGGCTGCCATTTCGGTGGTAATTACGGTTTCCACGCCGTCTGTGGTAACTGTTTTTACCTTATAAATAAAGCCGTAAGGGGCGGCCTTTGAAACCCATGAGCCAATAATATCGCCTTCTTTTGGTATATATTTTCCTTCAAGGTTATCGAATACCAGCGTTCCGTCTTCGCTTAAGCTCTTTAGTTTTGAAACGGCCGTATCGGTGTCCATTACAATAACGTTGTTTCCCTCTGCCGTTTTCCCGATAATGCCGTACACCGGTACCCAGACATCGTCATCATCGCCGCCGTCGGAACAGGCCAGCATTGAAAAGCCGATTACCCCTAAAATCAGTATTAGCAAACTAATATTGATTTTTAGCGCGTTTGTTTTTTTCATAAAAAACACCTTCCTTTTTTATATCTCCTGCCCATACGGACGGATTGTTAATAAAAACGGCGTAACGATGACAAGCACAACTTCGTAAACTTAAGAAGAATATAACCACGGAGGTCACGTCGAACCTGCGGTTCGCATACCACGGAGTACACAGAGAACACGGAGGAAGAAATGATATTCGTATAAAAACTCCGTGTTCTCCATGGTTTTAAAATTCTTCTCGGACAGCCCCACACTACCAATAGCATACATTGCAAGGCAATGTACGCTACCAAAAAGTGGAGTCACCCCTCAACTGCCGCCGTCAACAACGCTGTTACGGACGGCGGTTGTTTGAGGGAACCGCTTATCAGCAGTTCCCTTTGGTTTTCTTAATTGCCCGTTGAATACGCTATTATCCCTGGCCAATTGCTATACATACTTCCATCGATGGATTTTCCACCCACGGCTACAAACGTGCCGTTGCCATAAACGATGGCGTTAATGCTACCAAAACTTCCGCTGCCGAATATACCGCCTATGTTTATGCTTGTCCATTTTATACCATCAGCCGAATACGCCATTTTGGCTTCAGCCGTGGAGCCAACAATTACAAACTTATTGCCTCCGTAAGCAATGCCATTGATTGCGGCACTTCCGAATGTGCTGGCGGTTCCGGATGATATGCCGCCGCCAGTCCAGTTGTTTATTCCGTCTGTTGAATATGCTGTACCGTATTGCCCAACGGCGACAAACTTGTTGTTGCCGTAAGCAACGCCGTATACACTAAGATCGGGTTTTGGAGTTACTATTTCCCAGTTATTACCGTTTGTAGAATATGCAATGCCTACGGATCCAACGGCGACCCATTTACCGTTTCCATAGGCGATACTATAGATGTGGTCAAATGAACCGCCTAATTTACGGTCAGATACGTCTGTCCATACTACACCATCAGTCGATGTTGCCATATAGCAATTATAGCCCCCGGCTACAAATGTACCGTTGCCAAAGGCGATGGCTTTGATTTCTTTGTAAAATTTACCGCTGAATACGCTTTTCGGTACGGCTGTCCAGATTTTGCCATCAGTCGAAGTCGCTGTTTTGTCATAGCCTACGGCGACAAATTTGTTGTTGCCATAAGCGATGGCATCGATGTCTACATCGCCAAATTTACTGTCCGCTACGGCTGTCCATGTTTTACCGTCAGGAGATGTCGCCATTTTTCCGTTATCGCCCCCTGCTACAAACGTGCCATTACCATAGATTATGACGTTGATGCTTCCGCCGTCTTTGAATGGGTGGTTCGTAGCCTCTGTCCATTTTGTAATGCCACCACCACCACCGCCAGTGCTTGGCGTGCTGGGAGTTAATTCGCCAGGACCCTGTTCTGTTGAGCCGTCGTCAAAAGTGATAAGCCCTATCACTTTAGTCAGCTTGTTATCATCTACTGCCGCATCAAATGCACTAGCCGCCGGGTCTTTTGGTTTCAAGGTGAGCGTATTGCCGCTGACTGATTGCACCGTACCCGTGCTTTTTTTTGCGCCTACTGTTAATTCATAGGCGTCCTTTGCCGCCGGCGTTATAGCGCGGTCGAAACCCATATTCAATACCGACCGGCCTTTGGTAAGATTCCAGGGAGTGTAAATAGAAGATTCGCTTCCGGTAACCTTTAATGTGCTTCCTGTAATAACGCCGGTCGCGATAACAACGCCATCATAAGATAAAGTCGCCGTACTGCCGCTATAGGTATAGGTTCCTGTCGCTGGATTTGTGCCGCCTGCGTATGACCATGTCCAACCTGTCTCTGTAAAAACAAGCGTAATGGCGTCACCGTCCACGTCCGTGCCATTCCATGTGCCGACAAACGGGTTTTTCGTTCCGGCTGGCGTCGTTTCGGTACTGGCGGCTTTGGTGATTTTCAACGTGTAGGTTTTACTGCCATTTGTGCCAGTATATTTCGCCGTTTTAGGATCATCGCCTCCGCCACCGTCTCCGCAAGCGGCGAATGAAAACCCGATTACTGCTAAAATCATTATTAGCAAGCTAATACTGATTTTATCTTTGAGTTTTGTTTTCGCAAAACTCCCCAAATTTGATTTTTTGTTTTTCATTGAAAACTCCTTTTAACCTAATTTTGGCAATTTACTGAATTAACTCTGTGGAAACGCAAGATAATGCAAGAAACTTGCCGTCTCGTTTATGATACTAAACATTAAGTTTGTTGTCTATGCCTAGAAAGCGTATATTATTGCTTTAATGATTAGTGGCATGGTTTTATGGGAAAAATAAGACAAATTCTAGCTGATAATATGAGGAAATACCGTCAAAAACATGGGTATTCACAGGTAAAACTAGCGGAAAAAGCCGATGTTACTGCCCAATATATTGCTATGATTGAAATGTGCAGTAAATTTCCCAAGCCTGAAATGTTGGAACGTCTTGCAAAATCATTAGATGTTGAACCTCATGAACTTTTTACAGTACCCCCAACGCCACAAGAGGAATTGGAAAAGATAAGGCAAGACATTAGGCAAGACATAAAACAAACTTTTAAGCAAGAAATTATCGGCGAAGTTGTAAAGACTATAAAACAAACTTTATCTGATGAATGAATAAAATATAAATAAGTGAGTACCAATAAATGACGCAGTCCCAAATAAAAGCAAGGATATGTCCAAGAAGTAAAAAATAACCACGGAGTACGCAGAGAACATGGAGGAAGAAAAGATTTTCGTACAAAAACTTCTAAAAGAAATTACTTTATCAGTTTTGCCACTGTAGCCAGCAATTCGGTCTTTTTAACAGGTTTATGTATATATTCAACCGCTCCCAATTCCTGCGCTTTGGCTTTGTCTTTTGGGTCGTCCGATGTCGTGTATATCGCTATCGGGATTTTATGTAATTTGCTGATGTCGCGTATCCTGATAAAGACATCCCAGCCGCCCATTTCGGGCATCATCAAATCCAATAACACTAAATGTGGGACATAACCTTTGAAGAACAAATCCAAAGCGGCCTTGCCCGAACTGACTGTGGTAACGTCATAATCTTTTTCTAGCGAACTTTTTGTCAGGGTAAGAACGGCTTCTTCGTCGTCAACTACGATGATTTTTTTCTTCTCGTCGCCTGTTTCTACATTGAATTTTGTTGATTCTGCTTTAAGGTCCTCAAAATTCCGGTTGTTCTCGGCGCTCATTTCATCTACTACGATTACGGCGCTTTTTATCTCTTTCATTGCCCCGTTCACTATGTCGTTCATGCCGTTCATCGACTCATTGCTAATTTGAATAAAAGCAGATGTCTGCCGGTTCAGGTTATCGCCCGATTCCAACATTTCCTGCGCGCCTTTTTTCACCGATACGCTTATCTCTTTAAGGCGGCCTATGGATTCCAGAATTTGTTTTCCGCCTACTTCCTGTTCTTCCATCGCGTTTCTAATGTTAAGCTCATGATGTGAAACAATTTTTACGCCTGAGTCAATAACCTCAAAGCGGGAAATAACTTCGTTTGAAGAGGCCATAATGCTGTCTATTGACGCTTTTATTTTTTTTAACATCGTCGCGGTTGTCTTTGATTGAGTGCTTGACGATTCGGCAAGTTTGCGGATTTCATCGGCAACGACCGCAAAACCTTTCCCCGCTTCTCCGGCGTGGGCCGCCTCAATTGCCGCGTTCATCGAAAGCAGATTTGTCTGGCTGGCGATATTGTTCATTACCGCATTGATCTCCAAAAGCCCTTCGGAGTCTTTAGCGATTTCCTGTATCTTCTCCGCTACCGTATGAAGCCCGGTTTTGCCGTTCTCAGAAGCTTCGGTTAGGTTACTGACATTCTTGCTGTTTTCTATCAGGGTTTTTGTTACTGAATTAATGTTAGCTGTCATTTCCTCAATTGCGGAGGACGAAGTATTGATACCCTCAGACTGTTCTTCTATCAGCTTGTTCAGGTTGTCAATGTTGGATTTAATGTTCTTTACCGCTTTATCCGCTTCGGCGGCGCTTTCTTCCTGCTTGCCCATTTTTTTCTTCATGCCGTCAAAATTTGTCGAAATCTGATCTACCGAATTGGAAGTTTTTTCCATGTTTGAGGACAACTCATGGCCGGTATTGGTTAGCGCGTTAATTTTGTGTTTTATTGTCCCTATAAGGTTCCTTATGTTTTCTATTGTAAGGTTGAGGTAATCCGCCAAATTTCCTATTTCATCGCGTGTTCTTACGGCTACTTTTTTGCTTAAATCTCCTTCCTTTACTTTTTCCAAAAATGAATGGATCTCTTTTACCGGCGAACTGATAGTCCTGGCAATGAAGAAAACAACGACTAGAGCAATTAAAATAATGACTAAGGAACTTCCTAAAATCGCCATGATTACCGTATTTCTTGCCCGCATGGCAATGTCCTTGTCCCTGACTGTAAGCACGTACCACGGATCGGAAGCGCCGTTCATGGGAGCTGGACGGTAGTCAAGGTAAATTGCTTTACCGTTCTCTTTGAATTTTGCGTGATTGGTATTTCCGCTCATCATGTCGGCTATGGCGGCCTTGTATTCTTTCGAAATATCCAAAGGCTGTTCTTCGGTAATAACATTACCCTGCGCGTTTTGCAAAGGTTTTCCAGACGCGTCTTTTGAGGTTACGGTTTTGGTGAGTTTCGCGTAATTATATAATTCTTCCTGATAGGTGCTGTCCGGGTGGGCTACGACTACGCCTTTGCCGTCCAAAATAAAAGAATAAGAACCTTCAGTGGCGGTTTCGACAACCAAATCGTGAAGTGAGGAAAGTTTTATATCCCCAGCCATGATGCCTATCATTTGCTGTTCATTCATTATGGGATAAAAGACCGATGTGCATGGCATATTGGTTCCCACCGAATAATAAGATTCCGAGACAAAGGGTTTTTTTATTTGCTCCATTTGTACGAACCACCAGCGTTCTTTCCGGTTGCCCAAATTGCCCGACGAGCGTCCGGTTTGCATTCCGTCCATTCCCTGGGCATACAGGAGTTCAAAATAATCATTTCTCTTTATGGCGGATACTAACACCGGCGTTTGATGTTCCGTATTCATTGAAACAATGTCGCTTTCAAAAGCAAGGTCTTCAATTTCCTTGTAAGCGGTATTGATGAATGATTGCAGGGATCGAGCCACATACAGCGTCTGTTCTGAATTTTCATAAATTATCTGTTCTTCATAGCTTTTTGAATAGACCAGATAAAAACTTGCCAGTACCGAAACGATCATTAAAAGAATTATGATGCCAAACGATATTAACAGTTTGCCGAATAGTGTTTTCATTGTTTACTCCTTTTAATATATGTGCATTTTAACAATACAAATCATATATTTTGTATAAAATGCACAAAATCTCACCTTATTGGGGTTATTTTACTACTAGATCGTTAAATTTTCAAGGAAAAAATAGGTTTTTTTAAGTGGTAATTTTACATTTCTTTTTAAGTTTTCTTGTGAGCACATTGTCCAGTTTGTTTAAATTTTCGTGGAACTCATTCGTGTTGTCTAACATCGGTATTTATAACTGCAACTCCTTTTACTTAATCGCAGTAGTTGTTGCCGTTTTGCTGGACATAAACTTTGTATACGCGCATACCTCTATGCTGTGAGAACCCACAGCAATGCTTGAAACGTCAAGCGAAACATTGGTCATACCGGTATTAAAACTTTTTTTATATGCCCCGTCGATATAAACATCGATCTTAACAACGCTATCGTTAGCGCCGGACGAAAGAGTCAGCGCCAGATTAAGATTTGCCCCGGAAAATGCCGCGGAGTTGATCGTTACCGTCGGCTTTGTCAACTGCGCCATTGTGAGCTTGTCGCCTCCCGGCGGCGGTAAAACACCTTCATAATTTGTTCTTACTTCGTCAACTTTTTTGTTCCCCAACACAACAATGTCTTTTGTATCTCCGCGCAACAGTATTACCCGCCCGTTTGGTTTTCCTCCAACTTGGCCTTTAGCGGCTAAATATGTCATGTAGGGCACTGTGGTGTAATTCCAATTCATTAAATTTGCTTCAACAATGTCTATAGCAAGCGGGTCTTTTGACGCGAGTATGCTACGCAAGTTTTTCTGTTTGGCTTGTAAAGCTGTCAGGCTATTACCTGTGCCAGGACCGTTATCAAGTCCCTGCAATCCGTCCATTACAACAAAGTCGGCGGGGAGGCAGGAGAAAAAGTCGGCAATCCACTCATGCAAATTAATCGAAGAATGGTTTACCATGCCGTTACGCCCGATACTGCCGTTGGCAATTCCGTAAATTTTTGGCGGAGCGGAGCCTATCGATATGTTTTTAATGGAGCCGGTAACAGCCGCATCCCAATGATTTTTTACAACCGGAATTGAAATAAGCGCATCCGCCTCGTACATTTTTTTGCTCACCCAATATTTACCGTCGCCTTTATAATATGTCTTGTAAGGTGAAGCGCCTTGATAAGAACCGTTAGGAACTGTTTTATATTTATAGTCACTTAGCGTGACTTGGGTAACATAGGCAGTAAGGCTTGTTCCATCTCCTGGGGAATATGCGCCCCCTTCGGTATCAAGTCCGATAATCTCGTTTACCTCAGTCAGGTTTGTCGTGGTATAGCCTATATTGGCAAATTGTGAAGCCATATTTCCGTTACACGAACCTTCAATGAGCATGATTTTACCTTTACCTGTGGCAGAATCATATGGACCGATAATTGCTCTAACAAGTTCGGCAGTTGCCTGTACAACCCGCCAGTCGGTGCAAACGCCGTTCACTTTTTCAGGAATAGTATTAGTTCCGCTGCTTGCCCAACCATAATAAGTGGTTAGTACATTCGGCTTGAGTACGACCACATCGCCGGTTTTTATAATACCGTCAAGCCCACCCGCAAGAGTGACTGCCTCGGTAACTAAGGCTTTTATTTCGTCATAAGTAAAGTCTGCCGCCTGCGTTACCGTTGTTGACTGTACCAATGAAACCATTGATGGTTCTACCGGCGTGGGTTCTACTGGCGTAGGTTCTACTGGTGCAGATGCAAATTGGGCATATAGCGTACATGAGGAAATTCCGTCCTTATCCCAATTTGATGCGGAAGATTTATCGGCATTATAGTATTTTTTCCCGCTGTTGCTCGCGTCCCAGTACCCGGTAAACGTATCTCCAGTCGCATTGGGAGTCGGAACTGCGGTAATCTCCGGCATGGGTTGGCCAAAAGTTGCAGTTACCGTTGCGGTCTGCCCGCCTGTACCGCCTGTGTTGTTAAAGCTGATAACACAGGTCTCTTTTTCATTTGGGGTCGTCTGGTTATCCTTGTTTTCGCAGGTGGTAAAGCCCGCAGCAATAACGAGGGCTAAAAATATCAACTTTTTCATAACGTTTTTTCCTTAACTTCTATTATCCGGTATCCGACGTTTCCCATACCGGCTACTTCTTCAAATACATTTTAGCATATTGATTTGAATTCTGATACGCTACATTTCTTTCATTATCAGTATTGCCTGTTACAAACATACTGCCAATAAAATGATCGCGGTCGCCTATTTGGGTCGGATTGCTGCTGTGGGCATTGTTATCGTTATCGCAGTAGGCAACCGCAAAGCCCATTTTTTTGCCAACGGTTAATGTGAGTGGCGTAGTATCAGGGGTGCTATCCAGAGGATACGAACCATCGTATACCTTCATTTCTATTTCCCATGTATACGTATGGGCAGCGTCATTTTTATCTATTACATATCTTAAATGTGAATTTCGTAATTCATTCCGGTTTCCAATCCAGTCCGCGACATTGATGCCGTCAAAATTCATGTGGTAGGTAAAAAAGTTATTCCCTCCGTCAGAGGTACGGACGCCGCCGGAAGCGTTCTCATCAATAAACAATTCCAGGCAGTCATTTTTTTCTGGGCTTTGAGTCGGGTTAGTAGCGGGCGTGTAAATTATGTCGTCTATGATTTCCGCTAAAATATACAGCCTGTCCGCAGTCCATACCACCTTAAACCTTCCTGAAAAATCAGCGGTTTTTGGTATTGCGCCATTTGAGTCAACCGCAGCTCCAGTGGGAAGACTCTTCGGCGGTTGATACATCCATGCATACTTAATATCCTGCCACTGTGCTTTTACCCATGCAGAATCGCTGCCGTCTCCGTCTATTACTGGCGGAGTATCAACAAAATAAGCTATAAAATCGTCCTGCCCCAAGATGATGTTTTCATCCTCGGTATCCTGATTGTTCGTATTATCTTGACTGTCCGTGTTGCCTTGATTATTCGTATTGCCAGAATTATCCGTGTTATCAGGATTATTCGGGTTTTTCGGATTGTTCTTGTCTTCGCATGCGGCAAAACACACCGCAATAATAATGGCTAGAAGAAACAAAATCTTTTTCATTACATTATCCTTCTATATAGCAATGCTAATTTACACATAAACCAACCCCATTAAAACCGCTGAAACGATAAGGAACAGGCAATACCCAACTAGGAACAAGGGGGTAAACAATGTTGCCATAGCGATAAGAGGAGTAGGGCGTGTGGCGGGGCCGACAATAAAAAAGGCAAGCGCGGTTCCTTTGCCCATACCGTTAATTACCATAGCGCTGACAAGCGGTATCGCCGCTCCGCCGCAGGGAGACAAGGGTATGCCCAATAATGCACCGGCAAGTATAGACTGTATATGCCCTGCCCGAAAAGCGGCATATATCAAATTTTTTGGTATATACATCTCCACAACCACGCCCAAGAATATGCCGATGAGCAGATAAACCCCTAAATGTTTTAAATTCATCAAACAGTTGATAAAGTATTGCTTAACGATGAATAATTTTTTCCCTCGATTTGCGATTCTTTCACAGCCGTCATCATAAAAATTTATGCTTTTTCTAACCATGAATTTTTCGGGAATAAAATACGACAACATTCCCACGGAAAAACTGAATAAAAATACGGCGAGCGTGCGGGTAATCGCCATTTCCATGCCGATGCCGCCGGCAGTCATGATAAAAAGCTGCGGGTTCATCAGTGATGAGGCGGCAAGGAAAGCTATGAGCGGCGCGATATGTACCTTGCTTTTGTACAGTTCAATCACTACGGGAATTGTTCCGTAAGTGCAAAGCGGCGATATAATGCCGATGATTGACGCTGATATTACCGATACAACCGGCGACTTGGATACCCATTTATAAATAATTTTTGTCCACGAAGTAAATTTTAAAAGTTCGCCGACCATTACTCCGCCGACCAGATACGGAAGAAGGCTAAGTAATGTTTTCCAGCACTTATAAAAGAGCAAGGGGGATTCCGCTAGAATCCATGATAAATTTGATAAGATAGTCTTGTCTGTTTCAATAATAGCAATAGTATAACACAATTGTTGATATAAATACAGGCATCAGTGTCGTTTAATTGGAGATAAACGCTATTTTAATGGTGTATATTTGATCAAATATGAGACTCAAAACTGTCAAGACTAAAACGTTTGCGTGTTTTAATCACTCCACTTTAAAGCGTGAAACTTCCTTTATCAAAGTATCAATGGCTTCACGGTTCTTTTGAGTCATATCATTGACATTGTGTACCGACACATTTATCTGCTCCGCGCCAGTAGCCATTTCATTCATGCCGCCGGTTATTTCCTGCGTTACTTTTTCAAGGTTATGGCTTTCCTTAATTACTTCCTGACTGCCATTAAGCATTTCCTCAGAACCGCTTTTCACCTGCCGTGTAAGGTCATTTAAACCGCCGACGCTTTGCAAAACCTGCTTGCTTCCCTGTCCCTGTTCTTCCATAGCGTTGCGGACATTTTCTTCCTGCTGCGAAACAGTCTTTACGCCCGTGTCAATCGCCTCGAACCTTTTAAGCACGTTATCTGTGGAGCTTGTAATTTTCTTGATTGATTCCGCTATTTTTTTCAGTACCGTGCCAATCGTTTTGGATTGCTCACTGGAGCTTTCCGCCAGTTTGCGGATTTCATCGGCGACTACGGCAAAACCTTTTCCCGCTTCTCCGGCATGGGCCGCTTCAATAGCCGCGTTCATCGAAAGCAGGTTGGTCTGGCTGGCGATGTTTTCCATTACAGAGTTAATTTCCAGCAAACCTTCCGACTCGCGGGATATTTCCTGAATGTCAGTCGCCACTTCCTGCAATCCATTGCGGCCAACTTCGGAAGCTTCTTTTAAAGCATTTACGTTAGTTGCATTGCTGACAAGCGTATTGGTTACCGAACTGATATTGGCTACCATTTCCTCAATGGCGGATGACGCCTGCGAAACATTTTGGCTCTGTTTTTCCACATGACCATTGAGTTTGTTGATGTTGACGATAACCTGTTCCATAGTGGCATTGGTTTCGGTTACGCTGGCGGACTGGTTGATCACACGGCCTTTAACGCTCTGGATATTGGCGGTAATTTGATTTATCGCCGCGGCGGTTTCGGTCATATTACTGGCAAGGTTATTGCCTATATCTTTCAACAAGCTTGATTGCTTTTTAATAAGAAGAACAAGGTCTTTGATTTTTTGAAGTGTTTTATTAAAGTATTTGGCAAGATCGCCTATCTCGTCTTTGGAATTGACGGTTATGCTTCGCGTCAGATCGCCTTCACCTTCGGATATGTCTTTTAAGGTAACGGTTACATTGATAATCGGTTTAACAATACTGCCGACGAGAAACAAGGTAACAACCGCCGCCAATATTAGAAGGGCAACGGCAAAAATAATTGCAAAAGTTACCATATTATCAACAGGCTTATTTATTTCCGCCGTTGGGATGCCTAATTGCAGAGACCAGGGAGTATTTTCAAAGCCCGAAACGAGAATAGGTTCAAAAATAAAGTATACGTCTGTTTTCAAGACGGGGGAATACTTTTCCAGTATAACGGCATTTCTGCCGTTCTCGCCGCCATGTAAGATCGCGCTGGCTAAACGGTCAATGTCATTTCCAAAAAGCGTTTTTTCCTTAGAGTTGGTTTTGATATTATCCTTAACCCTATCCTTGTCCCAGTGGGCCATAATCGTACCATTATCGCTGTATATCGCGGCCATTCCCGCGCCGTTGTAAACTTCTTTTACCAAATCATCTACTATACTCTGAAATGTGCTGATAAAGTTGATTCCAACCAGACATACAATTTTGCCCGAACTGTTTTTAACGGTAAAAATAGCGGCAACGATGGGAACATTCCCCTTGCCGGTTACATTCGCCCAATAGGGGTCTGCAAGTTCTTGGAAAGCTGGTTCGGCCCCCGTTGTAGAAGTAAGTCCTTTGTCGGTTACTCTCGCCAGATGACCTTGCCATCCTTCATAGCCGGCGGGGTCTTTAACCACAGAACCGTTCATTCTATTGAAATAGGTATGATACTGCCCCAGTTGGGCGTCCCGATCATCTATGATTCCGGGAAACCATGCCGTCCAGATACCGGCTATGGAATCGACTGTTGCGATAAGGCTACGCATAACATCGTCATAAGTATCCCGCCGCCTATTCGGTTCCATATCTTCATAGCTGTTGAATATCTGGACGAGTACGTTTCCGTAATCCGTAAAGACTTCCATTTGCCGCTGTATTTCCTTTGAGTTGAGTTTTGCCAACCCGCCAGCGTACTGGTGGATTGTGCTAACTTGCAAACTTGCAGACCGGGAAAGGGTGAACACGGACAAAACAGCGATGGATACTAAGATCATCGCTAAAATAATCGTTGTTAATCTAATTCTCAAACTCATAAAATACTCCTTATTTTAATGTATTACCATTCAAAAAATTAATTTACCAATCTTGCAACCCTTTCAAGCAGTTGGTCTTTGCTGAGAGGCTTTTGCAAGTAATCAACCGCGCCAAGTTCATTCGCTTTGTCCTTGTCCTTCTGGTCACTTGATGACGTGTATATCGCTATCGGGGTTTGGTGTAAGCTGGTGATGTTACGTATTCTGGTAAAGGCGTCCCAACCTCCCATTCCGGGCATACCCAAATCCAATAAAACCAAACTAGGAATATACCCCTGTAAGAACAAGTCCAAAGCCGCCTTGCTGGATTTGACTGCGGTAACATTGTAATCACTTTTCAGCTCGCTTTCCGTCATGGTAAGGACGGTTTCATCATCATCAACTACAAGAATCTTTTTCTTCGACAGCATAGTCAAGTTATACATTGCCGTGCGTAGTCTTTCCGTCATTGACAGTATTTCGGCATAATCGGTTTTTACCATGTCGCTTTGGCTTTGAAGACTGTCCAACGCTGTTGTAATTTCACCGCTATGCGCCGACAATTCGCCAAAGGTATTGATCAAACCGGAAATTGTTTCAGCAAAACTGCCGATTTCTTTTGCCATTCCGGTAATTCTGTTGCCTGTGTCGTCGGATTGTTTTTCGGTAACGTCTATTCCGTCAATGATGCTTTTCAGCGTCTGGGAAATGTTACGCGAATTTTCCCGAGTGCTGTCGGAAAGGCGGCGTATCTCGCCGGCAACCACGCCAAAGCCCCTGCCCGCTTCACCGGCATGAGCGGATTCAATTGCCGCGTTCATGGAGAGCAGGTTAGTGTTAGCCGCTATCGCGCTGATTATTTTAATCGCCTGCGCTATGCCGTCCACCGATTTGGAAATGTCCTCAACCGATTGAATTGTACTCCGCATAGACTCCTGGCCTTTGGTAGCGTCTTCTATCAACCCTTTTATGGACTCCTGTTTTTTTCGGGACATTTCCGAAGTATCCTTGAGCGAAGTGATCATTTTTTCGGTTGCCACTGTAGATTCAGCGATTGTTTCCGCTTGCGTACTGATAGCGGCGTTCAATTTATTTATTAATCTGTTTATTCCCTCAATAATCTCTGACGCGCTTCTAATGTGTTCCTCAAGCTGACGGTTAAGTTCTTCGGTATTTGTTTTTTCCGTGAGCAAGGCAAGAATATAATGGGCGCAATTTTCCGGTTTGTTAAGTTTGTTGTAAATTGCCGTCGCCATTGATTTGCAATTTCCGTAACCGCAACAAGTACAGTTGTATATATCTTTCTGGTCGAATTTCTTCATGGTATGGAAAATTTTAGTTATTTCATCCTCGCTTGGATGCTTAATTGTATTGTTCTGGGAAAGATCAACGTAGCTACGGTTATACAGGCCTTTCTTCCAGTATTTGTTCAAAACATCGTTGTATTTTTTGTATGGGTCTTTTCCTTTTGGTGGGTAATGTTGATCTTCTTCCAGTTTAGCCACGCGTTTTCGCACTGGGTCTTCAAGCATAGCCAGCGGTTTTTCTGCGTTCCCCGTACCGGGTCCGCCATTACAGCCTTTTTCGCAATTCAGGCAGTCAATCAACAACGGCAGTTTGACATTGGTGTCCAATACTTTGGGGAGTTCCTCCAAATAAGGATAGATGGAATATACTCCCTCAATTTTGAGGGTACGCCGCCTAATCCCCGGTTCAAAACGTTCCGCGGTATCCAACAACCCACCGGGAATTGGAAACCCCGCAGCCCGTTCCGCGCTTAATCCGGTATATGCTACCGACGGAAAAGAGGAAAGATTTTTCCCCTCATCCTCCAGAAGTTTTTTTAGTGAAAGCATTGTAACATTGTAGTCTCCCATGCCGGTCGCGTCATATTCCCGCCGTTTGGCAATGCAAGGGGAAATAACCGCAATTTTATGATCTTTATATTGAGGATAATACTCTTTGATCATTTTTATGGTATGCAGAATAGGGCTGTCCGCCGGAGCAAGATAGGGAATTAATTTGGGATAGTAAATTTCGATAAAGGTGACAATCGCAGGGCATGGCTGTGAAATAATCATGCGTGGATTTTTTTCTCTGATATAGTTGATATAAGACAAGACAGTAAGTTCCGCGCCCAAGCTCACGTCAAAAATAGCTTCAACGCCCAGAGTTTTAAGGTAGCCGTTTAAGTTGAGATATTGATCGGTAAAGAACGAAGCGACAGCCGGCGCAACCACGGCAATGATTTTTTTATTCTGTTTTAAGTCGTCCATAAAACGGCTTGTGTCGTCTATAAAGGTTCTTGCCTTATGGGTACAGGCATGAATGCAGTTTCCGCAACCGATACAGATGTCGTGATTTATCAGCAGTTTTTTCCCTGAACCGTCCATGCAGTATTTAACCGGGCAAATTACAATGCAGGCATAGCAGTTAATGCACTTTTCTTCATCAATCCGTATGACCGGAGCAAGTGCGGTTTTTCCCATTTTTTCGACCCCCGTTACTAGTTTTTGGTTGATTTACAATAATTGCCCGTCAAAAAAACTAGTTATGTTAATTATCGACATAAAATGATGTTTATTCAATACTGAAATCTGGCGCAGCCGAATTGCATAGTACTCAAGGATTTTATTCGGCATACATTCTGATCACTAAAACACATTGAAAAGGGACAAAATGAATGAGTTTTATACTGCGGCGGCAATACGTTCACGTACCATTTCGCCGATGATTTCTGTTGTTGTTTTTTGGGTTGTTTCGGATTTTAGGCGAAGCCATGTAGATGAAACATCGTCCAAAATAACAATTTCATTTTTGTGCTTCATAAAAAAGCCGCTTTTACCATCGCCTGATACTTTTGGTGGATTTTTTGTCCACAATTCGTCAAGCGCGTCGTATTCTTCTTCGGTCATATCGGGCATTATTATCTCCTTAATAATTTATAGTAAAAATTTTGACATTTCATGGCATGAAATACCTTAAATGTCTGCTCATCAATAACATTATACGCTATTTCCAACATATTCATACTGCGGTCAAATCCCAATAGCAAATGTTTATCATCGTCTGAATCCTGCATTTCATCATATATCGGGTGAAGCAAGGCATGTCGTATATCTTCCTCGCTTATATTATGCTTGAAGGCTGATCGAGTAAATTCAATGATAGTATGTATCATGCTGGCTCCATACCCATTTATGCCACTTATTTATTATAATAAAAATTGTCAGATTTGACAACGATGTTCTTTACGCTTTCCGTTCAAAACCTCTCTCCCCTCTCCTTCACACGATGTATGCCCAAAGAATTTATTCAGTACAGGCGGGCAGGCTGCGCACGCTGTAAAAACTTCGTAAGAGTCCGCCTCGCACTGGCGGCCACCTAAAGGCGGCCTTGCTTTTATTGGGGACTGCGGCATTTTTTGGTGCTCTCAGCGTGCGGCATTAATTATCCACACGGCTACGCCGTGCGTTTATTTGGCTGTGAGCCTTTCGGCGACTAAATAACGGTGGGTAGAAAGCTTTATCTAGGGTATGTCGCCGAACTTTTATTCTCTGAATTTTCTTTGTTTTATTCCAAAGTCTCTCCGGCGGGGAACGCCCGAAAGATGTTTTTACATCGCACGCAGCCTGCCCGCCTGTACTCAAGGATTTTATTGGGCATACATCTTCTAGTGGTAACGCAATAGTGACAGTCACTTTTTTGTCTTTTTTGGAGGCTCATGCAATTTATACGGTAAAGCGCTTTCGGCAGTTAAGCCGTGACGAATTCTCTCTCATATATAGAAGAAAATAATTGTATAATTATAACTGTTCATCAATTATCGTGCATAATTTATTAAAATTTTCAGTAAGTATATTTTTAAATTTTTGTTTTTGCTCTTTAGACTGTTGTAAATATTTTTCTATCTCTTGATTTGTTTCATTATAAAAAAGGAGGTACGGTTCAATATTAAGCCCTTTTGCAATCCTTTCAATGTATTCTAATGAAGGAAATCTATTTCCAATTTCTATTTGCCTTATATAGCAAGCATCAGTATTGCAAATTTCCGCTAATTTCTCTTGAGTAAGCCCTAATTGTTTTCGCCGATGTCTCATGTTAGCCATAAATATCTGTTTAAGACCCATAAACCTACTCTAATAGCTACTGCCTGTTTCCAAAAAGTAACTAGACGCTACTGTAAAAATAATATATAATTAGCGTTATGCTACTGCCATTTAGTGATTGAAAATCGCTTAAAAATGGTATGGCAAGGCAAACTTGTCAGTTAGACATATAAATTTTATGGGAAAAGCCCAAAAAATGCCATTTTTTTGAGAATTTTTCCCAAATAGAGGAGTGTTTTTATGAAAAACCTAACAAAACTTTTCGGCATTATCGCACTTGTAGCGGTAATCGGGTTTTCAATGGCGGCTTGCAGTGACGGAAGCGACAGCACCACTACCACAACGACCTACCCCGTAACCGTCAACGGCGGAAGCGGAAGCGGCAGTTATACGGCAGGTGCGACCGTAAGCATTAGCGCAACAGTGCCATCGGGACAGACGTTCACAAGCTGGACAGTCAATTCAAGCGGCGCAGTATTGGCAAACGCAAACAGCGCAAGCACCACATTCACCATGCCCGCAAATGCGGTTACCGTTACGGCAAACTTTACAGGCGGCAGTGACAACAACACAAGCGGTACAAACCCCGACATAGGCACTGGAACTACTGAAAATAGAAGGTATCGGGTGGAAGTTTATAATATCAGCTCTGCAACTAATACTTACCTTACTAATACATATGCCGATAAAACTTACCAAGATGTCGTAAAAGCCGATGTAATTTCCAGAGGGCATACTACGCCTATTAATACGTATACTAATCAAGCATTTTCAGACGTGATTTCAGTATTTAACAGTGTGTATAATAGTATAGGAATGGGTAGTAGTTTAATTGCTACTATTACTCCCGATTTGACGGCAGCATTGCAGACAAATAATCGAAGCGGTTATGCTGAATGGATTTACCAAGGATCAAATTATCGGTTTCTTTACGTTAATAGAACAAGTACAGGTATTTATACAGTTGAAGTGTATAATATCAACTCTGCAACTTACACTTACCTTTCAAATACTTACGGCGGTAAAACTTCTTGGGATGTTGTAAGAGCCGCTGTAATTTCCAGAGGTCATACCGTAGCTAACACATATACTAATCAGGCATTTTCAGATGTAATTTCAGTATTTAACAGTGTGTATAATAGTATAGGAATGGGTAGTAGTTTAATTGCTACTATTACTCCCGATTTGACGGCAGCATTGCAGACAAATAATCAAAAAGGTTATGCTGAATGGATTTACCAAGGATCAAATTATCGGTTTCTTTACGTTAATCAAGAGTAACGGAGTAGCCGACTGGTAACACAAGAGTGACTGACACCGCTTTTTCCTAGTGCCGTTATGCGACATTTAAACGCTATCAATGGTGTCTATTGCTAATTGCTCATTCCTCTTTCTTCCTTTGTGTTCTTTGTACCTTTGTGATCTTGGTGTGAACTCTTTACGAGTAATTTTTTTCAAGAGGTGTTTAAGCAGCAAGAAATAATCTGATATTTATGCCACTGATTTTTCAAAATTTATTACAGAGACTTCAGTTCCCGCCGATGATGCAAATCGGTCAATCATATTCTCAAGTTGTGCGGCTACTGTTCCATTGTACCATGTATTACCACATTCTGTACAAACATGAGCTGGAACATGGCGAATAACAACAACCCCCTGATCAATATCTTCAGTATAGGTGACGGTTGTTTCATCCATTTCTGCCTTGCAAATTCCGCATTTCATTATTTGCCTCCCTTCCGTTTTTTGCCCCCGTCTTCCCACTTTTCCTGTGATGGCCGGTAAGCAGTAATAATATACAAACGCCCTTCGCCGATACTACAAACTATATGTATATTTTCCGCGTTAATCAAACAACTTGGAAATGGATAGTCGGCAGGGTATTGTTCAATTATTTCCCCTTTTGCTATCGCGTATTTGATGTCATCAAGCCGTATATGACGCTGCCTCATCCTTGTTAATAGATGTTCAGTTAAAACAATGGCATCATCTTTACAACAAGCCCTGACATCTTCAATACGCAACATAATTAATTATATTGAGATTACTTTTTTATGTCTATAGATCAAAAAACATATCCTGAACAAGCGCAATGGTAGCAACTACCGAAATCCGTGTACTCTGCTTTGTATTGTACATCATAATGGGTTGGTCACATTGATAAAATACTTATTACCGCTATGGTAGCGCAGGAGTGACTGACACCGCTTTTTCCTAGTGCCGTTATGCGACATTTATACGCTATCGATGGTGTCTATTGCTAATTATTCATTGCTAATAGATCACACTGTAAAATGCCCATTAGCCCTATAAGATGTATGCCGAATAAATTCCTTGAGTACAGTCAGGGCATACATATTGAAATAATTTTGATTTAATCTGCCAAGACTACTTTATCGTTCTTCTTGTCAAACTGTTTTTCACGCCAACTGGCAACAAACCCCCAAATTATAAGAGGAAGAACGATTGCAACCATGAAAATAACTAACCACATAAACTACTCCTTGCCCTTTTTTTCAGGCTTTTTTGAAGTCCACAGAATACCGAGCGTAAAGCATACTGCTTTTTCATGCTCTATTCCCCTGCCATTTATTATACCAGAAATTGACTGAAAACGCAAAACATCAAATAAAAGCTTGGAGTTTTGCCAAACACAAGCCATCAAACCTTAAACTTCGATATCGCCACCACGAGATTGTCAATAATCTGTTTATTTTGCTCACTAATACTGTGTACATCATTCACAGCAGTATTGATCTGTTCCGCGCTTGCCGCCATTTCGTTCATCCCGCCTGTGATTTCTCCGGTGGCTTTTTCCAGATGTTTGCCCTCGCCGATAATTTCCTTTGCACCTTCAAGCATCTCTACAGAACTGTTTTTGACTTGCTGAGTAATCTCATTGAGTTGGCCGATAGCTTCCAAAATCTGCTTGCTTCCGGCGCCCTGTTCTTCCATAGCACCACGGATATTTTCTTCCTGACCAGATACCGTATTGATACCGCCTTCAATAGCCTCAAATTTTTCCAGTACGTTGCCGGTGGAACCGGAAATTTTTTCGATAGAGCTTTTAATTTTTTTAAGCACTGAAACAATAGTTTTTGACTGTGCGCTGGAGCCTTCCGCCAGTTTGCGGATTTCTCCCGCTACAACGGCAAAACCCTTGCCCGCTTCTCCGGCATGGGCGGCTTCAATAGCCGCATTCATAGAAAGCAGATTTGTCTGGCTTGCGATGTTTTCCATTACAGCGTTAATCTCCAACAGACCTTCAGATTCTTTGGCTATTTCCTGAACGTCTGAAGCTACAGTCTGCAATCCGCCACGGCCTACGCCGGAGGCTTCCGTCAACTCCTTCACCTTGTCGGCGTTTTTAAAAAGAGTTTTAGTAACGGTCTGTATATTGGCCAGCATTTCTTCGACAGCGGAAGACGAGCGGGAAACGCTCTCTGTTTGATGTTCCACTTGATCATTGAGTTTTTCAATGTTGCCATTTATTTGCCCCATTGTGGCGTTTGTCTCTGTTACAGAAGCTGACTGATTGACAGCCAGCTTTTGAATTGTTTGAATGTTGTCGTTTATTTTTTCGACTGCCGCCGTAGTTTTTGCCGAACTGTTAGAAAGGGCTTCACCTATATTCGACAGGCGCTCGGATTCTTTTTTTATAGTAGTGATTAGGTTTTTAATATTATCAAGCATGGCGTTAAAGCCTTTTGCCAATTCGCCAATCTCGTCTTTTGATTTGACATTTGCGCGCATGGTTAAGTCGCCGCTGCCGGTATGTGCTACAATTTTGGTCATCTGGGTAAGAGGGCCGGTAATAGAACGTCCGGCGATAATGGCGACAATAACGCCCAACGCCGCGCAGATAAAACCGATGGTCAACATATTTTTGCGAATGTGGACTACTGGGGCAAGCACTTCGCTTCTTTCTACATTTTGAACGAATATCCACGGCTGTTTCGGAAGAGGCATAAAGGCGCAGGCCATTGCTTTACCTTCATAAACATATTCTATGTCGCCGGTCTTATCTTTAATAATTTGCGCTATCACATCAGCAAATGGCTTTAGGGAAGGATCTTTTTCCGCTTCTTTAATAGGGTTAAATTGTTTGTTTACCATTTCAGCGTCAGGGTGGGCTATCATTGTCCCTTCACTATTTATTAAAAATCCATATCCGGTTTTATAATCGGTTCGTATATCGTTTACCATACCGGAAAGGAAGGTAGGACCGTCTTTACGGGCAACCACTACGCCTAAAACAGGAGCGTCCTTGGATTCATCCCTGAAAACAGGAGCGGCGAGCATCACAACCGGCTTGCCAGTAGCGCGGCTGATAAGCACATCCGAAACCACGTTTTTTCCGGTAAAGGCTTCTTTGATATAAGCCCTGTCGCCAAGGTTGGTGGAAGCGTCATCCCTAACATAGTAGGTCGTACCGTCTGGAAATACCAGCCCTATGTCAAGACTGGCAATACGATCCACATCAGGTGCGAAATTTGCCTTGACTACTCCTTCCCAGTTCATAGTCCTGGTTCTGGCGCGGTTGGCGATTTCCCAGAGTTGGTTGAGCAGGGCATCCAGTTTGACCTGGAGCAAGTCGGCGTTTGACCTTCCGTTACTGATCATTGCGGCAAGAACAGACTCTTCCATGTTTTTGGTAACGAGCAAGTCAACTGTAACAATAATGGCGGCGGCTGTTATCAATACAACCGCCATGATTAATAGTGGTACACGGACGCTTAATTTCATAAAATTTCCTCTTAGATGAATTAGCAATATTATAACATGTAATAAATAGAAAGGAAATAAGAATTAAATAGGGAATAAAGGGCAATCACCTTCTTGAAATTTTAGGCAAATTTATGGTAAACAGTAAAAGAATCCGAATGTCCTTGACGTGGAGTATTTTATGGCAGAGTCGGCTCAATTTAGAAATATAAACAATGTTCTCACCACCGCTCAAATGAAGCTCGTTGACCAACTGGCGATAGCCGGCAATACCGAGACCGGGTACTCTTATATGTGCTCCGCCGGAAAGCATATTTATCAAACAGCATTGGCTATGCTGGATAAGACAGCCGCGAAGGACGCAAATAAAAATATAGCCGTAATATGCGGCAAGGGTAATAACGGCGGAGACGGTTATGTCGCGGCGCGGCTGCTGCAAGAGGCGGGAATAAACGTTGATTGCTTTTCCGTTTGCGATACTAAAGAATTGAGCGGCGAAGCGGCATTGGCTTTTAAGGATTACGCCAGTTTTAAAAAAAGCGCCGTCCGCATACTTACAAGTAATGATAAATTACCCGATTTTAACAATTACGGTTTGATAATTGACGCAATGCTTGGAATAGGAGCGAGTGGAGAACCTCGCGGATTGTACGCTGATGTGATTAAGGCTGTAAACTCTTGCAAGACTTCTGTCTTGGCGGTTGATACTCCATCGGGGCTTGATTGCGACAACGGAAAACGCGCTTCTTCATGCATAAAAGCCGATTATACTATGGCCGCCGGATTTCTTAAATTGGGACAATTTTTTTACCCCGGCAGGGCAAATGTAGGAGAATTACATGTCGCCGATTTAGGTTATCCGCAAAATATTGTTGAAGAGCAGTCGCTAGGAATTTTTTTGCCTGATATTGATTTTTTCAATCACATTCTACCCGCGCGTAAAGAAACTGGCTCAAAAATTGATCACGGGCTTGCTCTTCTTGTGTGCGGTTCGCGCGGAATGACCGGCTCCGCAGCGCTTGCGTCTGTGGCGGCGTTACGAAGCGGATGCGGAATGGTTCATTTGGCTGTCCCTGAATCACTTATTGATACATTGTCCGTTAAGGTTACTGAACCGGTTTTGCATCCTTTAGCTGAAACTGCATCTGGCGCTTGCTCTGCGTCAGCGCTGAATGATGTTCTGTCTCTCTGCGAGCGTATGAACGCTCTTTGTGTTGGTTCCGGGTTATCGAGAGACCCGCAGAGCGCGTCTCTTGTGCGGGAACTTATCGGTATTACAGATAAACCCGCCGTACTTGACGCGGACGGATTGAATGCGTTTGTCGGGGCTTTACCGGAGTTAGCAAAACACAAGGGAGAGATTGTCATCACTCCGCACATGGGAGAGTGGAAAAGGCTTTTTGGCGATCTGCCTGATGAGCCGCTCGATAGAATAAACAAGATTAGGGAATATGCGGCGCAATACAATATAAATATTTTATTGAAAGGAAGCCCTTCTTTGGCAGTCAACGCGAAAGGAACCGCAGTCATTCTTCCTTTTGGAAATTCCTCCCTTGCGAAAGCCGGAACAGGAGACGTGCTCAGCGGCATCATTGTCTCCCTTATCGCTCAGGGCTGCACATGCTTCGAGGCGGCAATCCTAGGCGCATATCTGCACGGAGAAGCGGGATGGTTCGCCGGTTTAGCCCTTACTGAATATTCGGTACTGGCGAGTGATTTGATACGTTATATCCCAAAAGTGATAAAAAGCGTAATAAACAAATAACATAATCAATTTTATTGTTGTAATGCCAAAGCATCCATACATCATCAAGGCGTTGTTGCAAGGAAAGCGTCCGGGGCGCTGACGGCATAAAAGGCTTTTTTGGCGTTTAACTTCCAATCAAATAGACAGGGATTTCCGGCGGAGATCCAACTGGTTCCGTCATCCATACCCCACATGGTTACCCGTTTTATATACTTGGAATACTCCTTGTACAGTTTAAAGAGTTCCGCATAATACTTTGCCTGCGCTACTTCATCAGCCTGTGACATAATCGTGTCCCTTCCACTGCCGCGCTCATAACTGATAACTGACAAATCAAGTTCGCTTATGGCAATTTCAATCCCAAGACTTGTAAGCTTTTCCAATGATGAGCGCACATTGTTCAAATTGAGTTTTTTAAATTCAAACATGTGGGATTGCGAACCTACGCCTTCAATAAGGTTTCGCTCTCCGCCTGTTTCGTTTTTATAACGTTCATTAATATCTTTGATCATCTTCCTTACCGCTTCCGCCTTGTTTAAATCCTCCATGCCGTAATCATTGTAATAGAGAGTAATATTCGGATCGGCAGCGCGGGCGGCGCGAAATGCAAGTTCAATATAATCTGAGCCTAATTTGTCATACCAAGGATTTCTATTCCACTCATTTTTAGAATTCCTCACGCATTTTTTCCAATCTCCCGCGGCATCAGCGGCGGAAAGACCGTCCCTCATCGCCTCGTTTACCACATCCCATGACGCTATTTTCCCTTTAAAATGCGCCAGCACTGTGGCAATATAATTATTTAAGTTTTTTTCAACTTCCGCTCTTGTTCCGGTTGTCATCCATTTTGGAGCGCTTTCATGCCATGCAAGGCAATGGCCATGCACATACATATTGTTATTCAACATAAGATCAATCTGCTGATCCGCCAATTCCCACCGATAATCATTTTTAACGGGCGCAAGAACAGAAGGATATGTAGTTAATAAAGTTACCGCGTTGTAATGGCGCTTTAAAAGATCAAAATGTTTTCCTGACATATATGTTCCATCGGTGATATTGCCAATTAAAAAATCTTTTTCATATATTGATTTAAGCGGTGTCAAAGTAAGATCGGGATTAACGCTGTTCCCCACCTGAATAGTTACAACAGGCTCGGCGATATAATAAATTGTTTTTTGAGCGTTATTTTCCCAATTAGTCAAATATAAATAAGGTTCGTCATTTGTGGGAGTTACAAAAAGCCTCCCCTTCATGTTATGCCAAACTCCCGGCGCGGCATTTTCAATATAAGCCACTGAAGGGTAATACGGCGCGTTATTCACCTGCCAGTTCAAGTCACCTGCCGCTCCTGTCCGTTTTACATAAGCCGAAAATTGAATAGTTATCTCTTTCCCAATAAAATCCAACAGTGAATATTTTACTATTGCCCACTGGGTATCAACTCCATAAACCTTTATAACATTTTCTCGGCCTTCATAATTTTTAATCTCAAAAGAACGGGTATCGGCAAAAAATCCGTTTACATTATCCTGTCTCTGTTTTGTACCGGAATCTGTATGCGTACAGCCAAAAATCAAAAGAATTAAAAACACCAGTAATAGACGCGCCCTGCGGCTAATAATTAAATTTTTCATTTTATCTTTTTTAAGATACGATTTTTTTCGTTAAATAATCAAGCTTTTATTGTCAAGTTTTTAATCAATTCCTATTGCTATGGATAACGCTTGCCACAATTCGATAAGTTTTTCTTCAGAAAGATTTCCCACATAATCGGTTAATCGTGTTTTTAAGATACTGATAAGCTCATCGCAGCGTATTGCGCTAGAGTGTTTTAGTCCTTCTTCAACGCCGACCTGAACCTGAGTGCTAAGCCCCTCATAATTGGTGTATACTGGCGCGCAAATAAGAGTAGAATAGGTACTGTCGATAAGTTCTTGCCTTGAAACAATTACATACACCCTTTGTTTTTTGGTGTCTGTTTTTGAACCAAGAGAAACTCGATAAAGTTCTCCCCGTTTCATAATATTGCCTGAAATTTCAAGTTTTCTTCAGCTTCTTTGTTAAATCGTTTTGCGTTAGCATTTATTATTTCAATATCCCGTTGTCTGCGTTCATGTTTTTTTAGCTCATTGATGTAATAGGCAAGAGCAGTTTCAATAAATTGAGAAATATTCATGTCCTTGTTGAACAGGGCAAGTTCCTTCAACAGAGAATTAGACAGCGAAACAGATTTTTTTACCTTTGTTATCATACTACTAAAATACTACTTTTTTATTTCAATGTCAAGTTTTTCCCTGCCCAAGCATTTACCGCAATCAAGACATTTTCCTGATCCGCAGAACTGAGTTTCCGGTACATAGTCACCAGTTTTCTTTCAATATCGTTTAAGCCTTCCGGCTCAATTCCCGTCACAAGGTATTCCGCCGATGTTTCAAGCAGTTTCGCTATTTCAACTCCTTCTTTGATGTTTGGATAAGTTTTCCGAGTCATCCACTTTCTGAATGTGCCAAAAGGGACACTAATTTTACCGGCAACCCATTCTTGTGTCGTATTTTTAGCTCTTATCTCGTTTTTTAGCCTTATCCAGAAATCCATATCGCTATTTTATTCCAAAAAAAGGTCAAATTTGGCTTATTTGACTTGACATATAGAGCAATATTGCGCTATTATTTTGAATGGTAGAGCATATTTAGAACAAATATCCAAAAAGATAGGCAAATTTGAGCCTGTTAAAAATGGATAAGGACATTCTTAGAATGTTGAAAACGGTATGAAAGAACCGCAAAGGAAATAACGTAATGAAAAAATACAAATGGCTTATTGCCGGGATAGCCGCCCTGTTATTAACTACGGCGATTGTTCTTAATGTGTCTGCAAAACCAACAAATTCAATGGACAGCGAATGTGCCGAGGACGGTTCATGTTGCGAGGATGAAAATACTTGTACTTGCAAATAACAAATATAGTGTTTAATCCCTGTAAAGGGTAAACAAATAAATTTGACGGCGGGAAAGACCGTGCGCCTCCAGAGCAGGCGAAGGAGCTTCTGTATGAAGAAAAACAAAATTTTGGTTTTAGCCCTGGTGAGCTTACTGATGGCGAGCGGATTGGTTGTTGTAGCATGTAGCTCTCCATGTGAGTGTTATAAAGGCGGAGATTGTAAAAAAGATAGTAGTTTAGAGGATTATTGTCCGGCTAAAGGCTGGCAATCAACGCGGAATTGTGATTGTGGATAAAAGATGTAGGTTACATACCCAACACTTTTGGTGTAATAAACGCAGAACAGAGTTTGCGGTATGTAACCTAATAAGGGAAAAATGAAAAAAAGCATTTTCACCTGCGGAGTTGTAGTTGTACTTGGCTTACTAATTGCCATTGGCCCTCAGTTCATATTCAAAGTTTGTACACCGCATGGTGGCGCATTTCCATTGTGCCACTGGACAGCGCAGGCTGAATTAGGCATGGGAATGTTAATCGCCGCATTGGGCATCTGTCTTATCGTTTTTACCGATTCAAAAACGCAGATTGGACTGACAATAGGAATATTATTTGCAAGTATATTGGTTATTGGCTTGCCGCACGCACTTATCGGCGGATGCAAATCAAGTGAGATGGCTTGCCGCAGAGTTGCTTTTCCGGCACTTACCGTCGTCGGTATTGTTTTATTGGTATATTCGATAATTCTTATAGTTTTAAGTGAACGAGAGATTTCACACAAAGATCACTAAGGTACAAAGAACACAAAGAAATCAGGAATTTTTGTCCGTTATCTTATCGTGAAGCTCATGTATAGTCTTCGGACAATAACCTCTATTCCCTCTTCGTGATCTTCTCTTCCTTAGTGTTCTTTGTGAGAGATATATGCTATACTCTTAATAGGAGAAAATAATGTCAGAAATACTAAATATCGAAACAAAGAAAAAATTGATAGAAGCGAACTGGCGCATGGAGAGCTTGAACGAGACGCCATATATCATCGAAGTTGGTCCTATGCACATGGGAACCAAAAAATATTACAATAACCCGGACGCGGAAATTGAATGGGCGGAAGATCACGCCAAAAAGAGGGAAGGCGTTTACGATTACGGCTTCCCCAACATTAAGCCCAATCAAGGGATCAACATCGTGGCGGGAGCGTTTGGCTGTAATTGCAAAGTCAACGATGAAGCCGACCCCTGGGTTGACTGCATTATACGCGAGGAAAATGTCGATGACGTTTTCAAGTTGAAAGTCCCCGACCCTGTAAACAATCCCTATTTTGAACAGGCATGGAAACACGTTGAGGCGTTGCAAAGCAAGTCGAAAATTCCGTTGCGGGTTGTCAATGTTCCCTCTCCGCTTGTTACAGCGTCCCTCATTTGGGAATATACTTCTTTTATAGAAGCAACGCTTGTCTATCCTGACGAAGTTCACGCGCTTATGGATAAAATCACGGAAGCGACTATCGGCTATATTAAAGAAATGTTTAAACGGATAACAAATCTCTACGGAGTGAGCCACGAGTTTTGGTATGTGCCAAAAGAGATGGGTATCCGCGTGAGCGACGATACTGCCGCCCTTCTTTCCCCAAACCTGTACCGTGAATTTGGAGTAAAGTACAACTCAATGATAGCGAAAGAATTTAACGGCATTGTAGTACACTCCTGCGGCGACGTATCCAATGTCGCGGAAGCGATGATGGAAATCCCCGGACTGCGCGGCCTTGATTTCACTATCCCGCAAGTGCAAAATTGGGAAAAAGTCCGCGACGCGGTATCGGGAAAAACTCCCCTCTGTTTGCGTCACTTTTACTGGGATCATCTTGACGACGGACTTTCAAGCGTAGACGATTTAGCCGCCTATTCAAAAAAACTGATTGACTTTTTCGGGCGCAAGGGCGTATTTATTCAAACATCAACAAAAACCCCGGAAGAAGCCGTTGCGTTAGGTGAAAAAATGCATAAGTTGATGTCGGTGTAAATACTATTTTTGTTCCTCTAAGACTTTCAACCTACATTCCGCACGGCGCAATTTTGCTTTTGCTTTGCCAACATTAAATTTTAATTTTACGTTTTTTAGCGCTTCTTCTGCCTGCTGTTTTGATTCAAGGGCGCGCTCTTTGTCAATTTCTTCCGGCCATTCGGCGTTATCTGTCATCAGAACGTTTTTGTGTTCTTTCACTTCCAAAACGCCGCCGCTGACAAAGGCGGCGCGCCAGTTGCCGTTTTCGTCTTTAATGCGGAGTATGCCAGTAACGGAGAGCGCGGTAAAGGGGGAATGGTTTGCGTATATTCCGATTTCGCCGTCTTCAAGACCGAGGGCGATCGCCTCCACTTTGCCGGAATAAAAGAGCCGCCGAGGAGTATGAACCTCGAAGTTAAAAAGAGCGGGCATTATTTTGGCCTTCCCATAACGTCATCTATGCCGCCTGCCATGTAAAAGGACTGTTCGGGGATTGAATCACATTCGCCGTCAAGTATCATTTTGAAGCCACGGACGGTTTCCTTGACTGGCACATAACGCCCCGGAATACCGGTAAATTTTTCCCCGACAAAGAAAGGCTGGCTGAAAAAACGCTGAATCTTTCTGGCCCTGGAGACGGTGAGTTTGTCTTCCTCAGAAAGTTCGTCCATGCCCAAAATGGCGATTATGTCCTGTAACTCTTTGTAACGCTGTAAAATCTGTTGGGTGCGTCGGGCGGTTTTGTAGTGCTCATCGCCTACAACTGCCGCGTCGAGAATGCGAGAGCTTGAAGCGAGCGGATCGACAGAGGGATAAATTCCCAACTCTACGATTTTGCGCGACAGCGTGGTGGTCGCGTCAAGGTGGGCGAAGGTTGTCGCAGGCGCGGGATCGGTAAGATCGTCAGCGGGGACATAAACCGCTTGAATACTGGTGATCGATCCTTTTGATGTGCTTGCAATCCTCTCTTGAAGACTGCCCATCTCGTTGGCGAGTGTTGGCTGATAACCGACCGCGCTTGGGATACGTCCAAGAAGAGCGGAAACTTCAGCGCCCGCTTGAATGAAGCGGAAAATGTTATCGACAAAGAGAAGCACGTCCTGCTTGTCCTGATCGCGGAAATGTTCCGCCATTGTAAGACCGGCAAGCGCGACCCTCATTCTCGCTCCAGGCGGCTCATTCATCTGACCGAAAACAAGCGCTGTTTTTTCAATAACGCCGCTCTCAGTCATTTCTTTCCAAAGGTCGGCTCCTTCCCTTGAGCGTTCGCCAACCCCGGCAAACACCGAGTAGCCTGAATGTTCTGTCGCTATATTGCGGATTAGTTCCATAATAACGACTGTTTTCCCTACACCCGCGCCTCCGAACAGGCCAATTTTGCCGCCTTTAGCGTAAGGCGCGATTAAATCAATTACTTTTATTCCTGTCTCAAGCAGCGCGGTAGCCGGACGCAGTTCGTTAAAATCAGGGGCATTTCGGTGAATAGAATCGTACTGCGCCGCGCTGAACGCGCCCTTATCGTCAATTGGTTCGCCTGTTACGCTGAACATCCGTCCCAAAACTTCTTTGCCGACCGGCACGCTGATGGGGCGGCCTGTATCCTCAACCTCAAGCGCTCTGGACAATCCTTCAGCGGCGGACATCGCGACACAACGCACGCGGTTATCGCCGATATGCTGAAGGACTTCAAGAGTAACGACTCGGTTAAACCCCTCGCCGCCGGTTTTCACTTTTAGCGCGTTCAAAATAAGCGGAACTTGCCCCTGCTCAAAACGCACATCCACAACGGGACCTATTATCTGTGTAATATAACCCTTATTAGCCATCTTTCTCTCCTTATTAATGATCCGCCAATGCCGTAGAACCGCCGGTAATCTCCGCCATTTCCTGCGTAATGCCCGCCTGACGCGCCCGGTTGTAACTTATTTTCAGTGAACCGAGCATGTCTTCGGCGCTTTTGGAAGCCTCGTCCATCGCGTTCATGCGGGCGCTTTGCTCACTCGCGTGAGACTCTACCATCGCCCCGTAAATAACGCCCTTAATATACTGAGGAACCAGCGTGTCAAACACCGCTCCCGTAGACGGCAGAAATTCAAATTTTAGGTCCACTCTTTTTTCGCCGCCGATTTCAAAAATATCATGTTGAATTTTTTCTTTAACAAGAGGAATAATTTGACGCTCTGTCGGCAGAAGTTTTACCATGCTGTACATGTGGGTATACACAATATGAATCGAGTCGAACATTCCCCAAAGGTACTGCGAAATCACATACTCGGTAACTTCTCCGGCGTGTTCCAAAGTAGGTAACTGCGAATGGAAAGAAAAATTTTCCAGAATTGTATAATGAGTATGGGAAAAATAACGATAAGCGATCGCGCCGCCGATAAGTATCAGAACAGGATTTTGCACTTTCGCGCAAAGTTCGTTTACAAGACGAAAAACATTCGCGTTATAACCGCCGGCAAGCCCCTTGTTGCTGGTTATTACAATTATCGCAGTACGATTGGATTTTGAATCATCCGATTTTTTAAAGAATTTGCTCTCGATATGATTCTCACTTGAAAGAATATCGTACATGGATTTTTGAATCCTGTTGAAATACGGCATAGTATCCGCGAGCATTTTTCGCCCTTTACGCAATTTCGCGGTAGAGATAAGATTCATCGCCTTGGTTACTTTTAATGTCTGTTCGATAGCCCGCATCCGCAGGCGCACGTCCCTTAGGCTCGCCATTTATTTTCTCTCCGCTTTAAATGATTTTACCGTTACGCGCAATTCTTCTTCCTGCTGATCTGAAACAACTCCCGTTTCAGCGATGCTCTTCATTAAATCCGCCTTCTGGTCTTTAAGGAATAACAAAAAATCTTTTGCAAACGAAGCAACATTTTCAGTTTTAATATCAAGAAGAAAACCTTCCACCGCAAGAAAAAGAACGACAATCTGTATTTCTAACGGATGCGGCGAATACTGCGGCTGTTTCAGCACTTCCATAAGCCTTTCGCCCTGCGCCAGTTTGTCCTGAGTTGCCTTGTCCAAATCGCTGCCGAACTGCGCGAATGCCGCCATCTCACGGTACTGGGCAAGATCGAGCCTGAGTCTGCCCGAAATTTTTCGCATAGTCTTTGTCTGCGCCGAACCACCGACACGGCTTACAGAAAGACCAACGTCAATCGCAGGACGGAAACCCGAATTAAACAATTCCGTATCAAGAAAAATCTGCCCGTCCGTTATAGAAATTACGTTGGTGGGAATGTAAGACGAAATGTCGCCCGCCTGCGTCTCGACAATGGGCATCGCGGTGATTGAGCCGCCGCCCTTTGTCTGCGCCAGTTTTGCGGCGCGTTCCAAAAGCCGCGAATGTAGATAAAATACATCGCCAGGGAAAGCTTCGCGTCCTGGGGGTCGGCGCAGAAGCAGGCTGATCGCGCGGTAAGCGACGGCGTGTTTGGAAAGATCATCGTAAATTACAAGCACGTCTTTTCCCTGATGTAAAAAATGTTCCGCCATTGCGACCGCCGAATAAGGCGCGATATATTGAAGAGCCGCCGAATCGGAAGCCGACGCAAGCACTACAAAGGTGTAGTCCATTGCGCCGTGTTTCTCAAGGTTATCAACAATTGCCACTACCGAAGACGATTTCTGCCCGATAGCGCAATACACGCAAATAACACCTTTCCCTTTTTGATTGATTATCGTATCAATAGCGATTGCGGTTTTTCCCGTTTGGCGGTCGCCGATTATCAGCTCACGCTGTCCGCGCCCGATGGGGATCATCGCGTCTATGGAAAGGCATCCTGTTTGAAGCGGAGTGTCCACGCTTCCCCGGTCGATTACAGGCGCGGAGGGAGCCTCCATCGGCATAAACTCTTCGGCTGTTATAGGACCCTTGCCGTCAAGTGGTTCGCCAAGCGGATTTATCACCCTGCCAAAGAAAGCGTTACCTGAAGGAATAGACACAACTCTGCCGGTTCGTTTTACTTCTTCGCCGTCTTTAACCAAGTCTTCGCCCGTTAAAATTACGCATCCCGCGTTTTCTTCCTCAAGATTGAAAACAATTCCATGAGCGCCTGAGGCAAATTCAACCATCTCTCCGTAAACTGCGTCGTTAAGGCCGTAGACAGTGGCGACAGAATCGCCCACCTGAACAACAAAGCCCGAACTGCCGGACAAAGCCACGCCCTTCCAATTTTCAATTCGCTCTTTTAAAACTTTAGTTAAATCATCATAGTTAGCCATTGCGGCCTCCTGTACTCTCTTTTAAATGAACTGCCATATCTTCCAATTGCCCCTTTAAACTCGCGTCAATATAATGACTGCCAATCCGCAGAAGGTAACCGCCCAGCAGCTCAGGTCTGACGCGCGTTTTCATTTTAACGCCAGACGCGCCAGTTTTCTCTTTTATCATTCGCGTCATTTCTTCTTCAAAGCCGCTGTCAGCGGGAGTTGCGGATTCGACAGTAACGTCAAGTATCCCGTTTTGCTCATTCAGACCTTGTTCAATCTTTTGCAAAACCAAACCAACTTGCGCGAAACGTTTTTTTTCAACTAACAGACACAGAAAGCGAATCGCGTACTCAATAGCGGGAGTTACTTGTGGAATAGACGCGGCGCTTTCTCTCAGTACTTTTTCAAGTTTTGCCGAGGCGTTGTGCCCAAAAAAAACGCCGTGTACGGTTTTAATCTGCGCGGAAAGCGCCGTAAGGCATAAAAACGCCTCGTTTGCGTCCGCGCCAGAAACGGTCAAAAACGCGCTTGCCCAACGTTGTGCGTGAAACACTTTAACCCTTTCCTTTTTGCGCCGAAAGTTCGTCCAGCAGCATATTCACATAACGCATGTTATCATCGCCTGAAAAATCTTTTGCGGCAAGTTTTGCGGAGACGGCTATTATCAAAGCTGCGGCTTCAAGTTTGAACTTCGTAAGCGCCGCCTGACGTTCCATCTCAATCTGTTTAAGCGC
The DNA here is from genome assembly GCF_054786175.1 of Treponema sp. R8-4-B8. Classification (NCBI taxonomy): domain Bacteria; kingdom Pseudomonadati; phylum Spirochaetota; class Spirochaetia; order Treponematales; family Treponemataceae; genus Treponema; species Treponema sp. R8-4-B8. Next base: position 45,803 of record NZ_BDHE01000012.1, read on the forward strand.
GGCGGCTGTCATATCCTCTACGGAACGCTGACCTTCGGCAATAATCGACTGAGACTGACGCTCGGCGTCTTGATGCGCTATTTTTAAAATTTCATGCGCTTCCGCTTCGACGTTTTTTAGTTTGCTTTCGTATTCGGCAAGCAGTTTCTTCGCCGCTTCTTCGTCCTTCTGCGCCTGATCAATCGAGTCTTGAACACGCTTTGCCCGCTCCGCCATGAACTTTGTTACCGGCTTAAACAATATCGCCTTTAGTACAAAAAACAAAATCGTGATATTGATAATGGTAATTATAAATGTGACGGAAAAATCAAGCATGATTAATCATCCCAATCTTGTGATCAGAAGAATCGAAATAACCAGCCCGTAAATCGCCGTCGATTCAGCTAACGCCACGCCGACAAAGAACATCGGCGTCATTTTTCCGGTTGCCTCCGGTTGGCGCGAAATCGCCTGTAAAAACCCCGATGTTGCAATGCCGATGCCAATACCGGCTCCTAGTCCTGTGACTACCGCGATACCCGCGCCAATCGCAATCAATACTGTCAAATCCATAATTGACCCCCTTTAATATCTGATCGCCTTAAGTGATCAGTAAAATAATTCTATATTTCCTCATTAATTTTTACCGCCTCGCCGATATACAGGCTTGTCAAAAACACAAATATTGCCGCTTGAATCAATCCATCAAAAAAATCAAAGTAGAGCGATAAAGCGACGGGAAGCGCAAGCGGGAACAGCCCCTCGATCATGCTCATCAGCACATAGCCGCCTAACATATTTCCAAATAACCGCAGGGCAAGTGAAATAAGCCTCGTTCCGTATTCCATAATATTGAAGGGAAACATAAATGGAACAGGTTTAAAAAGTTTTAAAACCCAGCCTTTTACCCCTCGCGCCGCAAATCCGCAGACAAGAACAAGCAAAATTGAAATGACCGCAAGCGCCGCCGTTACATTGATGTCCCTTGTGGGGGGGCGGATTTCAAACATCGGAACAAATTCGTGGCCAAAGGCTTTCAGTCCAAGCGGCGACAAAACAGAGAGAATGTTAGCAAGGAGCAGGAACAAAAAGAGCGAACCCATGTATGGGCCAAGATATTTCGCAAATGGGCCAAATTGGTTTTTCGCGAAGTTGTTCAGGAACTCGACCGCGGTTTCTAAAATAGCCTGCGGCCCTGTGGGAACCTGTTTGAGTTTACGCGTGAGAATGAGCGATACGGCAATTAGTATGAGCATTACTACCCATGAAATTATAACTGTTTCAGTTATGGGTATTTTAGTGTTGAATAGAGTGAGAGTAAAAACGGTTTTTATCTCAAGAGCTTTCATTTATACCAGTCGGAAATCTTTATTTTATAGAATTATACACTAGTTTGAGGAATTTACGCAAGCAAGAAAAATGTCAAAATAAACGAGTATGTATCTCGTCAGCTATCACCTGCGGCGATTTCCCCCCAGCTTCAATAACAATATTGGCAATTTGCAGATAAGCCGCCGACCGCCGTTCATGTAAAGCGCGGTGCGTCTCCTGTGGATTTTCCGTTCTGAGGAAGGGCGGCAATTCCCCACCGGCGGCGATTCTATCCCACGCGTTTTTTGCGGAAATATTGAGGTAAACCGTCACCGCGCCTGATTTCTTCAATATAAGTAAAGCTTCGTTATTGTCAATTAACCCTCCGCCTGTGGCAATAACGCGCCGCTTAGCCCCGCCTGTGTCCGCAAGAGCTGCCAGTGCTTCGGCCTCGGCTTTTTGAAAAATAGCCTGGTTTTCGCTAAAAAGCTGACGGGGACTTTTTCCAGTTCTTTGCAAAATAAGCTCATCAATGTCGATAAAATCGCATAAAAACAACGAGGCAAGCGCTTTACCCGCCGTTGTTTTACCGGAATGTTTCGGCCCCATCAGAATTATATCTTTCATATTTACTCTACAAGAATATTTGATAATTTGATAAAATGCTATATATGTCCGGTTCATGGGTTTTATGGGTTTTAATTTTAATTTCCTCGATCCCTGTGGTTGCCGTATACGTTTGGTTTCGTATCGCAAAATATCAAATCTCTCTTGTTCAATTTTTATTCGCGCTTCTCGCAGGCGCTGCGGCGTTTTTTCCCGCTCTTGTTTTGCAAGATATGCTGACGTTTTCCTCTCTCAATCATGGCAGGGGAGCGTTGTTTTATAACTTTTTCATACGAATTGCCTTTACCGAAGAATTAAGCCGGCTTCTTATGCTGTTTATTTTATTTTTTTTCATCTTCCGCGTGAGACCGAAAACCGATGGAAGTCAACCGCTTACCTTCGATGTTATCAAAAAAGGAACCGCCATCGGTCTTGTCGCCGGTCTTGGATTCGCAATCCTTGAAAGCGCAAGATACGCCGCTTCGGACATGAGCGTCAATATTGCATTATTACGAATTTTCACCGCCGCATTGCATGGAGCCTGCAGTTCCAGAGTCGGCAGCGCCGTAGTAATGTTCCGAAAAAATCCCGCACAGGCGCTCTTGCGTTTTTTGTCCGCCGTTGCAATTCACGGTGTTTATGACTTAATGGTAAAAATCCCAGGCTTACCGTCAATTATGGCGATTCTAATAGCGTTCTCCGCCGCAACAACAACGATACTATCCATCCGCGGCGGCTGGGAATCAGTAGGCATAAGTATTGACAAGACCGACAAAAATCAGTAACTTTAAAGAACGACGCAAGGTAGAGCAGTTGGCAGCTCGTCGGGCTCATAACCCGGAGGTCGCAGGTTCGAGTCCTGCCCTTGCTAAAAAACAGGATGTTGAGGGTTGGAAGGCAAGTTCTGCTCTTGCTAGTGTGTTAATTCCTTATGTTATAAGGTTAAGGATATGAAGCGTCTGCCTTTTCTATCTATAAAAAAACAAAAGTCGGTAAAGAAATAACGGAGGGAGGTAAATAAAATGCTGAAAAAATTAACTATTCGGAATTTTAAGGCAATTCAAGACATGACTATTGAATTTACTCCTCTAACCGTATTGATTGGAGAAAACAGTTGCGGTAAAAGTACAATCCTACAAGCCTTGGATTTCCTTTGTTCTGTTTCTTCACGCGATATACATGAGTATTTACGGGAAAAAGAATGGAACTTTGAAGAAATAAAATCTCAATGTAATGGCGGAATTAAAAAGCCTGTTGAATTTATTTCCACATGGAACCTGTTAATGAAAGGTGGCATTGAAACAATCGAGTGGTCTCTTTCGATTGATGTTAATAAAGGATGGTTAATTAAAGAAAAAATCATAAATTTATCTAATAATAAACCTATTTTATCTTACCATATTGATGGTCAAAGCGATATTCCCACTTCACTTGGCCAGTTAAATATACAGTCATCTGCTTTAAAATACGTTGCTGGTACATCAAATAGCACCGATGAGATAGAAATATTGTTTTTTTTATTGTCAGACTCTTCCAGTTTTGGTTTATTGTCCCCTGAAAAAATACGAAGTGGTAATAAACCGACAAACACACGAAATATCGGCGAGGGCGGCGAAGCCTTGGCTTATTGCATTGATAAAATGGTTAAATCTGAAAGACAACAATTAGATAAAATAGTTTCTGATTTGATGGGTTCTCGTATTACTATTCAAACAATCGATCGTGGTAAAAAAGTAGAATTATCGATAATTTTTGAAACCACTGACGATACAATGACTATTGATTCGTTGCATATCAGCGATGGACTTTTACGAATTATTGCATTTGCAGTTATTTCAATGAAAGAAAATGTAATCTATTTAATCACAGAAGATGGTGCTCGTTTAATTACTGAATCTGGTGATTTTTTAGTAGCCTGTAAGGATATTGTTAATAACGGTATGGTTCTTTTGGATGAAATTGAAGACGGAATAAATCCATACCTGACTGAGAAGATAATTTCTTTATTACGCGAGCTAAATAAAAAGCAAGAAAGACAGGTAATTGTTACTACCCACAGCCCGGTGGTACTAAATGACTTTAAACAGGAAGAAATTATTTTCTTATGGAAAGATAAGAACGGTTCAGTTCATTCAAGGAAATTTTTTGATACCGAGGAAATGCGTGCCTCGCTTGATTATCTTAATCCGGGAGAAATATGGGAAAATTACGGAAAAGATGCAATATTGACTAAATTAGGGATTCCTTCTGAGGCACAATGATGATAATATACCTCTGTTGTGAAGGCGTTACAGATTATGCGGCTATCCCTTCGTTGATGAAAAAAGCGGCTGGTAATGTAGAAATGGATGTTCATTGGATAAAAAAATCTGATTTAAAAAGAACAATAATTCACCGAAAAAAGAATGTTTCAATATCAGTCCATAGGAAAAGGATAAAAGCACTTGCCTTAACTGCGGAAAAAAACAATGTTCATTTTATTGCGTACCACAATGACGCCGATAAGAAATATAGTGAAATTTACAGTGAAATAAAATCTGAATTTGATGAGTTAAAAAAATTCCAATGTGTTGCTATAGTTCCAAAAGAAATGATAGAAAGCTGGCTTTTATCTGATGAAAGCGCTTATCCGGCAATACCTGAAACCCCCAAATTACCGTCTAAACCGGAAGAAATATGGGGACAAAAAGACGATAAAAATTCAAATCATCCGTATAACTATTTTGTCAAAGTATTAACCCAATTCAAACTGTCTGATAACCGGGATACATATTCTCTTATTGCCGAAAATACAAACATCGAAGTCCTGAAACAACGGTGTCCGCTTAGTTTTGGTCAATTTTATGCTGATATACGAAACTTTATTGAAACGGCAAACACCCTCACACCATCCCCACCTTATCAATCTCCCCCATGATTCGGGCAGTCCCTATCAGAGTAAGCACAATCTTCTGGTAATGTTTAAAATCATCCGCCAAGTGAAACAGACGTAATTCCCTATCTAAAGCGGCAAGTTTCCAAAAAAGGCTGAAATAAAAAATAACGTGAAAAAGAAAGAGAATGATAAGCCAACAGATCGTAGCTTATAATTTGTGGATTCTAAATAGTATATTCTTTGTAGATACCCCTTTATAAATTAATCATTCAAATCTTGTCCACAATGAATGAATATGCTATAATAATGTTATAAAATAAAGGAATTTATATGAATTTTGAGGTAAATAATTAAGCATGGCGTCAATAATCGACAATAGAAACAAAACAATGCTTGAATCCCTAACAAATTCGTTAAAACAGGCAGAGAGTGTTGATATATTAACGGCTTTTTTTTATTTCTCAGGTTTTAACGCACTGGCAAATGAATTAAAAGATAAAAAAATTCGTATTTTGGTAGGCAAGTCCATTGATCCGGAAACAATAAACGAATTATGCAATGTAGTTAATGAAGATCCAAATGAAAGTTTAGAGCCTTTTACCACTCGTGGATATTCACGACTTAGCAACTTACAAAAAAAGAAATTGTATATAGACAGTTTTATCGGATTATTTAACAAGTCAACTTTGGCTGAGGAATTTGATGAAACAGAAAGCCAGATAGTATTTAAAATGTTTCTGGACAAACTGAATGACGGCTCTCTTGAAATCAGGCTTACAAACGAACCTAATCATGCAAAAGTTTATATTCTTACAAACAAACCCAACCAAGAAAAATTAAACTTTGGAAATGAAAAAGGCGTTGTTTTTATGGGTTCGTCAAATTTTACTTATAATGGGCTTCTTGGACAGGGTGAGATGAACGGCAGCACAACTGATAATGACAAATACGGTGAACATAAAAACCATTTTGAAGAATTATGGAATGACAGCAGGGCGATTGATATAAGAATAAAAAACGGAAATAATGAGTTTGTAGAAGAATTAAAAAAGAAATTATGGTTTTTTGCAAAGCCTTCTCCATATAATATTTTTATCCGCATCTTATTTGAGTTATATGATTCGATTGATAACAGTAAGATTAAAAATCCAAGTGAAATTTCAGGTGGAAAGTTTATTAATCTTAAATATCAAATTGACGCAATAAAAATAGGCGTTGATTGTATTAATAAAAATAACGGCGTGATTATTGCCGATGTAGTCGGACTTGGCAAATCAATTATTGCTTCGGCTATAGCATACAATTTAGATATTCAAAAAACCGTAATAATTTCCCCGCCGCATTTGATAGAACAATGGAATGGGTATCAGCAGGATTTTGGTCTACGAGGCGTGAAAGTTGAAAGTAGCGGTAAAATTGAGGAATTATATAAAAATTATGCAACCGACCCTAATCCGATCTTGTATATCATTGATGAGGCACATAGGTATAGAAACGAGTTAACCGATACATACCAATATCTACACCAACTAACACGTTCTAACGCTAAAAATAAAATTATATTGCTTACCGCCACGCCGTATAATAACCGTCCGCAAGATTTATTCGCGCTAGTAAAATTATTTCAAACGCCAAGCCATTCAACAATTAATACAGTTGAAAATTTAGGCTTCCGCTTCCGTGAGTTAATTGCCAGATACAATAAACTGGAAAAAGAAGGCAAACATGATCTTACAGAACCGTTAAAAATAGAATTGGAGAAACTAAGCCGTGAATTAAGACAACTAATTGAACCTATTATTGTTCGACGTAGCCGAATTGACTTAATGGAAATTAATGAATATGCGGAGGATTTGAAATTACAAGGTATAGAATTTCCAGAAGTAGTAGGACCAGAACTTATAGAATATGATTTAGGCGACATAAGGGATTTATACATTGATACATTGGAAAAATTAAGCAAGGAATTTAATTGTTCACGTTATAACCCTTCTGCATATTTGATTGACCATAAATCTTTTATGGACAAATACGGTGAATTTTTTGAAGAGACAAATATTCAGCTATTTCAGGCAAACCTTGCAAAATTCGTAAAAAGATTGCTGGTTATGCGTTTTGAAAGTTCCAAAGCGGCGTTTAAGATTACACTTGATAATATTCTTTTATCTTATGAAAACATGAAAAAATGGTGGGAAAAAGGATATGTGCCTATCAAGAAAAGAGGTTATTTACCTGACCCGGACGAGGCAGAAATAGAAGAAACATTAAATGAAATTAATGATATGGATACAGAACC
>NZ_BDHE01000013.1:0-52178 GCF_054786175.1 Treponema sp. R8-4-B8
CGCTCGCCCTTGAATAAGGCTGTCCGTCGGGACGGTTACGCGGTTCGGTTCTGGTAATGCGCGGCTGAGTATCGCACCAGGGGATAAGGGTTACAGGCTCGGCGGTGGAAGTTAAAACTCAGGTGGAACTTGCCGCCATGAAAGACGGTTTAAATAAACAGTATGTCCTTGCCGATGACATCAACATAACAGGCGCATGGGCTCCGATTGGCAGCAATACCGCTCCATTCAGAGGTAAATTATACGGGGCTGGCCATACCATAACGATAAACAGCGGTTTTAGCGGCAGTGGAGACTTGGGTCTTTTCGGCTATGCTGAAGGTTCGTCCGCTTCGCAGCCGTCGTCTGCTTCGCAGCCGGTGGTAATCCGCGATTTAACATTAGTGTACGCCTATACAGGTGAAATTAACGTAGCGGCAAATCTTTCTACTTCATTTGAAATGTACCAAACTAATCTTTATCCTCAGCCTGGACAGCCAGTTGGAGAGTTTTCTGGTACTTTTACTTTTAGAGCTTTAAAGGTTGGAGGGTTAGCGGGACACCTTAAAAATTCTGAAGTTTGCAATATAATCACTTCTGGCGGTACCATTAAAGTTAAATCTAGATTCATTAGCGGCTCTGTCCCTAATCCAGGTATTCAACTTCCACCAGGTGTGGATTTACCTGACGGTGGTGTCTTACTTGGCGGCATCGCGGGTTATGTTGAAGGCGGCACAATTAAAAACTGCCGCGCTGCACTTTCGACACAATTTAATTCAGACAACAATGTATCATTATTAGCCGTGACCGGCGCGATAACCGGACTAGCTAAGGGTGGCATAGAAAAAGTGACCATTGCCGCAGATGCTATAGCCGATGTTACGAAAGTTTTTTTTGGAGTAATTGGCGGCGCTGTGGGTGTAAGCCAACAAAACACCTTGACAGATATTACGTTTTCTGACGGGACAGTTTCATTTTCTGGAGATTCCATGATGAGCGCTTGCGCGGGCATAGTAGGAATGTCCTCAATGGTAACCATGGAAAGGTGTTCATTTTTAGGCGATATAACAGCAAACACCAATGCCGAAATAACAATTGGCGGGCTGGTAGGGAATAATGAAACAAATTCAGGAAGAATAAGTAACTGCTGGGTACAAGGGAACATCACTTTAACTAGCAACGGCAGCCCATTAGTCGGCGGTTTCCTTGGAGTTTCAAAAAACAGAGGTACTTTTGTGATAGAAAACTGCTCCTTTAATGGCGGGAATATAACGGTAAAGAAGGCGACAGATGCGGCAATAGCAGTGAATGAGGTTCGTCGTATTGATGTAGGCGGCTTTTGTGGAAGTTTTGCGGGCGATCCTTTCCCTACCTTAAGAAACTGCGGCGCTCTTTCAGGAACTTTAACCGTGAATGTTAAAGGAATACTCAGAGTCGGAGGTTTTATCAGCGATATAGTAGGAGTTATTTCCGACAGTTTTAGCCGTATGGATATTGTTGTGGATAGCAATGATTCACCAGCTTGCAGAGTCGGCGGGTTTTCAGGTATGTCAACTGGTACAATAAATAGATGTTTCGCAACAGGAACCGTAAGTGTAGTAACCGTAAGCACGAATTCTATGCAGGATAGTGGAAACGCATTTGGACGGCCATCTGCTGGAGGTCTGGTGGGTACTTGTAATGGTGGGGCAATAAGCAATAGCTATGCCTTAGGAAATGTCATGTTGTCTGATAGCGGCACTTTTGGTCCTGCCGCTGCCGGCGGTCTTGTAGGCCGTATTGATAAGAACAGTAGCAGCGTAAGCAACTGTTTCAGTGCCGGTCAGGTAAGTGCCCAGTACACCTACACAGGTAGTCAAGGTGTTGGTACTGAAGGGGGTGCATACTCAGGCGGTATTGCCGGGTTTAACGATGGGACTATTCAAAGAACTGCGGCTTTAGGCGCGAGTATCACAGCCAGAGGCAACGCAAAGGAGGCGAAACGCATTTTGGGTAGCGGATCAATTGGCAACTCTAATTATAATTACGCGCTAAAAACAATGTCCATCGGAGTGGGCGATGCTAACGCAACTACCTTGACACCGCAAACTGCCGTTTCTAACTTGGCTGGCGATGACGGTCAAGACACAGATTCCAGCATATTCTACAATTTGACTTTCTGGAGAGATACATTGAGTTTTTCTTCGGCTAACTGGAATTTTAGCCGTGTCGCAAGAGACGGCTATCCGCGGTTGTCGTGGGAACAATGAGGAGAGGAAGTTATTAGTGTGTAGTAGGTAGTGGATAGTGAGCGAGATTAGCAAACGAAGCATGATGTCATCAAGCTTAGATTTCTTACAACAACACTAATAACTACCCACTAATCCCCTTTGTGATCTTTGTACCTTTGTGTTCTTTGTGTGAAGTCTTCTCGTAAAAATCTCGTAAAAATCCAAATTAACAGTACAATTCAGATGTTACAGATTACTAATAACTATCCACTATAATACCTATAGCCCGCCATTTTGACATTTTAAGCAAAACTGTAAATTTGTAAACAGAAACCTTTAAAATGCTAAAAAAAGCTATTTTCAATCAATTTATTTTGCTTTTTTCCTGAAATCTTTTTAAAAAGGTGATATAATAATTACATATTAATAGGTATTTTATTTTAGCGTTTATAAAGGTGGTAGGTTTATGTTAAAAACGCGATGTTTGGGCATGGTTGCGGACAAAAATAATATTTCATTCCTCATTTGTTCACGTTTGTTTCTCATTATACTATTGTTCGCTCTTAATTGCACATTGCTCTTTGGATTGGATTTTAATATACGCCCCCGAGGTTTTGTCTATCTTCCGCCTGATATTAGCGTCGAGTCCGCCGGCGGCAATACGATGTACGGCATAGGCGGCGGCGGCGATATAGGCTTTGAGATTGACCTGTCAAGCGTCTGGCCTAACGCGGCGGGTATAGGCTACACATTAGGCATCGAAGGCGGAATGTTGTTTAGCGGCATTCAGGGCAATGGGGAAAAAAGCGTCAGTATTTATTCGGCAGGCGGCGGCGTGGGACTGTACTGCTTCCCACTTTCGCGGCTCTTTGTCAGAATTGACGGCTCTATCGGCGCGTACATTCCAAGCTTTGACGGAAATACCGGCTTTTCCGGTTTGTTCTGGCGCGGCGGCGGCGAATTAGGCTTCCGTTTTACGCCGGGCTTTACCATTGCAGCTAACGGCGGTTGGCGGCAATATCAGTTAGAAAATAGCGAAGTATTCAATTCGGGTTTATACGCGGGATTGACGGCGCAGATAAGCTTTCAAACCGGCAATAACGCGAACCGTGAAACGGTTGGAGTTAATTTTGACCAGTACGAGCCGGTGTACCCCGCTTTCATGCAGTTGTACCAAAAAAACGCCATTGGCTCGCTTGTTATACGCAATAATGAAAACGCTGAAATCCGCGACGTGCGGGTTAGTTTCCGCGCTTCCCCATACACGGCTTCGGAGTTTCCCTGCGGGAACATTCCGTTTATAGCGCGCGGACGCGGCGTTAATCTTCCTCTGTTAGCTGATTTCTCCACGGAGATTTTACGCTTTACCGATAAAGGCCGCATTTTAGGCGAAGTTGTTATACGCTATAAGTTCTTAGGCAAGGAGAGGGTAGCGGTACGTTCGGTCATTTTAGCAACTAACAACCGCAACATGGTAACGGAAGGTGATGCGGCGGCTCTTGCGGCTTTTATTTCCCCAACGTCGCCTGAAACTGTTGATTACGCGAAATTTATCTCCGGGCTGTCAAGAAACGACCGCCGCGTCGGACACAACCCTAATTTTCAGTACGCGATATGGCTTATTGAAGGGTTAAGGGCCAGCGGCGTCATTCTTGGAAAAACCTATTCGGATAAAACTGAGGCGCAGTTCCCGGCGGAAACATTGTCTTTCAGGAGCGGCAACACAAGAGACCTTGCCCTGCTTGTCGCGGGATGTCTTGAAAGCGTGGGGATTCCCGCCGCGTTTGTTCAAACGGAAGATGATTTTTTAGTAGCAGTATCACTTAACATAAACTCAAGCGCCGCGGAAACTCTGTTCAGCAGCACCGGAATGAACGCCGTTGGAAAAATACTGAATAATTGACGACAGGGTATGGCTGCCGCTGTCAATGACCGCGTTTAACGAAGGATTTACCGCCGCGTGGACGAAGGCTGTCACGGTGTTAAATGAAAATTTTATGGCTGGGAAAACGGCCGATTTTGTCATAGTGGAAGACGCATGGTCAATTTACCCGCCCGCGCCATTTCCTGAACAGGGAGGCCGTCCTGTTCGCACGGACGCGGCTGTGGCGGGAAGGGAAGTAAATCGCGCAATTCAACTGTATATTTCCACGGAGATACAGCCGTTATTAAATCAGGTGCAGGCGCGCGTCAGCTCTTCTCCTACGGCGGCGATGCATAACAGGCTTGGGATTTTACAGGTGCGCGCCGGACGAGTAGCCGACGGAAAGGCAAGTTACGAACGCGCCGCCGGAATGGGTTCCGTCCCGGCGATGACCAACAGAGGCAACCTTGCCCTGAGCGAGAAGGATTACGCCACGGCGGAACGCTGGTTCCGTCAAGCGTTATCAAAAGACGCCAAAAACGCCGCCGCCCTTCGCGGCTTAGAACAAATAGCGGAGAGCAAATGATTTGGCTGTTAGCCAAAAATATTATAGACTGAGGAGGATTTTATGAAGAGGATTGTGATTTTATTTGCTATGATGTGCGTCATGGCGGTCTGCGTTTTCGCGCAGAGTTACACCGTACAGAGCGTTACGGGGCGTGTTCAGCAGGAAAAGGGCGGCAGCCGCGTGGAGTTAAAAGTCGGTGATACGATTACCGCCGATACGGTTATCCATACGGGAGTAGGCGCGTCTGTGGTGTTAAAAACAGGGGATAAGACGCTGAATGTTTCGGCTGCCCAAAGCGGCAAAGTGTCTGAGGTTGCCTCAGCGTCTTCCGCGGTACGCATAACGGGAAGCGTAGCAAAAACGGATACAGGCGCCGTCAATAGGACGACCGCCCAAGCGTCAACAGCTTCCGCCCGCGCCAGCGAAGCCGCCCAAGGTGAAGACATCGCCGCGGAGTAGGGGATAGCAGTGAGCAGTGAGCAGTGAATAATGAGCAATTAGCAATTTTGTTGTTTGTACGCTGTTCGTTGTTGCAACAAGCTATATTTTCGTACATAAACATTGCTCATTGCTAACTGAGATAGAGAATAATGGCAAAAAATAAGCAAAACAAATCTTTTATTAGAGTAACTCTTGCCGCTTTTGCGTTATCGTCTCTTTTATTTCTCACTTCGCTGGATAACAAGTTTTTCGATCTTTTTCTGCGTTTTTTACCGTCGCTGACGGAAAACGAAAAAGTTTTTGTCCTGACGTTAGACGACGATTCCATCAGTTACGCGGGGGGCTTCCCCTTCCGGCGCGAAGTAATGGCCGACGTGGTTATACTGCTGAAAGAACTTGGAGTGCAGACAATCGCCTTCGACTTGAGCTACCTTGACGAAAGCCCTTACCGGCTTGATCCCGATTACGCGGCGGAAGTGTTTGGCAGTTATTTGGATAAAAATTTTACCCTGTTGGACGAAGCGTCAAATTCGGTAATTGACGCAATCGGCCCTAGAACAAGCGGCAGCGAGCGCGAACTTTACAAAAATGATATGAAAAACCTGTACCGCAGCGTAAGGGGCGATTTGGAAACGTCACTATCACTTTTAACCAGGGATGTTGACGAGTACTTTGCCAGGGCATTGGCTTTTTCTGACTGTTCGTGGCTTACATTGACCATGCTCCGTCAGGAAGACATTTTTGAAGGCGGTGAAATTGCAGCTAACGCGGAAATAGACCAATACCTTAACGATTATATCGCGTTGGAATACGTTATTAATAATGGAGACCGTAAAACGCCCGATATGGCCGGCGTAATGCCAGCGATAAACAAACTTATGAGCCGCGCGAAAGGCGCGGGCTTTGTAAACGCCTCCCCGGATACTGACGGTTTTAGGCGGCGGATAAATCTTTTGGTAAAGTACAAGGGCGCGTATTACGGGCACTTGGCGTTAGTCGCCATGCAGGAAAAATTAGGGTATGCGTCGATAGAAGTTTCCAACAGCGCCGTAACGCTGGTAAAACCAAACGGCGGAAAAATGCGAATCCCACGCTCTCAGGACGGCAAAATGCTTTTAAAGTGGCCTAAAAAATCATTTTACGATTATAAGATAATGTCGCTCGTACAGCTGATACAGCATACCGTAATTGAGCCAGTGTTTGCGCGTAACATCTCCCTAATGAATGATTCGGGTTTTTTCTTTTATTGGGATAATGGGCCTAATCCCTGGGAATATTACTTTGAGTCTGAAAGAATTAAAAACGCGTCGCTTGCGGAAAATGGGTCGGCAGGTACCGAATGGCTTTCGACGCGGGAGAGTTTTTTCAATTCCTGCGCGGAGTTTCTTAACGGCAATTATGAAAAAACAATACTTGCCGACGTGGGCGACGATGTTGATACCGCGGATTTTGTGCGTGAATTGTTCGACGTATGCCGCGGCCAGCTTAACCGAATGGCGGAAATTAGAAAAGACGCCGCCGTCTTGCGGGACGGTTTTTGCGTCATCGGCGCTGACGCCACGTCAATGACAGATAACGGTCTTATCACTTTTCAGGAAAATTACCCCAACGTAGGCACATACGCCGTCGCCGCAAACATGATGCTTTCAGGCGAATTTTTAAGCGATACGCCCAAAATAATTCCGGCGATTATCGCCCTTTTATATTCCCTGTTATTAGGATTTCTTTTAAGCCGTTTTGGCAACAAAATGTCAATAATAACAGGCGTATCCGGTTTGTTTCTGCTATGCGGCGCTTTTGCGGCTTTCTTTATGATTAGCAAAATATACATTGGTTTCGCGGTACCTTTAACCGCTACTGCGCTCACTTTTATTTCAATGATGGCGCTAAAATTCCTTACAGCCAGCCGCGAAAAAGCGTTTTTGCATAACGCGTTTTCCCGCTACCTTGCCCCTGAAGTTATTACGGAGCTTATAAACGACCCCGACAAACTCAACCTTGGCGGCGAAAAACGCGAAATGACCGCTATATTTACCGACATTCAGGGCTTCTCGACAATTTCCGAAAAACTTGATCCAGTCCGCCTTGTCCAATTGCTAAACCGTTACCTGACGGCGATGAGCAACATCATCATGGAAAATCTGGGCACGATTGACAAATACGAAGGGGACGCGATAATCGCGTTTTTTGGAGCGCCCGTATTCCGCGAGAACCACCCGTCTCTTGCCTGCAAAAGCGCGCTTGCGATGAAGGCGGCGGAGCGGGAATTGAACAAGACCGTAATGGAAGAAAAGTTAAGCCCCTCTCCGCTCTTTACCCGAATCGGCATCAACACGGGCGAAATGGTAGTAGGGAACATGGGCGCTGAAAACAAAATGGACTACACGATTATGGGCAACGCGGTAAACCTCGCCGCCCGCCTTGAGGGAGTGAACAAACAGTACCACACTGGAGGCATACTGATAAGCGAATATACAAGGGCAAAGTTAGGTGAAGAATTCCTGATTCGCCGCCTTGACAGGGTGCGCGTAGTGGGCATTAATACGCCGCTTCGCCTATATGAAATGCTGGCGATTAACGATGAGCAATTGTCAATGTGCAATGGAAAGGTGAGCAAAGAAGAAATAGAGCGATGGGAGAACGCGATTGATCTGTATGAAAAAAAGAATTTCAAAGAGGCATTGGGACTGTTTAAATCCATCATGGAGAAAAATCCCGATGACAAAGTGGCTGAATTGTACGCCGGCCGTTGCGCGAAATACGAAACAAATCCGCCCCCAGACAACTGGGACGCGGTAAATAACTTGACGGAGAAGTAAAATAAAAGAAGAAAGAAGAAAGGAGAAATGAGTTATGAAAGAAATAAAAATTATCAAACAAGGCTTAGTATTCCATAATAGATTCTCAAACAACAACCGCACTTCCCGCTTTTTTCTCTTTTCTCTTTTCTTTTTTATTTTCCTCTTCCCATGTTTCGCTGACAATGACATAACGCTCTCTCTCGCTCCGGTTTTTGAAATACCGGTTGGCGCTGATTATTTAAGTTCAGGCATGGGAGCGTCGGCTTCTCTTGATTGGGCGTTCCTGCCGTTAGGTAATAATTTTGATTTTGGCCTTAGCGCGGGAGGCGGCTTTTCAAGTATTACCGCTGATATTGGCGATCCGCTTACAATCATTGAAGGAAAAATAGGCCCGTTTGCCCGTTGGAGGCCGATGGACCGCTGGGCTTTCCGCGCCGGATTAAGCGGCGGAGTTTACCAGTATTCAAGAGGCGATTTAAACGAAGCAAAAGCAATGGCGTCTTTCGCTTTAGGCGTTGAATTTCATGTCTTGCCTTATCTTTCGATATTTGCCGAAGCCGGTTATAATTACCGCTTTTATGATCCGTCTCAGCCAATTTCTTCTATAAAGACAATAATGGGCATAAGGCTAAACCTCTCTGAAATAATGAGCGGAAGGGCGCGGGTAAGAATAGAAAAAACTGAGCAGTACCGGGTGTTTCCCGTTTCTTGGGCGTGGTATGAGCATAACCCTATCGCGAAAGTGAAAATCTCAAATGACGAGCCTAACGCCATTACGGACGTTACGCTTTCTTTTTATATGGACAGTTATATGAGCCAGCCGTGGGCGTTTGCCACCCTGCCCCGAGTAGCAAGCGGTGAAACCGTGGAGGTTCCCGTAACCGCCCTATTCAATGAAGTTTTAATCAACTTG
Organism: Treponema sp. R8-4-B8; assembly: GCF_054786175.1. NCBI lineage: Bacteria > Pseudomonadati > Spirochaetota > Spirochaetia > Treponematales > Treponemataceae > Treponema > Treponema sp. R8-4-B8. The sequence goes on from NZ_BDHE01000013.1 coordinate 8,777, forward strand.
ACGGAAAATACCAACGCCGTAGGAACGATTCAAATTCAGTACCGCAGTTTGGGAGCGAAAAAAGACAGTAACGAGACGGTCATGATGCCGATATTTCACCGTAACGCTTTCAGTTGGGAAGACGACCGCCGCGCCGCGGCCTTTGTCTCTCCACGCGACAGTTCAGTCCGCATATTTTCCCGTTTTGTGGCAAGCGCGATTCAGGCGCAGGATTTGTCAGGAGGCAGCGCTTCTTCCGCTACCCCTAAAAACGTACGTTACGCCGCCGCCATGTTTGAGGCCCTGCGCCTGTACGGCATTAGTTACGTGGTTGTGCCGGCGACATCCTACAAAAGCCTTTCAGCTAACGAAGCCGCTCTTGATAATGTCAGTTACCCCTATCAGGCTTTATACTACCGCGGCGGCGACTGCACCTACCTTTCAATTCTTTTTTGCTCATTACTCGAAGCGGTTGATATAGAAACCGCTTTCATCACTGTACCAGGGCATTTGTACCTTGCTTTCGCGGTTGGCGATGACTCATGGCGCAAAGGAAGCGCGGACATAATCGAAAAAGACGGCAAACGCTGGATGCCCGTAGAAATAACGGTTCCCGGCGAAGGTTTTACCCGCGCGTGCCGAATCGGAGCCGGTGAATGGAGACGCTACGGCGCGCAAGCCGCGTTATATCCCATCCGTGAAGCGTGGGAATTATACCCCCCCGTAACCGTCCCCGCCTCAGGAGATCATCCGCCCGAGATGCCTCTCGCTTCTGACATTATAAAAGCGATGGAAGCTGAGTTGCGTAAATAAGATTAAGTATAAAAAGACCTCTCGCAGAGGCGCAAAGGCGCAAAGTTCCTGTTCGATAGCCCATTATTAACTAAATATATTATATAACTACAAATATTGAAGGAAAAACGATGATCTTGCGAACAACAACTTTGCGTCCTTTGCGCCTTTGCGTGAGATTCTTTGCGAAAAATACTTTTCCTACAGTCTCTTGCGCCTCTGCGAGAGGTCTTCTCGAATAAATGTCAGGATTTTTTTAGTATTCTTGAGTCAAATAGCAGATTGAATACGTCGGCGGCGGTTTCGGCGAATTCTATTACTAATGAAGAACGGATGTCTTTATCCAATTCATTCCAGTCTTCTTCGTTGTCTTTGGGGAGTATTACTTTTTCCATGCCATTTCTGATGGCGGCTAACAGTTTTTCTTTTAAGCCGCCGATTGGAAGAACTCTTCCCGTGAGGGTAAGCTCGCCTGTCATGGCGATGCATGTGCGCGGCGGAACTTTGCAGAGGGTGGAGAGCAGGGAAGACGCGAGAGTGATGCCGGCTGAAGGCCCGTCTTTGGGAATAGCGCCTTCTGGAACGTGGATATGGAAGTCGGTTTTTAAAAGGTCTTTCGCGAGGAAATTGTATTTGTTTCCCGTGCTGCGAAGATAGGAAAGGGCGATGCGCGCGCTTTCCTTCATTACGTCGCCGAGATTTCCAGTTATGACAAGCTCCCCTGTCCCCGAATAGCGGATTGTCTCAACGGGCAGGATGGTTCCGCCAGTTTCCGTCCATGCAAGCCCGTAAGTTACGCCGACTCGCGCTTCCCTGAATACTACGTCCCTTTTATATTTTTTCTTGCCAAGTAATTTTTCAAGATTGGCGGGCGTTATAATTTTATTAAATTCTTTTACGGGTTTGTCTTTGCCGTAACCTTTATTTACCGCGTCCCTCGCTATGCGCCTTATGCACCGCGCCGTCTCGCGTTCAAGATTGCGGACTCCAGATTCCATTGTCCAGTAACGGATGATGTTCTTAATCGTATCGTCCCTGAATGTGATTTTTGCCGAGGATAATCCGTTTTCGCGTAACTCTTTTGGCACAAGGAATTGTTTTGCGATGCTGAGTTTTTCATTTTCTCCGTAACCGGGAACCTCAATTATTTCCATGCGGTCAAGGAGGGGATACGGAATTGAGTGGAGAGAGTTTGCGGTAGTTAGAAACATTACTTTGGAAAGATCGTATTGAACTTCAAGATAGTGGTCAACAAAGGTTGAGTTCTGTTCCGGGTCAAGCACTTCAAGAAGTGCGGACGCGGGGTCTCCGCGAAAATCGCTTGAAAGCTTGTCAATTTCGTCTAACAAAAATACGGGGTTGGTAGTTCCCGCCTTGCACATGGACTGAATAATTTTACCGGGTAAGGCTCCCACATAAGTTTTCCGGTGCCCCCTGATTTCCGCCTCGTCGCGCACGCCGCCCAATGAAATACGCACAAAATTCCTTCCCAGAGCGCGCGCGACAGATTTTCCCAAGCTTGTTTTCCCTGTTCCAGGAGGGCCTACAAAGCAGAGGATAGGCCCTTTTACCGAATGGGGAACTTGTGTTTTCAAGTTATCTTTAACCGCGTCTTTAACTGCTTCGTCTTTGAGCGCGTCGTCTTTAATAGAGTTGTCTTTTAACGTTTCGTTATTAAGCGCTTCGTCAGCCTGTAACTGCCGCACCGCGATAAATTCAATTATTCGGTCTTTCGCCTTCTTCATGCCAAAATGATCTTCATCAAGGATTTTTTCGGCTTCGGCAAGGTTGACGGAATCCGCCGTGAAATTGCTCCACGGGAGGTCGGCTATCCATTCAAGGTAGCCTCTTAATACCGCCGCTTCAGGGGAAAGGGGCTGGAGTTTTCGCAGCCTTTTTATCTCTTTTTCGGCCTTTTCCTTAACGTCAGCAGGGGGATTCTTTTCCTTGATTCTTTTTTCAAGAATGGCGAACTCATCCTCTATTTTATCCTTGCCAAGCTCTTTGTTAATTTCGCGTAACTGTTCGTTAAGAATATATTCGCGGTGGCGTTTGTCCATCCGTTTTCTTACTTTGCCTGAAATGTTTTTTTGAATACCGTATATTTCATTTTCTTTTTCCAGCATTTCAAGGATCGCTAGAAATCTTTCCCTTGTGTCGGCGTATCCCAAAAGCTCAATTTTTTTCTCTGATTTTATATTTACTGCGTTAGACACAAGATTCGCAAGGCGTTCCGGGTCTTCCGATTTTTCAACAGCGGTAAGAGTGTCGGAATTTATTCTTCCAGAATATTCCGCGTATTGGGAGAATGATTTTTGTACGCTTCTCATCAAACCTAAATCTTCGGAGCTTAACGGTTCGCTTAAACCGATTGTTTTAATCGGCTCCACCCTTACCATCGTATAAGTTTGATTATTATTGAGGGAAATAATTGTTCCCCGGTATTCGCATTGAAACACAACGCGGAAAGTATTGTCGGGAAGTTTTAAATGCGAAATTATCCTTACTACCGTGCCAAGCGCGTAAGGCTCGTCGGATGACAGGCGCAGATCGTTCTTTTTTAAACATGCCGCAAAAAGGCGGTTATCCCTTTTAATGGCCTCGTCCAAAGCGGCAATGCCGGGCTTAAATGTGATAAAAATCGGAATCACTGTTTGAGGGAAAAGAACAAGGTCCCTTAACGGCAACAATGGAAGATCTTCCGCGGATAATTCTTCAGTTCCCGAATAATCATAAAATAAAGAGCTTTTATCCTTACGTCGGGAAAAGAATCCCAGCGCGGAAGCCCCCCTTTTTTTTTCTTCAGTGTTTTTTCCCACAGCGTTATGCGCTCTTTTGTTTTTGCTCCAGATATATTATCTGCGGCGGTTCTGATTTTTCCACTGTATCTTGGGAAATTACTATTTTTTTATCGCCCGGTATTGAAGGAATGTCAAACATTATGTCCGTCATCAGTTTTTCAACAATCGCCCTTAACCCGCGCGCGCCTGTTTTTTGCTTAATAGCCTTGTCCGCTATCGCGTCAATGGCTTTTTCCGTAAACTCAAGCGTTACGTTGTCATAAGAAAGGGACGCCTGGTACTGGCGCACAATGGCGTTACGCGGCTCCGTGATGATGCGTTTTAAATCTTCGAGTTTTAATTCTTCAAGGCCGACGATAATGGGAAGCCTTCCTATAAATTCGGGAATCATGCCGAAACGGATTAAATCGTCAGGGTGCATCGCGTCGTAGAGTTCCTTTAATGATTTTTCCCTGCCGCCTCCCTCGGAGCCAAAGCCCAATGGATGATTCACGACGCGCCGCGCGATTAATTTGTCGAGTCCTACAAACGCCCCGCCGCAGATAAAAAGAATATTTGTAGTGTCAATCCGTATCATTTCTTGATTGGGATGTTTCCTGCCGCCTTGGGGCGGAACGGAAGCGACAGTCCCCTCGATTATTTTTAAAAGCGCCTGCTGGACGCCCTCGCCTGAAACGTCGCGCGTAATTGAAACGTTTTCGCCCTTACGCGCTATTTTGTCGATTTCGTCGATATAAACGATGCCCCTTTCCGCGGCGGAAATATTTCCTCCCGCGCTTTGTATCAATTTAAGCAAAATGTTTTCAACGTCTTCGCCGACATAACCGGCTTCCGTTAAGGTTGTCGCGTCTACGATGGCAAACGGTACTTTTAATTTTTTCGCCAAAATTTTCGCTAGTAACGTTTTGCCGGTTCCCGTAGGGCCGATTAAAAGAACGTTTGATTTTTCAATTTCAACTTCGTCGCTTTCTTTGGACGGGGGATTCGCGATTCTTTTATAGTGGTTGTAAACGGCGACCGAAAGCGCTTTCTTGGCGTTGTCCTGACCTATGATAAACAGGTCAAGGTATTTTTTAATTTCCTGCGGAGTTGGAATATCGCCCGTAAAGTGCGATGTAAGCTCATGCTCTTCTTCGCTTAAAATTTTGCGGCAAACTTCTATACATTCATCGCAGATAAAAACGTCATTGGGGCCTGCGATTAATCTGCGTGCCATGTCGGCGCTCTTTCCGCAAAAAGAGCAGACTCTCTCAAATACTTCAGGTCCATTACGAAGTTTTGCCATCTTTCTCCCTCGTTAATATGGAGTCGGCTATGCCGTACTCAACCGCGTCCTGCGCGGACATAAAAAAGTCTCTTTCCAAATCGGACGCTATTTGTTCTATTGACTTGCCGGTATGTTTGGCAAACAATTCTATTATTAGTTTTTTTAAGCGGACAATCTCTTTTGACTGAATGCCGATGTCCCGCGCCTGTCCCTGCGCGCCGCCCCACGGCTGGTGGATAAGCACTCTTGAAGACGGAAGAACCTTACGCTTTTCAACGGAGCCCGCCGTCAAAATAAGCGCGGCCATGCTGGCTGCCTGTCCAAGGCAAATTGTCTGAACTTCCGATTTTAAAAGCTGGATAGTGTCATAAATCGCGAGGGCCGCGGTAACGGAACCGCCGGGGGAATTAATGTAAAGGTTGATGTCCTTATCAGTATCCTGGCCGTCCAAAAACAGAAGTTGGGCGACGACAAGATCGGCGGAAATATCATTTATCTCCCCGTCCATAAACACAATGCGGTCTTTTAACAAACGGGAAAAAATATCGTAGGAACGTTCACCCATTCCTGTTTGCTCAACTACGATAGGGACCAGACTGCTCATTTTTATACTCATATTTTAAATTTAACCATTATCTGTCATAAAATCCAGATAATTCTCCTTTTTTCCTTGTTTTAAATTGTTTTCCGCGAACATCAAATCTGTAACTTTTTTCTCTCTTATGTCCTCTTTTAAATAAAAAATCGCTTCTTCGTTGTAATGCTTCTTTACCTCGTCAATTTCCACGCCGTTTGCCGCGGCTATTGATTCAAATTCTTTTTCAACTTCTTCGTCAGAGACCTCAATTTTCTGTTCTTCCAATAAAGTTTCAATTATCAACCTTGAATGAAGCGCCTTTTCAGCCATTTCGCGCCATTCCTTGTCTTTTTCAGAGTCGCTCATCATCTGAGCGATTGTCTCAGGGTTTGTGTTGTAATACCGCGCTAAACGCCGCCAGCGGCCTTCTATTTCAGCCTTAATCATGGATTCGGGCAGGATGACGGGCGTGTTTTCCATTATTTTCATTAAAAGCGCGTTTAGTTTTTTCTCTCTCAGGCGGATTTCAAGGTTTTTGTTCAATCTTTCTTTAATGCTGTTTTTAAGATCATCCAAAGTCTTGAACTTTTCATCGACATCCTGCGCCAAATCATCGTCTAAATCGGGAAGTTTTTTCTCTTTAAGCGCCGTAAGCGTTATTTGAATTTTTATTGAATTGCCCGCGAGAGCCGGCTCAAAATGATCCTTTTCAAATTTCTTGATAAATTCCTTTGTCTCGCCTTTTTTCATCCCTATGACATCATCGTCAAATTTGTAAACATTGGTTCCCGAGCCGATGGTAAAGACAAAATCCTTACGCTGCATATCGGGCATTGCTTCGCCGTTTTCTTCAAAAAATTGGTAGTCGATGGTTACAACGTCGCCTTTTTTCGCGGAAGCGTTGTCATCCTTATCCATGACAATGGCGTTTCGCTCGCGGATTTCATCCAGTTCTTTATCAATGTCCTTTTTCTCGACTTCCGCGTAAGTATACTCAACCTTTAGCCCCTTCCACTGCCCGATTTTCACTTCCGGCAAAACATCGTAAATTACGGAAAATTGAAGGTCGCTATCAAAGTCAAGAACTGGCTTCCCCTGAAGTTCCGGGGTGGAGTAGGGCAGCGGTTTGTCGCTTCGCGGCAGATTTTCATCTTTAAAAACCTCCTGTAACGACGATTCCATTATCCGCCCCAAAGCGTCGTCTTTAAGCGCGTCGCCAAATTTCCGTTCCAGCACTTCCCTCGGTACTTTCCCCTTGCGGAAGCCCGGCAACTGCATGTTTTTGGTATATTCCCCTATCATCTCATTATACTGGGAAAGTGCATCCTCTTTGGGGACGGTGATATTTAAGGATACATTTGATTTTTCAAGCCTTTTAATTTCTTTTGTAATAGCCACTATTTTCCTCTATATTTTAATAATTCTTTTCCTGCGAGAGAAGGGACTTGAACCCTTATGCCTGCGGCACCAGATCCTAAGTCTGGCGTGTCTGCCAATTCCACCACTCTCGCCTGCTATGCTATTTTATAACATAAATAAAGAATGGTACATACCTCGCTATGACCGCGGCGCGGACGGCTGGATAAATCCAGCCTCATTTTTTCATCGTGTAGGAGCTGTACGGCGCCGGAACGATTGGTGTTTTTCATCTACACCCCTTGACGGGGTGCGGTTAATTGTTCCCACTCTCGCAAATAAGCGAGCCTCTTTATACATTTTATCAATTTTTGGGCATTTATGTCAATGTGAAAGTATAGCTTAATTGACCTGTTTTTGATATTTTGATAGTATATCTGTACTTGGGCCGCTAGCTCAGCTGGTAGAGCAGCAGACTCTTAATCTGCGGGTCGGAAGTTCGATCCTTCCGCGGCTCAATTTGAGAATATGCTATTAATATAAACGTCTTGTCAAGGCAGTTTTTTTTATTAAAATAGTTGAAAAAAATAATATTTGCGTTATAATAGATGTAAGGCAAAAAAAGTAAGAAGTTGATATATAAGATAAAAGTTAAATAGATTTTGCTGAACATATAGATATTATTTATTAGGAATGAATGGCGGCGTAACCATTCGCAAAAAGAGTTTTATTATTTTAATGTTTCTCACGAATACTATATTTTTATAGGTCTGTAAAAATAATGGGGAAAGTGGTAATAAAATGGCGGTATACATTGAATACCGGAAAAAATGAGTAAGGAGGAATTATGAAAGACAGGGAAATTACCAATTTTACACGTAACGGGAAATCACTAACCCGTGTACGGCAGGGAAAATTTAAAGGAGGAGTTATGGAGAAAATTTCAAAGATTAAGTCAAATACGGTGAACCAATGTTTAAATTGGCGGGATATTCTTGTTTGCATGGATTTTAATAATGGAATATTTAACAAGGTTGCGGAATTCCGGCGCAAATTTTCGCGTGTTTTTATGCTGTCATTCATTGATAAGGAGTCTTTAAGATTTAATATCCTTGAAGAGATTCAAGAGGAAAACGCTTATCAACACGTTTTAATGATAGCGGAAATTTTACTTGCCCCATTGTATAAGAAAGCCGACGGCAAATCAGAATATATGATCGGCAGCGTAAAGGATTTATTGATTGCGGCGATACTTCATTGCTTATGCTCGGATTATTCTGATAAATCCATGTATGGCGTGTTGTCATTTCTTTCTGGAGCAGGCAGGGAAAACGGGAATAGCGATATAAGCGTATTTGTTTTTAAAGATATGATAGATTCCGTATATTGTTCTAATGAAATAAAAGAAATCATAAGAAACGCGATAAAAAGAATAAATTGCCTGTCAAAAAAAGAAAAAAAATACGTCTTTTTACAGGCGTTAAACGCCCTTAAAATATTTGAGGAGCCTATAATGCGTTTATTGTCAAGTTCAAGCGACTTTTGCCTAAACGATTTTAAAAAATTTAACAGGCCAATTTCGCTCTTTGTTGAATTTTCGCCGTTAAATTATAAGGCTTTTTCCCCGTATTTTGAAATTATCTTAAAAATGATAAAATATTCATTAAGCGAAATTGAAGACAGGCTTTTGATTCTTAATTCAAAATGCAAGACAGCCGGTAAAAGCGTTAAATCATTTGAATTTTTAGATAATATGGATAATGAGCCTTCATCATTAAAAAGCAGGGATGATTTTTTATTTGAATGTTCAGAAACAACCAAGCCAAAACAAGAATCGAGAAGATGGTTTGAAATACCGGACGAGGCTTATATGGCGTCACAAGATATGGAGCCTATTTTTATAAGTACAATACCAGACAATGATGAGCTGGAACAGCGGAAGAAAGAAAAATTAAAATCAAAAGAAATGGAATTGATTAAATACGAAGACATATTAAATGTAAATTTATTTTTTAACAAAGAGATAAACGAGCAAATAAACAAGCTGGAAAATATTTTAAATGAAAAGAATTTTATTGATATTAAAGAAAGATTTAAGAAGAAAAACCAAATATGCGGAATTGTTTGTATGATATTTGGGGAGCCGGGGACTGGAAAAACTGAAATGGTATTGCAATTAGCAAAGAAAACGAAAAGGGACTTATTAAAAGTCGATCTCTCGGTTATTCGAAAAAGGTATGTGGGACAAAGCGAGAAAGCGATAAAGAATTTATTTTCAGAGTATAAAAAATTATATGATAACAGCGATATCGCGCCAATACTGTTTATTAATGAGGCCGACGGCATATTTCAAAAACGGATAGGCAATATTGATAATGAAGCAAACACGACGCTTGCTTTGGATTTTAACACTATTCAAAACATGATTTTGGACAAACTGGAATGTTTTGAAGGCATAATGATTGGAACAAGCAATTTTATACAAAATATGGATGAAGCTTTAGACCGGCGGATACTGTATAAAATTAACATTGCCAAGCCCGACAAACATACTCAAAAAGAAATATGGAAAAAGAAAATACCAGAGTTAGACGACATGACAGCTGAAAAACTAACGGATAAATTTGATTTTACGGGCGGGATAATAAACAATATCGCAAAGAAAATTGATATAAACGCGCTTTTGTTTGGGGAAAATGTAAATTATGAAAATTTGGAGAAATTATGCAAAACGGAATTTAATATTAAGAAGAAAGAAACAGTAATTGGGTTTTGTTCTAAATAGGGGGAAGGGAGCTGTCCAAAAAGAATATTTAACCACGGAGGACACGGAGTTTTTTGTAAGAAAAGATTCTCTTTCTCCGTGTAATTCTGTGTTCTCCGTGGTTTTATTCTTACTTATTGGACAGCCCCTGTCCTACTTTGCTTTCCGCTCCTGATACTGATGGGTTAACGGCTTTTTTAATGATTCGATAAAAGCAAGCACGGCGCGTAATTCGTTTTCGTTCATTTCTTCGATGTCCATAATTATTTTTCGTTGTAACCCGGTTAATTTGCGCCCGCGCCCGGCGAGCATTTTTGGGTCTTTGCCTTTTAAAATCCATTCTTTAGAATAACCGTATAACTGCTCGATAAGCAGGGCGGTACTGTTTGCCATGCCGGATTCATCCCTAATGAGTTTGGATATATAACTGTCCGTTACATTAATGCTTTTCGCAAAGTCTTTTTGGGACACTCCAATCTCGTTGACAATCGTTCTTATCCGGTCAGATAAAGCCATATACAAAGAATACCCGTTAAATTATTGACGGTCAATGTAGTTTTTTACTGTTGACAAGTGTAGTGTATCAATATATTATTGTAGTAGGTTAATATTGATAAGGGGGATTTTATGGATAAGGAACGCAAGCTAAAAGACGAGATTATCAAGTTTGTCCAGGATTCTTCTGAAGATGTAAATTCAAATATCGCTGTTTTTATCGCGGGAATGAAGGCGCAGAAAAATTTGACGGATAACTGTCAGAAGACTGATAACGGGTTTACCATTGTAAAGAATTCGAAGAAAAAGTAGAATAGATATAAGGATTTTTTATGTCGTCAATAAAATATATGAGTAGCACATTGTATAACGTTGAAGACGTTAAATATATTTTAGAAATATATTTTGACGAAAAAAAAGAAAAAAAAGGCGTTCTTATCTTGCCTGTTTTTGTACTTGACACTATACATTCATACCATATTGAAATCAAAAAGTACGATGTTGTAGGAAAACAGCTTGACTGCTTGGAGCGTCAATTTTTTGACAATTTAATAACCGAAATTCCGATTGAGGAATTTGAAGAACCTGTAAAATTTGAGGAATTGGTTCTTCATACCCTCCCGCCGAAAATATATAAACTGATGCTTGACGGCACATTCACCTTAAAAAAAGACGCGGACAGAAACATATACGGAAATGTTCCCGCGAATCTGAAAAGTTATAAAAAAAGGGGAATAAAGGAATATATTGACTATCTTTACACGAAAGAAAAAATATCAGCTTATGAAACACAGCCGATAATTTCTTGTAAAACTATTAAAATAAATAATAAAAAATACTATGTAATTCTTACCAAAAATATCGAAGATGACAAAGACTTTTTCTTTATTAAAATAACTAAAGAAAAAGATGAACCATATTACCAAGTAATAACTGATAACTTAAAACTCGCGAAACGCAATTTTAATTTTATAAATAAAAAATTTGTCGATGCCCTGTATAACCAAAATGAAAATAACTCCGCTTACAAAAGAAAAATATTAAAACGAAGAAATCAATTATTAACGCATTTTTTTCGGTAATAGGTTGGGAAAATTTAAATATTCCTTGACAACATATTAAATTAAAGATAAAATGTAGTAGCTCAAATATATGCCATTGCCTTATAATTGAGCCGCTTTAATATGATAAGGAGACAAACATGAAGGTGATAAAAATGATTACTTGGGAAGAAAACAAGAGGGATTTATGATTTATTTTACGGCGGATAATCATTTTTGTCATAATAATATTATCTTGAGTTGCTTGCGACCGTTTAAAGATGTTGATGAGATGAACAATGAAATGATTCACAGGTGGAACAACGTTGTCAAAAAAAATGATGAAATTTACATTTTAGGTGATTTCATGTACAAAGGAAAAGGCAAAGATGCGAATGAAATTTTATCAAAGCTTAACGGACGAAAATATCTTATAAAGGGAAACCATGAAAAATACCTTAATGAAAAAGAATTCAATTCAGACGCTTTTGAATGGATCAAAGATTATTATGTTCTTAAATATGAAGGATTAAAGATAGTTCTTTTTCATTTTCCAATGTTAAGTTGGGACGGCTCTTATCATGGCAGTATTCATCTTTATGGGCATGTTCACAACAGCGGAATTAAATACCCTGATTTTGGGGAAAAGCTGAAGTTACTCGGATATAGAGCTATAAATATCGGCGTGGACGTGAATGACTTTTATCCCGTGAGCATAAAAGAAATTATTAATAGGGTTAATTCTCAAAAAAGGGACAACAAAAACAACCCTGAAAGTGATAAAGATATTCAGTTTTAAAAAATGAAAAAAGCGTAAGTTTTCCTTGGTATAAGCTAATTGACAATACAACTATATAAATATAATATAAATTAACCTATACCCATGGAAGAAACCGTTCAAAACCAAATTATCAAACTTGCCACAATAAAATTAATGCCTTATAAAATATTTATTAAAACGCTTTTAAAAATAGAAGAGCAGGGTATAGTTCAGGAAAAAGACTATCGCAAACTTCGTAAGTTGTTTCAAGGGCATATTATGCCATTTATGAAAAAAGGAAATTTAAAAAAAGTTGCGGCTAACATGGCGGCTATCGGAAAGTATGTCGGCGTTGGGAATGAAAATTACAGGCTTAGGGAAGAATTGCAAAAGCCGATTTTGGCGATTGTCAATATTTTTACGCGCGACTTGGGGTTTGGCGGAAAGTTGGATGAAACGCTTTTAAAAAAATTTGAAAAAGCTGAGGATGAATATTTCCCGCGGCTTTTCAGGCAGGCGGTAAAAGAAGCGCTTGATAATGTTCTTGTAATTCACAGCGATCATTGCCTGTTTAACCGCGGAGGATACGCGCTGGAAAAAGACGGCGAATATATTATTTACACCCTAATTAATGATCATCCGCGCGGCTGTAAAATAATGATAGGCCCGTTTGCAAATACTCAGGATACGGAAATATTATTTAAAGTTTATATTCCCCGTTATATACAAATTGCCTGTCCGGAACTTGCCGTAAGTGATACGGAAAACAGCGTTATTGATATTTGTATTCCGGAACGCGAAATGCCGTTAAGCGTTTCAAGGCCGTTAATGGATTCCTGTCTGATAGAACTGGAGCAAGAAGAAAGTTATAACGGATACATTCCTTCATTTTCATTTGACGACATGGATTCTCTTGCTTTTTGCCGCCGAAACTATGCCGAGGTTGCCTTTGCTCTTGGGCAGAGAGTAAAATATATTTTTTTATATTCTCGTGTTTTTAATGAAGGATTACATCTTCATGAATACATTAAAAAACTTATGGCAATTGACCCATTTCGAATTTATCCTGACATTCCCTGGGAACTTACATCTGACGGTGATATGGTGATTTAATTTACTGTGGAAATATCATAAAAAAAAATTTAAAAGCCTAAATGTCCTCAAAGCGTATCCCTTCCCCCGCGGGGATAAAATTCCTTGCGGTTCGTCCTTTAATAAATTTTTCCCAACATGGCTCAAGTCCGGGACGCAGAAGTTTTTCCGTCCTTAAACACGCGTAATCGCCCTCTTGCAACATCTCTCCCGCGGCAATGTCCCTAAGCGCGTGAATGGAGCGGTTAGTAAGGCGGTAATTGGCTTTTTCTGAAGGGGCAAGCTCTTTAACGCCGCTTCCTAAAATTTGGCTTACAAAGTCTTCGCCGCGTTCACGGCTGTAGTAAGCGATTGTCTCTTTCGCTCCGGCTTCGGCGGCGCGGCGGACGGCGCGTACCATACGGGAAAATTCTTCGGGCGGTTGAGCGATTGGGTCGTCAAGGCCGCCGTCGGTTTTGGAAAGGCAGAAGTGCTTTTCTATCACAGCCGCGCCCATAGCCACCGCCAGAGCGGGAACAAGCTCGGGATCTGAACTGTGGTCGCTCACCCCGACAGAAACGCCAAAAATAGCCGCCAGATTTGGAAGAACCTTCAAATTATATTCAATCTCCGGCGCGGGGTAGGAAGTTACGCAATGCAACAGGCAAATTGAGGTCTTTTCATGCGAATGTAGAATCTCTGGTTCACAAGACGCGGATTGCGTTTCTTTTTTACTTTGCGCCTTGGCGAGCATTTGCGAGATGTTTTTTTGAAGTATTTCCACCGCATTTTCAATGTCAGACAGCCGTGAAACCCCCGAAGAAAGCAAAACAGGCAGATACCAACCGGCAATTTCCTCAAGTAAACCGGTAAAATTCAACTCTGGAGAGGCAATTTTTACTATTTTTGGTTGAATTTCCCTTAAAATTCTTGCGCTTTTCAAGCCAAATGGGGTGCAAAGGAACAAAAGTCCCTTTGATTCCGCGTATTCCTTGATTTCCGCGAAAAATTCGACAGGCGTTTCAAGAGCTTTAAACTGGTCATATAGCTTGATTTTACCGCCAGGAAGCGGCACTTCCCCTGTATTTTTGTGCAGAATTTCATCGGCATAAACCATCTGGACTTTTATACATCCGGCTCCGGAGGCAAAGGCCGCGTCAATCAACTGCCTTGCTTTTTTAATATCGCCGTTGTGGGAAGTGCCCAATTCAGCGATAATTAACGGGTTTTTGGAGCAATATACAGACTCCCCGATTATTAACAAATTTTTTTCATTTTCATTCATATAAGTACTCGACATATTTTAAAATTTTTTGTATACTATAACAAGATAATAAATTAGGAGGCTTTATGCAGAGCATTTATTGTGATGTTTGTAAGAAAAAGGTTGATGATCCGGTGACCCGCAGGACATTCTTCTATTATGGGGACCATAGTGTTTGCGAACCTTGTAAAGATAGTCTGGAAGATCAAATTAAAACCCAGATAAGGGCTAAGGAACCTTTTGCTACGGAGTGGTATGAGAAATATGTAGATGATATTATTACCAAAGCTATTCAAAAGGGAAAAGCCTGATTAAAAGGCGCGTTTTCATTCTACTAAAGTAAGGAGTTACCATGTCGGGCCACAGCAAATGGGCGACGATTAAGCACGCAAAAGGGGCCGCGGATGCAAAACGCGGTCAGATGTTTACTAAATTAATAAAAGAAATTTCTATTGCCGCCAGAATGGGCGGAGGCAGTTTAGACGGAAATCCGCGGTTAAGAACGGCCGTTCTAAAAGCCAGAGCCGCGAATATGCCCAAGGATAACATCGACAGGGCGGTTAAAAAAGGCACCGGTGAGCTTGAAGGCGTAAGCTATGAAGAGCTTGTTTATGAAGCCTACGCTCCCGGAGGAGTCGCTATTTTTATCGAGGTTCTGACGGACAATAAAAATCGCGCCGCCGCCGATATTCGTAATATTCTGACGCGGGCGGGCGGCCAGCTTGCCACTTCCGGTTCAGTTTCCAGACTGTTTAAACGTATGGGCGTAATTACCATGGACGGAGAAAAGTATACGGAAGACGCGGTAATGGAAGTGGCGATTGAAGGCGGCGCGGAAGACGTTTCAGCGCAGGATGGAATTGTCGAAGTAACTACCGCGCCTGAGGATTTTGAAAATGTCTTGAATGCTCTACAGGCTAAAAATTTTGAAACTATGAGCGCGGAAATAAGCATGGTTGCCGAGGCGGAAGTTTCATTGGACAATGACGGGACTGCTAAAGCGCTCAGATTAATTGACAAACTTGAAGAAAACGACGACGTGCAGAATGTTTACTCAAATATAGCGATTCCCGAAGGGTTTGACGCTGGCTAAAACTAACCCGCAAGAAGGCGAATTTCGCAGGATTATAGGAATTGACCCCGGTCTTGCAAGCACAGGCTGGGGCGTCATTGACTCTGTTGACGGAAAAATAAAATATTTAGATCACGGCGTTATTTTAACAAAGGCGGACGCTCCAAGAGCGGATCGTCTTTTTTTAATTTTACAGCGTATACGCGATTTATTAAAAAAATTTAAACCGAGGGAAGCGGCGATAGAAACTTTGTATTTCGGCAAAAACGTCTCAAGCGCCATTCCGGTAGCCGAAGCGAGGGGGGTAATATCCGCGGCAATAGCGGAAAAAGGCATTTACCTTCATGAGTTTACACCTAACGCAATTAAGCAGGGCGTAACCGGAGTAAGCGCGGCGGATAAAAAACAGGTGCAGGAAATGGTCAGGCTTATTTTAAAACTGGAAAAAATCCCAAAACCCGACCACGCCGCGGACGCCCTAGGAGCCGCTATCTGCGCGGTAAACAGCTCTCTTAAAACTTCCTAGTAATTTGAATTTTTCCGAGAAGACTTCACACAAAGATCACTAAGAAACAAAGATCACAAAGGGGGAAAAAGGGGTTTATGTCCGTTATCTTATCGTGAGTTTAGAACTCCCAGGGATTTAGTAAATTTATCCCTTCGATGTCTTCAAAGTCTTTTGTGTTTCTTGTAACAAGGAACATGTGGTGAACAATCGCGGCTGCGGCAATTAATGAATCGGCGACCGGCAATGTCCTTTTTACATCGGCTCTTATTTTTCCCCATTCCAGCATTACCTCGGTATCAAAGGTAATGATACGCTCGTCAAACCACTGCGGTAATTCCGCATACAGCCAAATTGAAAGCTCGTGCTTTTTTTTACCGTAGGGGAGTTTTTCTATACCGTAACATAACTCACCTAAGGTAATAGCCGGTATATACAAATCATCCCATGGTAGGGTATCCATAAAAGATTTGACATTTTCGCTGCAATTTGATTTTTGCATTTCGGATATTACATTGGTATCCAGAAGGTATTTCACAGGATAACCTCTCTTGTTTTTTCCACAAGGCGCGGCGGTAATTCCAGTTCTATGTCCCGCAGGGGGGAATTCTGGATAAATTCAAAGAGCGTCTGCCTTGGACTTGATAATTTTTTGTATTCTTCATAAGAAAGAATAACTGCCGTTTCCTTACCCCGAACTGTGATAATTTGAGGTAAAAATTCCGCTTCTTTAACAACTTCACTAAACATAGCTTTTGCCTCCTGTAATTGCCATTTGGCTTTTTCTTTTGTTTTTACATTCATTTTTATTTCCCTCTTATTATAGTCTGTCTAGTCAGATTATAATATGTTTTCCAGTTTCTGTCAAGAGAATTCTTCTTTTTTTTCCTAAAAAATGATATGCTCATGCTATGTTTAACAGTATCCGTGGTATTGTCAGCGGGAAAGGCGGTGAGGCAGTTTTTGTCCTTTCAGGCGATATTGAATGGGAAATCGCCATGCCGATAAATGACATACAAACCTTGCCCCAGAACGGCGAATGTAGGGTTTTTACTTGGCTGTACCATAGGGATGACCAAATGAAGCTTTTCGGTTTTAATAATGAAAGCCGGCGGAATACGTTTTTGGAACTCATAAAAGTTGAAGGCATCGGCCCCAAGGGCGCGATAAAAATAATGGGCGGCATAAGCCAAGATGACCTTGAAAGGGCGCTTGAAAACGGGGATATTGCGCGGCTTGAAGCCGTCCCCGGACTTGGCAAAAAGACGGCGCAAAAAATGCTGCTTTCGCTAAAGGGTAAACTTGTCCAAATGCAGCCGCTTGACATTGTTTCCCCGTATAACGAGCTTGTTGAAGCGCTTGTCGGAATGGGCTATGACAGAAGGCAAGCGGCGCAAGCTTTGGCTAAAGCGGAAAGTTCAATAACTTCTGATTTGCCTGCTGATGAAAAAGAAAAATTAATATTTAAAGAAGCGGTTTTAAGCTTAAGCGGCGCGTAAAATGAAAGAAAAAAGCCCTGTAAGGCCTGAATTGATTATCGAAGACGCGCAGGACATGGCGCTTCGTCCCCGCAACCTGAAAGAATTTTTAGGGCAAAAGGGAATGAAAGAAAATCTGTCGGTTTTTATTTCCGCCGCGAAAGAACGCGGGGACAGTTTGGATCATCTTTTTTTAATCGGGCCAGCGGGGCTTGGCAAGACTACAATGGCACAGGTTGTGGCAAATGAAATGGGAACCGGTTTTGTTCAAACTACGGCTCCCGCCCTTGAAAAACCAAAAGACCTTGTAGGCTTTTTAACTAATTTAAAAAAGGGCGACGTGTTTTTTATTGACGAAATACATAGCCTTAAACCCGCTATTGAAGAACTGCTTTACATCGCGATGGAAGATTACGGAATTGACTGGGTTATAGGGCAGGGTCCGAACGCGAGAACAATGAGAATCGCGATTAAGCCGTTTACTCTTGTGGGCGCGACGACAAAGGCGGGCGTTGTTTCAAGTCCTCTTATAAGCCGGTTTGGCATTACCTGCCGTTTTTCATTTTATGAACAGCAGGATTTGGAAGCCATTGTCCGCCGTTCAGCAGGTCTTTTAAAAGTAAAAATAGATAACGACGCAGCCTGCCTTCTTGCGAAATCTTCAAGGGGCACTCCGCGGGTAGTGAATCAACTGTTAAAGCGCATGAGGGATTTTGCCCAGTACGCGGGAGAGCCTTCCATTACTTCGGCTGTTGTTCACGACGGCCTGTCGCGTCTTGGAATAGACGGGCTTGGCCTTGAAAAACAGGACAGGGAAATTTTAAAAATAATGATTGAACGTTATAAGGGCGGCCCTGTCGGGGCTGACACTCTGGCTATTTCAATAGGGGAATCCGTTGAAACTCTGGAAGATTACTATGAGCCGTTTTTAATACAAGCCGGCCTTATACAGCGCACTCCGCGTGGAAGGGTAGTGACAAATTTCGCCTACGGCCATCTTGGATTAGCGCCTAACAATGCCGCGAATAATGAAGGTTCTCTTTTTTAATGAAAAAAAGCGATTATAATTTTAATCTTCCGGAAAATTTAGTCGCGCAATACCCTGCTGAAAAGCGGGGGCAGAGCAGGCTGATGACGCTTGATCGCCTGTCTGGCGCGCGCGCGCATACTGAAGTCTGCCAATTGCCAAATATTCTTTGTAAAGAAAAATTCTTAAGCGCCGGCGGCGAAAAGCCTCTTTTAGTTTTTAACGACACAAAAGTACGCAAGGCGCGTCTTTACGCTTTTCACGGGAAAACCGGCGCACAAACTGAATTTCTGCTTTTAGATGACATTAATGGGGACGGCCTATTATGGAAAGTTATGGCAAAGCGCGCGCGCCGAAAACGGATAGGGGACGTTTATATATTTGCGGAGGACGCGCGGGAGCGGATTAGCGCCGTTGTTAGCGGTTTTGAAGACGAATATATTCTGTTAAAATTTGAAAACCCCATAAACGACGAATGGCTTGAAAAAAACGGCCATATCCCATTGCCGCCGTATATAAAGCGGGAAGATGTTTTATCAGATACGGAACGTTATCAGACAGTTTACGCGAGACAAACAGGCTCCGCGGCGGCTCCTACGGCGGGGCTTCATTTTACAAAAGAGATATTAGACGCTTTTGATTCCCATGGAATAGAAAGAGTTTTTATAACTTTGCATGTAGGTTTGGGAACGTTCCTTCCCGTCCGTACTGAAAATATTGAAGATCATAAAATGCACAGTGAATATTTTTATATTGACGATAATGGCGCGGCAAAAATTGAAGAAGCTAAAAAAGCTGGAAGAAAAATTATCGCGGTGGGAACCACAAGCGTAAGAACTTTAGAAAGCGCGTGGATAGACGGAAAACTTAAGCGCGGAGAAAACAAAACTTCAATCTTTATTTACCCAGGCTATAAATTTAAAGTAACGGACGCTATTTTTACAAATTTTCACACCCCCGAATCAACTCTGCTGATGTTAGTCTCTGCATTTGCCGGCATAAAATTGATCCTTGAAAGCTACGAGGAAGCCATAAAAGAAGGATACCGCTTTTTCAGCTATGGCGACGCTATGTTACTTTACTAATAATAAATTTTTCCCTAAGATCTTTCACACAAAGAACACGAAGGAAGAGAAGAACACAAAGAGGAATAAGTGGTTTTTGTCCGTTATCTTATCGTGAAGCTCACGCATAGCCTACGAACAAAAACCCCTGATCCCCCTTTGTGATCTTTGTCTCTTTGTGATCTTTGTGTGAAGTCTTGGCGTAAAATTACTTAATCCTAAATACCACAGGATAACGATAACGGCAGGAGACGGGTTCATCGTTTGCGAAGGCGGGGGTTCCTTTTCTGCCTGTAAACGCTTTTACGGCTGCTTCTCCGAATCCTTTGCCTTCAGGTTCTTCGCGCATAATGGTTATCTTTTGCACAAAACCGGTGCGATCTACAAATAATTCTAGAACAACCCTCCCTTCAATGCCTGAGCGTAAGGCGATGGGCGGATAAACTAAGGCTGACATAAGGGCTTCTTCGTTAAATATCGGCCTTGTGGAAACCTCGTGCATTTTTAAATAATTATCATAATTTTCAAAATTGACGTTTAATGTTCCTGCGGGGACTACATTTTGAACGGGAGGAGTATCGGTTTCTATCATTACTTCGGCTATTTCTTCAACTTGCGGAATTTCCGGGTCAGCGGGAGGGGGAAGTTCGGCAATATCTGTCAGCTTCATAACTCTCGCGTTTTCCGGAATATCCTGAACGACCGCGCCCGTGTTAAAAACCAGAAAAAATATTACAAGCAGATGAAGCGCGGCGGTAATAATAAATATAATCAGGCGTAAATATTTTTCATTCATTGGTTTTTACCACAAAACTTACAACGCGGTATTGGAGAAGCTGCATTATTTCCAATACGCTGTTAATATTTTCATAAGGAGTGTTTTTATCCGCGATTATATGCACTCTTGTATCAGGAGCCAAAAGGTAAAGGTTTGTTATCTTTTGCTCAAACGCGTTACGGTCGGCGGGAGTTCCGTCAAGATAAATATCTCCTTCTAAATCTATCCATACTTCAAGGTTTCTTTCTTCGGTAGTTCTAAGCGCTTTTTGCGCTTCAGGATATTCTATTTTTACTTCTTTGCGGTAATTAATTAATGAGACAAGCATAATAAAGACTAACAGCAGAAATCCGATATCCGACATTGAGGACAGCGGGATGTTAAATGTTTTTTTTGGCCGTCTGAAATTCATTAATAATCCTTTTTCATGGAAAACGAGAATGAATCAATTTGCAAGTCCTGGGCAAGCTCTACAAACGATACGACATTTTGCCAATGGGCCTTGCCGTCAATTGTAATAATAACCGCTATATTTGGATTTTCCTTTTGGGCGTTTTGAATTATTGTTTTTGCTTTTGGGATAGTTAATACTTCCTCGTTATGCAATATTTCACCTTTTGAATCCATTTCAAAGCGCACTAATTCTTCTTTTAATATCATTCTCGCGGAATCTTTTGCGGGAAGATTAATTATAAAGCCTTTATTGACGTTAAAACCGGCAATGACTAAAAAATATATAATTAAAAGGAAAGCGAGGTCGCTTGCGGCGCTTGATTCAAGAAAGCCGGTTTTTTTACGGCGCGATATATTCATTTTGCCTGTTTACTTTCCCTCGGACAGGCTGCTTTCCATCTGCGCGATTAAATCCGAACAGACGCCTTCAACTCTTGCGGCAAATTTATCAACGATATGGCTTAAAATTGAGTGCGCGATCATCGCGATAATCGCTATTATAAGGCCGAATACCGTGGTAATGAGGGCTTCGTAGATGCCGTTTGCGACAATCTGCGCGTTTACTTCGGTAGCTTCGGCAATTGATTTAAAAGCGCCAATCATTCCCGATACCGTTCCAAGAAAGCCGGTTAACGGGGATAGGGAGCCAAGCGCGGTTAGAAAATTAAAACCGTTTTCAAGGGAATTGATGCAGTTTTTCGCTTCGGTTTCTACGGCGCGTTCGGCGCGGTGCACTAAAAACGGCTGTCCCGTTTTTACCTGCTTTAACAGGGTTAAAATAATACGCGCCCCAATCCGCCGTTTTGACAAGCCCGAAAGATACTCGCATGCCTCTGAATAACCGTTTGATTCCACATAGTTAGAAACTTTATCGTACAGATCATCAACCTTTAAATCATGATAAAGAATATAAATAATACGTTCCAAGGAGATTGCGACGACGGCGATAGAAAACACAAGAAGGGGCCACATGAAAATCCCCCCTAACTTAAAAAGTTCCAGTACTGAAAAAGTATCAGTTTCCATTTCTTACCTCACTTAATTTTTGTAAAGATTATCTCTTTAGATAATAATTCTACAATATTTTTCCATTCATATTCCAGATATATCCAAGCGATTGCCTCTTCCCAGTCGCGCAGTAAAGTGCCTGAATTTCTTATAGGCCATAATTCTTTGGAGAAAGTCCGTTCCGTGTAACCGGTATTCCAGCGTATGCTGTCGGCTTTTTGGAATTTGTCAGTATCCTGAATCCAGCCGTCCGGCCTTTTTTTCTTTGAAACCGTCTCCGGTAACAGGATTGGCCGCCAGAATGCTTCAAAATCGTCAATATCATCGATTATTTTCCCTTTTTCAGGATTAAACGACGCCATCCATTCTGTAACGGCAAGTACGCGCTCGCGCCTGTTGCGTAATACAGATAAGGCCTCGTTTCCCGTTAAACGGGTATCGTAACGCTGAACTCGTCCTTTGGTAATTTGAACAGGTTCTATCTCTTCAATTTTAAGAGTTGCGGTACCGTCAAATTTTAAGTTTCCGGTTCCCATTAATTCTAATGTGTATTCATTCCAGCCATGATCGCTTCCGGCGAGGAATTCAATGGACGTAAGAAAGATGGCGCCTTCTTCGTCAGGGAAAGATCCCAACAGTTTTATCATGGGAAAATTTTCCAGAGTGATTATAATTGATTTTTCTTTATCTTTTTTTTCTACAACAAAAATTTTTATTTCCTGCTGGTTTTCTCCTTTGCCTGAAGCTTCATAAACGGATACGGTTTTTAATTTGAAGGCGGAGCCGTCAAGTACCTGCCCGGCTTTTTCTATAATAACGCAGTTAAAAAGTAAGAATATCGGGATAATTAAAATAAATATTTTTAAAATTTTCATATTTTACCTTTAATAGCTTATTTTAAACCCAAACGACGGAATTGGAATAGGTATATCATAAGTCGCGGAGAAACTGCCCGTGTCGATTTCGCCCGTGTACTGGTTAAAACTTGTGTTTCCCTGGGCAGTATACAATAATCCAAGAATATTTTCTATAGCGAAATAAACTTCAAATCTTGTTTTTCCGTTTTTATTGCCGCCAAAGAATGAAAATTTGACATCCATCGGCAACGCCGGGGTAGTGCGGTTATCTTCATCGACGACGGAAGGCCAATAAAATTTTTCGATAAAGTAACTGTTTTCCCCGTTTTCACCGTCGTAAACCAATACGGGATAACTTATAGGCCCGTCTCCCGTTCTTTTTTCCAAGAGTACGCCAGAGGCGACTCCAAAACGAAAATAAATATTAATTCTGGGCGTAGGTTTAATGTTTACTATCAAGTTAAAGTTATGAAACCTGTGATATGACGGGAAATACCAGTCATCGCCCATGTTTCCGCCGGATATTCCCATTCCGCCCGAACTGCCTTTGGGATCGCGGTACTTTGCCCATGTAAATGAATAAGAGAGCCAGCCGTCCCAATACCGGCTTTGTATTTTTTGCAGCATAACGTCTATTCCCCATACCTTTCCCTCGCCGTCAAATTGAGGACTGATATTAACGGAATCACTTCCGGGGCTTACTGAAATATACATTCTGTCAAAAACTTTTTTGTAGTAACCTTCGATATTTAAAATTATAGATTCGGGAAATTCAAATCTGATTCCAAGAACGGATGTCCAGCTTCTGTTAGGCTTAATTTTATCAATATTATATTTTTCTTCCGATTCAAAGACTATGCTGTTTATGGAAGAAAAAAGCCCCGTTCCCGCGGATATGTCAAGAGAGTTTAAGACGCCTTTGTTGCGTAAAATATTTAAATCAATATTTATCCGCGGATTTAAGACGGGATCGCTTTGTGACGTAAAACCGTCTCCAAATAATATAAAATGATCAACGCGGATTCCAAACTCGGAGCTGAAACGGTTTCCCGCCGTATTAAATTCACCAAGCAGATAACCGGAAGTTGTCATAAATTTATTTTGTGAATTGGGGTGGTAACTCATTGGCATTCCAATTATGAATCCTGTTGGCGGAAGAGGCGATAAAAAATTTTCAATGTTAGTTTTTATTGTTTCATCCTCAAGGCTTGAGAATGAAGTATCTATAAACGCTTTCTGATTGCCTTTAGATTTTGAAAATGAAAATAATTCCTGCACGCCGATGGCGGCAAGGAAAAAGTCTGATAATTTCCAGTCATAATCAATGCGTCCTTGCACGTTGTATTTTGAATCAGACTCGGTAATGATCATGTCTTGTAAATACTGATATTTGTCAGGATCTAATCCCTTTAATGTTAAAAACCCTTTTAGAGGAAAAGCGTCAGTAAAATACTTATCATGAATGTTGTATTCAATTTTTCCGTCTAACTCCATGCCTTCATATCCGGCGCCTATAGTAACTTTTAACAGCATGTCATTGTGGGGATTCCATGATAAAGATGTGGTAAAAAACCCCTGATAATTAACATAATCAAAATTAATGTAAGTATCGCTGTTTAATTTATCCGTAAAGTTTTCATTTTTAAATTCTACGCCTCCTCCGTCCATGCCAAAAAAACCTGTCGCCGATAAAATAACGTTGTCCGTAAACCTGTAATCTCCGTTAATTGTCGCCGATCTTATATACGGCGCTCTTCGTATATAATTAATTACTTCATATTCAGGAATTATGGTTGCCAGTTGTTTAGCCGCCCATATTACAGGATCGTAATATGTGACGCGCCCCATAAAAAGAATGCCTCCCTTTCCGTTTATCGGGAGGGAAAGATTAAAATTCGCGGCGCTTGTATTTAGACCAAGTTCAAATTCAGTTTCCGTAGGAGACGGCTCTTTTGACGTTATTTCCAGCAGTCCTGAAATTGTATGCCCGTAACGGGTGGAAAACACGCCGTGGGATAACTGGGCGCTTTTTACCATTCGCGGATCAAAGATTGAAAAGCCGCCTCCCCAAAAGTACGGGTTATTGATGTAAAAGCCGTCTAAAGACGCGTTCATGTCTCCGGGGTGGCCGCCGCGGATACTGGGTTCGGCGTTGAAAAGACCTGAGTAACCTACGCCCGGAAGGAGTTTTATCGTGCTCATTACGTCTTCTATTACTCCGATTTCCGCGGTTTGGGCTATTTCTCTCTCGCTTACGGCGACGCTGCGGCCTGTTTTTGATTCGCTTGTCCCCGGTTTTGACGCTTCAACCACTAGCTCGCGCCCTTGCAAAAACGACGAAAGGCTTAAAGAAACTATAAAAGAATTTCCCGTAACGGGAATTGTTATGGCGCTTGTCTCATAACCTGGATACGCGGCGTAAAGAATTGTTTGCCTGTCGTCAGGAACCGGAATTCTTGCCTTTCCGTCCCTGCCGCATACATATTCGTTTCCGCCCCTCGCGCGGACGGTCGCGCCTTCCAGTGGAAGTTCCAAGTCTCCGTCAAGCACTTGAATTGTAATATCGCGGCAGAAAAGGGGAATAGCGGAAAGAAAAAATACCGCTAATAAAATATTTTTTTTAATATTAATTCTCATTTTATTCTTTTGACGCGTTGTCCGTATTTGATGAAGGCGCTCCTCCTTTTAAAATGGAATCTAATTTCTGAATCATTTCCGTAAGTTCTTCCGCTGACGAAGTCGCCACTCTGGTTGATTGTATAAAATTTGACAGTCCCTTTGAAATATCAGATATGGCTATGTTAATTTGCTCGGTAGACTTTTGCTGTTTTTGCGTTGATATTGTAATCGTTTGGGCCTGATTCGCGGTAATTTCCGCGCCTGAACGGATTTCGCGGAAAATGTCCTCAAGTTCCTTGATTAGGTTGTTGCCTTCAGTGATTTTATCCGCGCTTTCTTCGCTGGAAATAATAAGCGAAGAGGAAGAATTCTGTATTTCTTCAACTTGTTCGCGGATTTGCCTTGTAAGGGAGGCGATGTCGTCCGCAAGCCTGTTTACTTCACTCGCTACGACTGAAAAACGCTTGCCGCGTTCACCGGCGCTCGCGGCTTCCAGAGCGGCGTTAAACGCTATAACTTTTGTTTGATCAGTTATGGTATTTATATTTTTTACAATATCGCGTATTTTTAATATTTTGTTTCCAAGATTGATAATTCCGGTGATTACTCCGTCGTTCTTTTTCTTAATGTCTTCCAGTTGATCAACATTGCGTTCAAGTACGGAAAAACCGTGAATAACGTCATTTTCCATTCTGGAAGCTATGGTGGATACGCTGGCGGTTTTTTCGGATATATCGCCGGCTATTTGGGTGTTTTCATTAATTGTGCTTTCAATCTCCTGAATGCTCGCCGCCTGATTGTTTGCGGTTGTAAAAATATCTTTTGATGAAAAGAAAATGTCATTAGTAGATTTTTTTATGACTTTAGCCATTGTGCGGGTTTGTTCTACAGTCGCTAAAGCCGCGTCGGCGGCGCCCGCCTGGGATTCTATCATGCTTTTAAACAATGTAAGATGGCGTTTGCATGCCATTCCCGCCGTAGCTCCCGCGACAATCATTCCAATTACGCGGAGCATTTCGTTATACAGTGGAAAACTCAATGGTATTACTTTGTCATTAAGCGTGAATGAATATGGCAGATCAAGAACTTTTCCGTTCATGATGACTACAATCAGATAACACACGGCGGAAAATATTCCGGAAAAGAACGCGCAGGGGACGCTGTACCTGAAAGAGCCCGCCATGATAAGCACGATATAAAAAAGGGCTTGTATTGAAAGGAAAGTGATGGGAGGCGATATTTCAGGATATGTGCAACCCGCCCAAATGGCGCCGCTTATAAGAACCGAGTCTAAAATTACGCAAATATATTTAAAATATGGATTAAGAGCGCTTTTTCTTTTTATATAGAAATACAGGAAAATTGAATAAAGCAAGAAGCCCGACGTAAACGTATACGCCCTAAAAGGAAAGTGTTCAAGCCCGCTTAATTTCCTTATAAATGATACGACGATAATGGATAATATAAAAATCAAGGCAAGAATAAACCTGAATTTGTTTATCAGTTTTTCTCCGTCATATTCATCGCGGCTGATTTTTTCATTTGTTTCTTTACTGGTCATATTATTCTCCTTTAAAATTTATTTTTCAGTAAACGTAATTACCCCGTCCCAATCGTCGCTTACAGGCGATTCTGATAATTTAATAGAACGTTCAAGATAAAGTCTTGACAGAAAATCATCTTTATCGCTTTCCAATGACTTGTTAAAATATTCCTGCGCCAGTTTCCATTCGCGCAAATAAAAAACGCGAAGCCCTTTATTGTAATTTACCAGCGTGTCACGGTTAATTAAAAGAGACTCCACCGAAGTTATATCCGCTGTTTCTCCCGAGCGCAATTTTTTTCCGTCGGCGCCCTGAAAACCGGAATAAACGGCGTATATGCCGACGGGTTTATCCTTTCCTTTTACCCGCACATTGTCAATTTTACGGAAAAGAAATTTTTCTTTAGCCGCTTCAAATACGGCCTCGGAAACTATAAGAGGATGATAATACGCCTTTGTAAGACTTTCAAGACGGGAGGCTAGATTAACAGTGTCGCCTATTATCGTGTAGTCCATTTTGTTTTTAAATCCGATATTTCCTAAAATACATTCGCCGTAATTTATTCCGATTCCTACTTTTACTTTATCGTTAAAAAACTCCATGCCCGCGTTATTTATTTTTTCAAGGGCGGCAAGCATTTTTACCGCCGCTTTTATCGCGTTTTCAGGGGATTCTTCATTATTTTTAAACGCTCCGAATACGGCCATAATCGCGTCGCCAATAAATTTATCCACGTGCCCGCTTTCAGAAATTATCTCGCTTCCCATTTTTGCGAAAAAATTATTTAAAAAATCAACTACAACCTGTGCGTCATAATGTTCGGACATATTAGTAAAATTCCTAATATCACAGAACAATACCGATACTTTCCTGTTTTCGCTCAAGATGGTTTTTTTCGCCGTTTCATTGATTATCTCGTCCATCACGTCTCCTGGCACATAACGGGCGAACGCGGCGCGGGTTCTTTTTTGAAGCTCGACAAAATTGTGAATGGAAAGCGCGTTCGCGATGATTGGAGACGCGGAGCTGGCGAATACGTTGACATTTTCCAAAATCGCTGGGGTAAAATACTCATTTATCGAATTCGCGATATGCAGGGAAGCGAAATTTTCACCCGCTGAAGAGAGGGGAATAAAAATATAAGAAGATATGGTTTTCCTGTTTTGCCCCGTCGGGCGGAAATTTTTTATTTTATTGGAAATAATTTTTAAGCCTTGAAACAGATTATTAAAATCCGACTCGCATACTCCTAAAAAATTATCATATATTTCTTTCGTATACGCGCTGAAATTATTAGTATATATAAACACGATTCCGTTATTTCCCCTGATAATTAAAGTTACAATTTCCGCTTCACAAACCGTATGAAGAAGCTCAATTATTCCTTGCGCCGTCATTTCAATTGAATTTACCTTTTTAGACAAATCAGAAAGAAGGCCGATAATTGTTGTTTGGAAAAGTTTGTTATCAAGAAGATTATTTACTATTTCTATAATGGAGTCGTCGTTTATTTTTCGGCTTTCTTTTTCAATCGCGTCAAAATCTATTTCCTGTACGGTAGAAAATATTTTATCTATAAGGGTGATCAGCATACTTATATTTTCTGGCGATTTTTCAATGTAATAATCCGCTCCCGTTTGCAGTCCCCAAAATTTGTCCTTTGTTTCATCAAGGGAGGTGAACATAATAACGGGAATGTTTTTGGTGTTTTTGCGCGATTTTAAAAAGCGCGTAACCTGATAACCTTTAAAAAGGGGCATTTCTACGTCGGAGATAATAAGATGCGGTAAAAACCCATACACTTTTTTAATGCCTTCAAAACCGTTAATGGCCCTTTGGATATTATATTTTGACTGATCAAATGAGCTTATCAGCATTTCAGCGAAAATATCGGAATCTTCCATTATTAATATTCGTTTTAATTCTTCATTCATTATCCCGCTCCGACAAGTGAATTAACGGCATCGAGCAAATTATGGTTATTAAAAGAATTTTTAACAATATACCGCGAAGCTCCAAGCTGGTAGGTGCGTTTTTGCTCTTCTTCATTATCCATTGATGAAATTACAATAATTGGAATCTTTGAAAGGTCATCATTCTTTTTAAGATTTTCAATAAGCATAAAGCCGTCCATAACGGGTAAATTTAAATCGGTGCAGATTAAATCATAATGATTTGTTTTAGCCGCTTTTAACGCCTGCGCCCCGTCCGCGGCGGTATCCACGACATATCCTTCCGATGAAAGAATTTCACTTTCAATTTCACGGATTGGAAGCGAATCGTCAACGACAAGAATAGATTTTTTTAATTTTTCAAATTCAATGGCGTGTTTCTTAATATCCAGCGTTTTTATGCGTTTTGCCATTTTAATTACGGTGGGAATATGCAAAACGCTGACCATTTCATAGTCTTGGTTTAAAATAATGCCGGAAAAAACGCTCATGTTCTCCATAAAAGCGGGCATTGTTTTAAGAATTACTGATCTCATGCTGTCTATATTATTGACGGCGATAGCCGCGATTTCTTCATAAGAACGGATAATTACGACAAAAAGTATGTCTGACGCGCTTACGGCGTCCGTTTTAATCTGTAAAATCTGGCTTAGATAATATAATTTAATAATACGGTCGTTATATTTTATTTCAGGTTTGTCCACTACGGTAATTATCTCATCGCGGTTTAAAAGCATTATCGCTTCGACAAAATTGGCGGGAATAATAAATTTCATTCCGTTACATTCAATTGGAAAGCCCATAAGGGCGGCGATGGAAAGCGGGACAATAATTGTAAACTTTGAGCCTTCCCCCTGAACGCTGTCTACAAGAATGCTCCCTTTTAACGATTCCACACATTCTCGGACCACGTCCATTCCAACCCCCCTGCCTGACACGTTGCTTAAGGTGCCAGACGTTGAAAAACCGCTTTGAAAAATTAAATTTATAAGTTCTTCTTTAGTAAGGCCTGCCGCCGCCGCTTCCGCCACAAATCCGCTTTTTACGGCTTTCTGCCTGATTTTTTCAAGATCAATGCCGCGTCCGTCGTCGGAAATAATTATTTTCATGTTGCCGCTTTCACGCGAGCAAATAATGGATACCTTGCCGGTTTCGTCCTTTCCGGCGGCAAGGCGTTCCTGTGGAGTTTCAATCCCATGATCGACAGCGTTACGCACAAGGTGTATAAACACTTCTGATATTGTTTCTATAATGTTTTTATCTATTTCATTTTCCTGCCCTTCGATGGTAAGACGGACTTTTTTTCCAAGTTCCTGTGAGAGATGAAACACATAACGCTGGTAACTGTCAAAAATAGTTGAAATAGGAAGGGTACGCAGCGAAATTACCCTGTCATAAGCGGTTCTTATGCTGTTTTCCGCGTCAAGAAAGTAATTCTTTAAAGACGAGTTTAACCGTTCCCCCATTCTTTCCAGCTTTCTGAAATTTGCCGCTTGTATGGGATCATGTTTTTTATACTCTTTAAGCGATTTTGAAAACTCCTTCATAAGCTTGGTAATTTCAATGCTGTTTTGAGAAAGGCTTTTTGCCGCAATTTCAAGCGTATGTAAAGAGGCTATACTTTTTATTATTTCATCTATTTTTTCAAGAGGAACGCGTATGGATTCGCTTTTTGTATCTTTGCGTTTTTCCGCGGCTGGAGTTTTATGAGCCGCTTCTTTTTCTGACGGCGCTTCCGCAGTTTCGTCCGTTTGCGGCAAAACCGCTTCTTTTTCCGCGGATTGTTTTTTTATTGAAGCGGATTTTTCCGTTTTTGGCAGAGAATACTCTTCACCTGACGCAAGCAGAGACAAATTTTTTACATATTCGCCAAGTTCAATATTGTCGTCTTTATCGTTTTGTATTACGTTTATTCCGTCTTTAAGAAGATCCAAAGAAGAAAGGATCAGTTTTAACGCATTCTCTGAAAAACCTATTCTTTGTTCGCGTATGGCGACAAATACGCTTTCAAGCGAATGGCTTAATTCTTCGATACGCTTAAACTCAAGCATACGGGAAGTGCCTTTAAGGGTATGAAGGGCGCGCAGAAGGGTGGCAAGATCGTCTTCTACGGAAACGCCGTCTTTTATGTCAAATATAAGGGTTTCAACGGTGGATAATATTTCAAGTCCTTCATCAATATATTTTTTGATGAATTTTTCCCTGTCTATCGCCATGACCGCTCCTGAAAATATTTTCTTGAATCCGGCATCATTTATTATTACCGCCCGT
Source organism: Treponema sp. R8-4-B8 (assembly GCF_054786175.1). Taxonomy (NCBI): domain Bacteria; kingdom Pseudomonadati; phylum Spirochaetota; class Spirochaetia; order Treponematales; family Treponemataceae; genus Treponema; species Treponema sp. R8-4-B8. The sequence goes on from NZ_BDHE01000013.1 coordinate 39,571, forward strand.
TATGTGATATTTCTCAAGAGTTTCTTTAAGTTCTTTTGACATATTGTTAAGCTTATTCACCGTTTCCGACGTAATGACGGTGGCGTGAACAAATTGGTTTACGCCCGCGGAAATTTCTTTTAACGCCGAGAAAACCTGGGAAGCGGCGTATTCCTGCTGTTTGCTTAAAGATGAAATTTGCTGCGTGCGTATCGCGACATTTTGGGAAGCGTCCACTATATTTTCAAAAACTTCTTTTTGCTCGACGATTCTATTGTAGCCTATGTCTATTTTCCGCGAGCCGTTATTTGCTTCCGTTAACAGGCTTTGCGAAGCTTCCTGTAATTCTGAAATTTTTTCTTTTATTTCGGATGCGGATTCAACGACATTGTCGGCAAAGCGGCGTATTTCGGAAGCCACTACAGAGAAACGGGAACCGGCTTCGCCTGATGACGACGCTTCAAGGGCGGCGTTAAAAGCGATAAGTTTGGTATGATCGGCGATTGTGTCAATAAGTTTTACCGATTCGTCAATTCTGGAAAGCATTTCGGCAAGGTTTCTGATTATTTCAATAATTTTCGCGTTTTGATTACGCACGTCAAGCATCATGTTTTCATTTATTTCCCTAAGTTCCGCGCCCCTTCTGCTAAGTTCTTGCGTTTGGGAGGCAAGATGCGCCACTTCCGAAGTTTTTTCGGCGGATTGCGCTGAAATGTTTCTGTTGTTTTCCATTGTGGTTACAATTTCAGAAACGCTTGCGGATTGCTCATTGGCGACGGCTGTCATTTCTTTTGTAGTGGAGGAAAGCTCAAATACGGACGTTGAAACCATTGAAGTATTTTTATTAAATGACGAGAATGTATTTTGCAACTTGGACAAAAAGACGCCTAACGCTTTCATAAAATCGCCAAGTTCGTCATTTGAAAGCGATTCTATTTTTACGGTAAGATCGTTTTCATTTAAACGTTTGAATACTACGCTCATGTTGTCGGTAGCTTTGCGAATGCCGAAATTTGTAATAAAAATTATAACAAACGCGAATAATGTCGCAAATACGGCCGCTGCTAGGGATAATATAAAACGAAGCCTGTATGTTAAAATTCTTTTTGAAATGAGAGTTTGCAGACGGTCAAGGGACGCGGTTTGAAGCCGAAAAGTAGCGTTATTTACGCGGCTTGCCACGTCATAAAGAGATGGAATAACTTGAGTATTTAATTCAGGCTCATTAATAATATTCCCTACGGTATTCGCATAATAAGCGATGTTGTCATAACAGGATTTTAAAAGTATTTCAAAAGATTCAAGAGTGTCAGTATTATTCTTTCTAATGGTTCCCGCCGAATTAAACCTGTTTTGTATCCGGGAATTGTCCGAATAAAGCAATAATTCAAGATTAAGCTGAAGTTCCGTCCTGCGTCTTTGAGTGAACGCGCCGGATTCAATAGTTCTTAACAAATTTCCTATTAAAACTACCCTGTCCTGCGCCTGCGGCAGTTCATGAATGGAGGCCGCTATAAGATACGCGCTTTCAATATCGCTGTCCGTAACAAGCCCTGAAATATCCCCTATATAAACTATCATTCTGTTTAAATCCTGCATTATCTGCCTGTATGCCCATAAAACTGAATCCCGAATCACGGTTTTTGACATATTCTCCCAATTTTCAATAAGAGTCTGGGGAGATACGACATAAGCTTCATGTGAAAAATATTCCTCATATTTAACCTTTATTTCCGTGAGCAATTCCGTTATATGCTGTTTGGTATAATCAATATCGCCCGGAGAATTATCAATATAAATACGGATATAAAAAGGAATGTTTTGCATTAACTCAAAGACGGGACGAAGAACTTCGATGCCTTTAAGCTCAATACTGTCTTTTTTTATTGATGAGAAAGATACGGAAATAACGGAATGTAACATTATTCCCAATGGCAATAAAAAAACAAAAGCGCTGACAGTTAATTTGGTAATTAATTTTATTTTTATATTTTTAAAATTTATTTTCATGCAAAACCTCTTTTATGATAATTTCTTTTCCAAAATTCTCAGGAAATAATCGGGAGAAAATCCGCCCATAAAACATTCATAATTACGTTCGCGGTCAGGTTCCAAGTTTTGCAAAAGTTCTATGCTTTCAATTGTTTTTTTTATTTTATATTCATATCTTGTGGGATTTCCTTCAGCGGCAATAACGGCGATTCTGTAGAATGCCGGCCAAAAATATTTGTCTTTTACCGATGATTCAACATAAAATTTTTCCGCTTCCTGCAAAAGGTCACTGTGAAAATAATGTTCGCCCCTTAAAAATTTTGTAAACGCGCCTGAATTGTTTTTTTCAAGGTATGAGATGACGGTATCGGCGTTTTCAAGGTCTTGCGCGTTTAAAAAATAAACGGCTGACGCAGCGAGAGCGCTTCCGTGAAGAGCGTCATAATTTTCATTTATAAGGGCTTTAAGCGTTTTTTCCGCGTTTGGTTTGCCGTCTTCTGTTTTAAGAATTTCAGTTGTTTCAGCGCAACTAACGGAAATCTCTTCCCTTTTTGGATTCGCGCGCCGTATATGTTTTTCCGCGTCGGGTTTTTCACGCCTGTTAAATTGACGATTGTTAATTAAATACGGTTCCGTTGGAGCGGTAAATGTTCCTAATTGATCATAAATAAACGGAGTTCCAGTTTTTTGAAAATAAAATACGTCGCTGGAATTTTTATTCGCCAGCAAAGGATGTCTTACGGAAGACGTTTCTGAAATACCCATAAAAAGAAGGCCGTTGCTAAAAAGCGATTCAGCAAGATTATTAATTACAAAAATTCTGTTTTTATTAGAAAAATAAATTAAGGAATTTCTAAAAAATATTATGTCATACTGTTTTTCAAGCCCGCGCATGATATTGTGGGGGAAAAAACGCACTTTTTTGCGGATATTTTGAGATACGATAAATTCATCGTTATCGTGGATCAGGTATGAGTCAAGAATATGTTTCCATGAAGAACCGTCAGAGCGCAGCGCGTTTGACGTATAACGGGCGTTTTTCGCGATTTCTATAGCGTCAACGCATACGTCAAAAGCGTCGATTGTAAAATCAAAATTAAGCCCGTTTTTTATATGATAATCAAGAAGCATGGCGATACTGTACGCCTCACATCCTATTGACACGGCGGCTGAGCATATTTGTAACGGGCGGCCAAGTTCCGCCAATTCAGGCAAAACTCCCGCAAGAAGATCAAAATGGGCGCCTTCCCTGAAAAAATATGTTTCATTAACGGTAAGAAATCTTGATATGCTGAATATCTGCTCACGGGAAGTAAGAAGATGTTCATAAGCGGCTGGATTTTCTATAAAAGACGAGCCGCAATTATTTTCAAGATATTCATTTAATTTAATAAGCGGTTCGCTTCCCGCCCTTATGCCAAGTATTTGTTCAATGCGGTAATACAAAAATAATAAAGCTGGGTTAGAAAGCACTTCAGGCGGAACTTCCACCGTACTGTCTGAAACCGCTGCGCTTAATGGCATTTCTAGCTTTCTCCTCCCGTTAATGATATTAATTTGGGCGCGATTTCGTTTAATGGCAGAACTATGTCTACGCAGCCTGTTTCAACCGCCGCCTGCGGCATTCCGTAAATCATGGAAGTCGCCTCATCCTGCGCTATTGTTATGCCGCCCGCATTTTTTACAAAACGGGTGCCTTCCGCGCCGTCATTGCCCATACCGGTAAGAACGACGCTGACAAGGGAACTGCCATACTGCTCGGCCGCGCTCTTAAATAAAAAATCAGCCGCCGGTTTTTGGCTGTTGACAGGGCCGCTGTCGTCAAACGCGATGCCTGACGAGCCTATTATAAGATGTTTTTCCGTAGGGCCTACATAAACATTTCCTCTGGAAGGATAAACTCCTTCTTCGGCAATCTGTATATTAAGCTGCGAATAACCGTCAAGCCATTGCACAAAGCCTTTGTCAAACCCAGATGTATTGTGCTGCACGAGCAATATCGGCACTGGAAAAGCCGCGGGTAGGGCGGAGAATAACTGGCATAGGGCCATAGGGCCGCCTGTGGAAGACGCTATAACCACGCATTTAATTTTCTTTTGAATAGGCGCGCTTTGCCCGTCGGCTTCCTGCTGTAACGAAAACTTTTTCTTTATGTTTGATATGTGTTTTAACGTATTAAATATTTCGCTTCTCTGACTGTAGCTGGTTTTAGAAGTAAAATTATCTTTAGCGAAAAATTCATGCGCTCCCTTAACCGCGGCCTCATAAGCCATTTTTGCCGTATCATGAGTGCTGATTACGACTATGCCGCATTGGCTGAATTTTCTAATCTCTACAATAGCGTCAAGCCCGTTCATTACGGGCATTTCATAATCCATTGTAATAAGGTCAGGGTTGAGTTTTCTCGCTTTGTCTACGCTGTCACGCCCGTCTTCGGCTTCGCCGACAATTTCAAATGAGCCTTCGCTTTCAAGAAAATCCCTGATAATTGAACGAGCCAGCGGGCTGTCATCAACAATTAAAGTTCTAATCATGTTATTAATTCCTTATGAATATTATGAACCAACTGACGCGGATCGAGCAGAAGGACAAGTTCTTTTGTTGTTTTGTCTTCCACCGTTCCGCCGTGCCTGTTATTAAAAAATATGCCGTTAAAAATAAGCGCAAATTGCATTACGCTCATGATTTTTGGCAGCGGATAAATATTTTCGGTTAAAAGGTCTTTCTCGCTTTCCACCGCCGTACTGAATAATATCACTCTATTTTCCATTGAATCATTGTTATTATTGCCGTCTTTTAAAATTATTCCGTGTTGTACGTTCGCGTCAGGACAATTAAAAAGCAATGGAAGGGATATGTGTATATTGCAATTTTCAGCGTTAAAATCAATTTTATGATTTATTTTTTCCTGATAAAGAAAAATTGAAGATACGCAATCCATCGGGATGGCAAGGGAAAACCACGAATAGGAACAAATGAACACCCTCATCTTTAAGCTATCTCCTTTGAGACGCGGCTTATTATCATGTTCGCGTCAAGAACAAAAACATCGCCGTTTTCCCACTTGAACGACGCGCGGATTAAATCCGTCAGATCCCCTGAATCAGCGTTTCTTTCTACAATAAGCAATTCTTCATTCTGTATGTCTGCGATACCCGCCACATCGTCAATAAGGAAGGCGATTCTGTCAATATCTTCCTTAAGAATAATTATTTTGTTGCGCGGACTTGGAGTTTTTTGGAATAAAAGCCCGATGTCAAATAATGCGTATGGCGCTGAGTATCTGTTTATAACGCCAAGCACATAAGGAGGCATTAGAGGTAACGGGAATACTTTGTCAAATAACGCGATTTCCCCAATAAGGCGGGATGGGAAACTGTATAATTTCCCTAATATGGAAAAGACAAGGAATTTTTCATTGTTTACTGTTTCTGCAGTATCCTGTACGAGTTCTTCAGTGTTCGCGTAATCCGACATCCTTTACCTCAAGAGATATTATAGCATTAATATAGGAAGTTTTCTATGTCTTGTAAAATAATGTTAAGATTGCTAAAGCTTGTTTTTGTTTCGGGCAGAGCCTGTCGAAATAAACTACCATAGGCTTTTTTTAAAATTCGCCCGTCAAGAACAGCGACTACGCCCTTGTCGGCGCTTCTGCGCATAAGTCTGCCAAAACCCTGTTTAAACTTCATCACAGCCTGGGGCAAAGATAGTTCTAAAAAGGGGTTTCCGCCGCGCTTTTCCACAGCCTCCCTTCGCGCTTCATGGACGGGGTCGCCGGGTGTACGGAATGGCAGACGGCAGATAATGACAAGCCGCAGGGTGTCCCCTGGCGCGTCTACCCCTTCCCAGAACGAATCTGTGGCAAAAAGGCAGGAGCTTTCGTCGGACAGGAAGGCCTGTAACAGGCGCGTGCGGTCGTCATCCCCCTGTTTCAGGCATTTGATGCCCATTGGGGTAAGTTCCGCTAAAGCGGCGTTGTAACTGCCTGTTAAAGACTGGTAGGAAGTGAATAGCACAAGGGCCGACCCTCCTGCGACGGCGGCAAGTTCTGCCACTGCTTTATTGACAAATTCCTGATACCCTTCTTCGTCGGGGAGGGGAGCGTCTTGCGGGGCGGCAAGGAGGACGGCGCTTGAATAGGGGAACGGGGAGGGGAAACAGCCTGAAAGCGGCGGACGGGAATTGACGCTGCCGATGCCGCAGCGGCTTGCCCAGAAAGTGAAATCATCGTTAATAGCCAATGTCGCGGATACGCAGACTACGGTTTTATTTGGCGAAAAAACGCTGTCCTTTAGAATGGGCGCCAAATCCAGAGGCGTTTTTGTAAAGACTGCCCAGGGGTTATTTTTAAACCGTAATTTTTCAATCCATAAAACATGATCTTCGTGTTTTTTGTAATGGCAAAAAACATTGCATATCTCGGAGGCTCCTTCAAGCCTTCTTACGATAGTTTTAATTTCCCAAACAATGGGATCGGCCATTTGCTCGTCGTCAAGTTTTTCTAAAACATCTCGAATTATATTTGTCAGGCTGAGTATGTTTTTACGCAACGTCTTGAAATTTGGGAATAACGCTTTTTTTAAAAACGATTCATCAACAGACGGGGAAAGCCTAAAAATTCCCTCTATGCCGCAGAGTTCCAAGGCGCAGTCATCAAGGCTTTCAACTGACGAGCGTATTTTTTGAATAACATCGGCCATGTCATCTAATCTGTCTTCGCCTGAGGGCAGCATAGCGCACAGTCGTACCAGCAAGCCGCGCATGTTTGCCTTGCGCGTATTGTAGAGTCTTGAAAGCTGGCGGAAAATTCCGGTTCTCGCGAATTCCTGAGAAAAGAATGAAGTCGCGGCGTTTTCAATCGTGTGAGCCTCGTCTATTATAAGCCGGTTAAAAGGAGGCAAAATTACCGCGCTTTCATAACCCGCGCCCTGGTACCTTGCGGCTAAATCCGCGAAAAGCAGATGATGATTCACGACGATTATGTGGGCGTTATTTGCTTCCCTGCGAAGCGCGAGTATAAAGCACTGTTCCCTCCAGGGGCAGTGGCTTCCCAAACATAGATCAGATTCAGAGCATACGCCCGCCCACAGAGTTTCGGAAGGCATAAATGCAAGTTCCGATTTTGCCCCTGTTTTTGTTTTCTTGGACCATTCAACAATATTGTCAATTTCTTTTTTATCAAAATCAAAAAGCAAACCTTCGCGTAACGTGTCGTCAAGACGGCGCAGGCACAGGTAATTGCCCCTTCCTTTCATAATGACGGATTTAATTTTAACGTCCGGCATGCTTGAAGCGACAAGCGGGATGTCCTTCTCAAATAATTGCTGTTGCAGCGTAATGGTAGCGGTGGAGATAACGACTTTTTCCTTGTTTGCGAGCGCGAAGTGCATGGCGGGAAGGAGGTAGGCGAATGATTTTCCCACGCCCGTACCCGCTTCCGCCATAACAATAGAGTCTTCGTTAAAAGCGCGGGTAATAAGGGCAAGCAAGTCAAGCTGAGCCTTACGCGGCTCATAGGAAGGAAGCAGCCCTGCGACGGATCCTCCTTCGCATAAAGAAGCGATTATTTTCTCAGAGTCAATAATTTTTGCCGCGCTGATTTTGTCCCCCTCCCTGAATAACGCTAACTAATAGCCAATAACGCGAAAACCTTGGCGTCACCAAGAATGTTTTCCAAGAGCGCGTACTCATTCGGCTGGTGAAGGGTTTCCTGCGTCTTTGTCCAGACCGCGCAGTCTATACCGATGTTGCGAAGATATGCCGCCATCGTGCCGCCGCCTATGCCGATAGGGCGCGGCTGGACGGAATAAACTTCCGCCGCCGCTCTAGTCAGTAATGTGACAATGGGCGCGTTTGCGTCAGTCGGGCTGGACTGCATTAACTGAGGCAGCGAGTATTCGACTGTAACGTGATATTTATTTTCTATTTCAGTTTTTATTCTGTCAACTTCAGCTAATACTGAATCTGGCGAATAACAGGGGAGGACGCGCATATCCATGCAAAAAACATCCTCGCCGGGAATAGTATTAATGTTAGGGACGTTGGCTTCTTTTTTTGTCGGTTGAAAAGTAGAGTAGTCAGGGTCAAACATCGGATCGTGTTTGTCAAATTTAGCTGAAAGTTCAAAATGAAGGCGCACGGCAAGGTCGGCTCCAGCAAGAAAAGCGTTGGCCCCCAAATCCGGCATTGAACCGTGCGTCTGTTTTCCGTGGGTTACAAACCTCGCCCATAAAATGTTTTTTTCGGCGATTTCAATACATTCGCCTTTTATGTCCCCTCCGTCAGGCACCAGTACCATGTCATTTTTATTAAATAAACCGCCGTGGTTTTTTACAAGCCACTCAATGCCGTAAGCTGACCCCATTTCTTCGTCTGCCGCGAATAAAAGCTTTATTGTGCGCGAAGGCATTAACCCCTGACTTACAAACGCCAGCGCCGTAATTACGGAAGACGTTAACCCCTGCTGATTATCCTCCACGCCCCTGCCTATAACCCTAGGTCCCGGAGAATCATTTTTGCATATAACAGTCCATGGATTACTGTCCCATAGTTTTTCTTCTCCGGGCGGGACAACGTCAAGATGGCTTAAAATCCACAGTCTTCCTTTACTGTCATCACCGCCTTCAATTGTCGCGATTAAATTCGGGCGTTTTTTGCTTTCTACCCTGTCATCGGGCGCGTCAAAACGCTCAAGCTGAGTTATGCCTCGGACGCGAAGCCAATTTTCAAGGAAAAAACACTTTTCAAATTCGCCGTCTCCTCCCGACTCAGGCGAAATGGCGGGAAGTTTTGTCAGTCCGCTCTCAAGTTCAACCGCCAAATCCGCGGAATTATCGATATACGAAAATAATTTATCTTTCATTTTGAATACGCTCCCCAGCTTGTTTTAATCAATGTTTCCATATCGGAATAACGGGCATGCCAGCCCAATAATTCCCGCGCGAGAGAGGCGGACGCGGTAAGCATGGCGGGGTCTCCGGCGCGGCGGCCAGTGATTTTCGCGGGTATGGGCTTTCCTGTTACTTTACGCGCCGTTTCAAGCACCTCGGTTACGGAAAAACCTTTTTCGCTGCCAAGATTAACGGTAATGCTTTTATTGTTTTTTATGATATAATCAAGCGCCATAAAGTGGCCGATAGCGAGATCGCTTACATGGATATAATCACGTATGCAAGTGCCGTCTGGAGTGTCATAATCGTTTCCAAAGACCTGCATTTCCTTTCTAATGCCGCAGGCGGTTTCCATGATAACGGGGAGAAGATTCGCGGGATTTTGCTCAAGCCCTTTTATTCTGCCTTTTACGTCGTAGCCTGCGGCATTAAAATAGCGGAGGCTCGCGTAACGGATGTTTTTTAGTTTTTCATACCAAAATAAAAAGCGTTCGATTTCCAGTTTTGTAAAACCGTAATAATTTTCCGGGTTTGTCGGGTGTTTTTCATCAATAGGCAGGTATTGAGGCTCACCGTAAACGGCGGCGCTTGATGAAAAAACGATACGTTTAATGCCCGCCTCGCAGGCGGCGTTTAAAATATTTAGCGTTCCCATGATGTTATTGCGGGAATATTTTTCAGGATTGTGCATTGATTCACCGGCTGCCTTGGACGCCGCCAGATGAATAAGAGCGTCAAATGTAGAGCTTTTCATGGCGGCGATTAGCGATTGGTAATCGTGAATGTCGCCGTGAATAAACTTCGCGTCTAAAAAAAGATTTTCACGAAGCCCGCTTGAAAGATTGTCGTAGACGACGCAGTTACAGCCATTATCGAGGAATTCCCTTGTTACATGACTGCCTATGTATCCGGCGCCGCCTATAATTAATATGTTCATAGGATCATTATACAGTCTTAATTAAAAAATTAAAACACGATAGACATGGCCAATTTGACAAAACTGTTTTCCCAATACTGGCCCAATTCTCCCTTTTTATTTCCGGTGAAAATACCCGCGGCTAATCTTGCCGTCAAATTGCCGTCAGTCCACGCAATCGAAGGAATTATGTAAAAATCGGCGTCTTCTATTTTCCATACGCACGTTATGCCGGTTTCAAGTCTGTCCCTAAAAAAGTTTTTATACAAAAATACGCTAAGACGCGTGGAAGTTATATTGGTTCCCGCTTCCGAGTCAAATACAGGATTATCCCCGACTTTATCATCTAATAAGCGGATAGTTTCATCGCATTGCGCGTTGACGTTAATTCCCCAAAATAACTCCCTGTCAAAACCAAGCGCCCACGCGATAAACGGATTTTGAAGAGAGCCGTCATCGCCTGAAAAATCTTCGGTTATATTAATGGCGGCTTCCGCACGAAGATTAAACCCAAAAAGAACCTGCGCGTAATCAATTCCAATTTGATGATAACGGGTATAATTTATTTTCGGAGACAGCAAAGAAATATCGCCGGCATAACTGCCGGGATTAGACAAAATTCCATTGATAAGATCGTCAATAAAATAGTCCACTCCATCACTTGAAAGACAGTAATTAGGCCTGAATAAATTACCATAAAAATATTGAATGCCCAAATCCGCGGAACTTACAGTAGTCGTAAAACGAAGCCCTGCCTGGAAATATTCAATTCCTGACGTGTCAGGAAATTCAAACGAATAATCGGATAAATCTAAAGAACCCAACTGACTATATAAGATTAATTGGTCAGTTAGTGGCAAAGTTTTAATATAATTAATTAATCTTGCTGATATCTCTTTTTTAGAATTTTCCATCATGGTTGAGTATTGGATTGGCGTCCATCGCCCTTCTGAAGCGAAGCGGTAGCCTGTAAAGTTGGGAATAAATACTCCCTCAAGTTTGGAAAAATTTCCGGCGTTCCATGTAATGTGAACCATAGGGCGGGCTATTTTTCTTGCCCTTATATCCGTAATATCTATAAGGTCGGTATAGTCGAGCGGGTTAATTACATCTAACGGGCCGTTGCTGTCAACTTTTCCCCATGTTAATTTTCTGAAACCGGCTTCGATATTCACAGTGCTGATATAGGCGCGAAAATAAAGTTCGTCAATAACAAGGGGGGTATAATTCCATTCTTTTAAATTTGAACTCCATGTCCATAATTCATTTATGGAGGGAGAGTTAAAATTTAATATGGAAAATATGTCAATATAAGGGCTTGTAAACTCCAAATTAAGTTTAACATTCCATAACGAGTCAATAAATGTTTCTTCGTCATTTAAATCATAAATATACGGTATCGCCTCGGCGGAAATTTCACCGCCAACCGTAAATGCCGCTGAAGATTTTGGAGTGTCTTCATCATCATCAGAACCAAAACCAAAATCCTGCGCCATAATAACGCCGTTTGTCAACAGTATAACGGCTGTAAATAAAAATACTTTTCTTAACATAATCACTCCTTATAAATGAATTTTGGCTTAATTAGCGCAAGCAAGGCGGGAAGCACTGTAAGGCTAACAAACGCGCTTGAAAACATTGTAATGGCGATTAACATTCCAAGATCGCCTAACATTACAAAATTAGACAGCATTAAAACGGCAAAACCGGCGCCGACTGACAAAGCGTTAATAATTATCGCTTTCCCCGAACTGAAAAACACCTGACGCAAAAAATCGCCCCCGCATTTTGATGCGCTGCCGCCTGAAGCGAGGTATTCCCTCTTATAAGCTTCCATGCAGTGAATGGAATAATCAATGCCAATGCCGACGGCTACGGCGGCGACCATTGAAGTGCCAAGATTCAATTTAATGCCCGCGAATCCCATAACGGCAAAATTTATCAGTATTGAAATTGATAACGGTACAATTCCGATAATGCCGGCAATAATAGATTTATTGGCAAACGACACTATTATAAAAACGCAAATTATGGAAAACAACATTGAAATAACCTGCGTTTGCACGACCTGATCATTTAATGAGCTTTCTACCATTGTAGTGCCGCCCAAAGTAAATTTTACGCCTGGGGGAAAGTTCGCGGCGGCGTACTGTTCTATCGTGTGGAAAATAGCGTGGCTGTCCTCAATTCCCACAGTACGCAACTGCACAGTCGATTTAAACGCCGTAGGTTCAAGAGGATCGTTAGCGTATTCGCTGATGTTTCCCGAAAGCAGGACAAGGTAATTTGCTATTAATTTTTGTAAGTCTTCTTTGGTTTCTTTCCCATAACGTTTTGGATCAAGCGGTATTTCATAATACGCGGAACCTTCATAATTTATCTGCTTTTTAAGTTCCCAAATAAGGTCATTAACGTTCATCGAGCGTGATTTTCCCGCGGCGCTATCGAACAGTTCTATTAATTCAGTTCGCGTGTAAAATTTATCTTTGTCTGCGTTTGAATTATTGGCGTTATTAGAAGAAGATTCCGTTGAATTGTCGTACTCAAAAGAGCCAAAATCATCGTCATCAAAATCGCCAAATCCAAAACTGTCGGAAGTTTTTGAGGAAGGGGATGACGTTACTTGAAGCCCGTCGGGGCTTTCATTCGCGTTAAAAACCTGATTAATGCGCTTTACAAGGTCTGTAAAACCCATAACTTTGCCTACGCCGGGAACGTTCTTCTGCAAATAAGAAGAAAGCCCGTCCATGGCCGCAAGAGTATCAGGGTGTAAAATAATTTCCGTACTTTCACCGCTTGCGACGACGCTTACAACTTTTGAACCGCCA